>JAMHUH010000543.1:0-3186 GCA_035904925.1 Nannocystaceae bacterium
CATCATCGACGCCGAATATGCCCGAACGCTCTGGGACGACCCGAGCATGCTCGCCGACGATGCAGTGATCGTCTTCGACCCGACGCTGAGCCGCTTCGTCTTTGTCAGGGTCGAGCCCGGAATGATCGCGCACGAGCTCGGTCTGCGGGCGGGCGACGTGCTCGAGGCGGTCGACGACGCGGTGATCGACGATCTCGACGCGGCAACCAAAGTATACCGCGCCAGCGAGGGCGCCGAGGCGGTCGTGGTCCGCGTTGGTCGTGGTCCGCGTTGGGTCGACCTCCAGCTTCGCTTCGAGGACTGAGTTGGCCGCCGAGCTGAGGGACTTCCCGCCTTCGAACAGCTCGCCGACGTCCGTCGCTCAGCGTGGGTCGGATCAAGAATCTACGATTGCCCGATAGTGTTCTCGAAGACCCCGATGCCGAGGAAATTCTTCGAGTCTGGATCACCGGGGATGCACAGCGATTTGCTCTCAACCCTGACGCATGGGAAGATCCTGCGAGCTGGGGGCTTCTTCTGGTCGATTGGGCTCGACATGCGGCGCAAGCCATCGCCACGAAGCATGGAACGAATCCAGAGGTTGTCCTCGCGCGAATCAAGGAAGGGTTCGACGTCGAGTGGTCGAACCCGACTGGCCCTTGATCCGAGCTCGCCGCGGCCTCGAAGCTGAGGTCGGCTTGCCGCCGTCTTCTGCCCGGCGACTTCGACCCGCGGCAGGGGTGCGAGCGGAAGTGCCCGCGGGCCCGCAAGGCTCACGAGGAGCGACGGAGCGACGCGCAGCCCGCCGCTTGAGGTCGGCCCTTCACAGGGCGCGGCCATGCGTCGTACCCTGCGCGAAGCCGATCGATGACGAAAGCAACGAAGCGCACCGCCCTCGATGTCCTCACCGTGAAGCGACTCGCGCGTCTTTGCGATGCTTTTGAGCTCAGCCGCACTGGAGTGACGCTCAAGGACGACCTCGTCGACACGCTCGCTCGCTCGAGCAAGCCGAGCGCGTGGCCCGGGACTGGGCCAAGGCAGGTTAGATGCACCGCCGGTTGGGAGGGTCGCGATCCGGCAGGTACTGAGTGGGCTCGGTCACGGCCGCGTGATGGAGACGATGCGCTACGCGCACCTGGCCGAGCCGCGAGACGGTCGGCTGCTGACGAAAACCGGGGCTCGCGGAGCGGGCGCAATCGAGCGAGTCTCGAGCGAGAATCTCGATATTCTTTCGCGAGCAACGCGAGGCTCTCGAGCTCGAAATCGCGTAGATCTCCGCCTCACAGCGAGAATGTAGCGGAGCTCGTGGCGCGTGGATTCACGCCATTCTCGAAATACCCCAATTCGAGTTTCGCGAGGAATGACAATGGTCTTGGTGCGAACGCGGGTGCACGTTTCGGCCGTGAAAATTCAGGCTTGCGGGTCGTGCGCCTGATGATCCACACTCGCCGCCCGGCCTGAACCGGAAGCGGACATCATCACCATGAACCGCGAAGTCACGTTTGCCGACATCACCCACGCCGTCGATGGCCACGATCCCCAGCTCGCGGATCTCGTGGTTCGTTACCTCGAGCTGCCGGACCCCGCCGAGGACCGGCCCGAAGAGGGCGAAGACGCCGACGCGCGGCCTCTTTCTCAAGACGCGTGGACGCTCGGTCGTCTGCGTGGCGCGCTCCAGCCCTACGCGCTGTGGGGCAAGGGCCCCGAGGAGGTCAAGACCATCCGGGTCGACGCGTGGGAGCAGCTGATGACGGCTCCCAACCCGCCGCCGCGGCTCATGCTCGGCGACCTGCTGATCCGCGTCTACGAGCGCGGCAGCGAGTCCGATCGCGCGGCGCTGATCGACATCTTCACCCGCGGCAAGACCGGCTGGGGCATGTGGAAGGCGCTCAAGGCCATCTACAAGCGCAGCGAGGAGCGCCACGACGCCGAGATGTTCGGGGTGCTCGCGTGGCGGCTCGACGTGTTCTCGCGCAAGCCCAACAACTTCGGCGAGGTCTCGCCCGCGACCTCGATGTACCTGCGCCGGCGCGCCTGGAGGTACCTGCGTTACCTCGGCCTCGCGGTGCCCGAGCTCTACCCGCAGTTCGCGGTCCAGGTGATGCGTCACTACGAGCGCGACTTCTCGCCCTACGGCTGCTGGATCATCCAACAGATCTGGAACCACAAGGCGCTGGTCGGCAAGCGCAGCGCGGGCTGGGCTCCCAACCCGCCCGACAAGCTGAACATGCGGGCCTTCGACGAGGCCTGGAAGCTCAGCCCCGAGCCGCTGCTGCGGCTGATCGAAGACTCCGAGAACGACGGCGTGCTCGCCTTCGCGACCCGCTCGCTCGAGGCCGACTTCCCCAACACGCTGCGCGAGGTCGATCCGGCGTGGCTCGGTCGGCTCGGTCGCAAGCCCTCGGGCTCGGTCCACGCCTTCGTGGTCAAGCTGCTCGAGAAGAGCCCCGAGTTCCATCAGTCGAAGCTGGCCGGGCTCGGCCTCCACGACATGGTCCTCGAGCTGCTCGGCTCGCCCAACGACAAGGCGGTCAAGTACGCGATCGAGTACGCCAACGCGCACGCCAAGGACATCCCGGTCGCGCGCCTGATCGACCTGTTGATCACCGCCACGCAAGAGCCGAGCCGCAAGTTCGCGCTCGCGCGGCTCGAGAAGGTCGACGCCAAGCAGATCGGCCTGCCCGCGTTGATCCGGCTGCTCGACACGGCGGCCAACGGCTTCGCGATCAAGCAGCTCGAGGCCGGGTTCACACCCAAGGACATCACCGCCGAGCTCTACATCGGCCTGATGACCGGCGGCTGGCAGGGGCGGCGCTGGATCGACGCGTTCTACTCCAAGCACAAGCAAAAGCCCGCGGTCGCGCTGCTCAAGGCGATGGTCGAGAGCCGGCAGGTCGGCTACTGGGACAAGAACACCGCCTTCGAAGCGCTGGCCGAGCGCAAGGCCAAGGAGATCGGCGTCGACTGGATCAAGGCCAAGCTGCTCGATCCCGAGCTCACCGACCAGATCGCCGGTTGGTTCCTCGACGAGGACCTCGAGATGTTCGCCAAGGGCGACATCGATGCCGAGTGGCTCAAGGGCTTGGTCATGAACCAGCGCCTGCGCGGGATGGCCCTGGCGCATCTGGGTCGGGTCAAGCTGATCAACCCGCGCGACGTCGGCCTGCCCTGGTTGCTGGCGATGGCCCGCCAAGCCGACGTGCAGCT
>JAMHUH010000544.1:0-10305 GCA_035904925.1 Nannocystaceae bacterium
AAGGGACTCTCTCGCAGCGCTGCCCAGCGCTGGGGGTCACGCTCGGCCTCGACGCCGGCAAAATACTCCCCGATCGACGCATGCACGAAACGCCAGCGACGACCTGGCAGGGGCACCAAGAGCGCCGTGTCGGAGCGCAGCAATTCGAGCAACACCTCCGCTCGCTTCTTGGCTTCGCTCGGCGTCTCGCGGCGCGCCTCGATCCGCTCGATCTCGTCGAGCAAGGCCTGCTCGTGCACCGCAGCGCCGCCTCGTTCGAGCGTCCACCATGCGATCGGTCCGAGCACCCGCAGCGCGTCGGCCCGAGTCGGCCGCTCACGCCGCGACACGTTCGCGCCGATGCTCCGAGCACGCGTCCAACGATCGACGAGCATTTCGCCCAGACGGTAGTAAATCTCGATCCGTCGATCCGGCAGTCGCCCCTCGAATTCGTCGAGGATCACCATGAACGCGAGCATGAGCGGAGTCCGAGCGAGCACCCGCAGATCGCGATCGGCCTCGATCTTCACGATGAACTCATGGGCGCGCCTCGCCGTGCCCTGACGCAAGCGCACGAAGGTCTCGACAAAGGCCCGCATTTGCGTCGGACTCGGCTCGACCGTCGTGACCAGTCTCAACGCGTGATCTTGCCTGCGAAACTCCTCGACGAGAAAACTCCGGCCGGTCACCACGACACCGCCGATCCCTCGCTCACGAATCAATTGACCAACCTCTTCGAGCACGGCTCGCCGCGCGTCGACGCTGCGCAACTCATCGAGCCCATCGAGCAACAAGAGCACCTCGGGCAAGTTTGCCGGCAATGCGGCGCCATCTCGGACCCCTTGCTCTTCCAGCCAGCCCGGCAGAAATTCGACCAAAGTTCGAACTCGGTCTCGCTCGCGCTCGTCGGCGTAGTCCGACAGCGACACCAGGAGCGGAGTCTTGGGGCCAATCGCGAGGATGTCGCTCCGCCCCGCCGCGTAGCTCCACGCCAGATGCCGAACGAAGGTCGTCTTCCCGGTGCCGGGGTGACCGCTCACGAACCATCCACGACCATGCGCAAACCCGGGTTCGAAGAGATCGCGCGCAGGGTGAAGATCGACCAAGGGCTGATAGAGATCTTCGAGCGGGAGCACCCGCTGCTCGACGCTCGCCGGCAAGAGCCCCGTGAAGTCCATCGTCGCGTGCAGGCTCATCATCAGCGCCCGCACCTGCTGGTCGCAAAGCGACCAATCGGCCCTACGCCCCGCGACGTCGGCCTGAACTTCGAGCGTCAGGTCGATGGCCGCGGTCAAATCGGGCGCGACCTCGCGAAGAAATCGAACGTCGGCCGCCGAGCTCGCCCGCAGCACGATCAGGCGCTTCTCGGCCAACAAGCTATCGCGTGCACGATTGAAGGCGCGCAGCTGCTCGCGGCCGACCTCGTCACGCCGCACCACCACCTCGAGCAGCTGGGTTGGAGCGATCGGCTGATTGAGGATTACGCGCTCGACCTCGTGCTCGAGGCCCGGCGCGACAACCACGACCATGATGATCGCACGCCAATCGGTGATAGCGAGCTCTTGCTCGATGCGCTCGCCCAATTCAGCGAGCGAGACATCGAGCCCTTCGCTCATTCAGCCACCGATTGATTGGCAATGTAGTCTGCGATCAGCTCGTGAGGCCGGAACCAAACGTCGCCATTCGGATAGCAAGCGATGAAATTCTCGAAGAGCAGAACGTCGGCAGCCTCCCCCGCCGGGACGATCCCCTTGGCGAGGACGCGCCGAAGGATCCCCACGCTCTGCTCGTTGAGGTAGCCCTCCATCGCCAAGCGACGCGCCCGGATCGCGGCTTCGAGGTCCTCGGGCGTCGCCGTCTCGCGCTCCGATTGCAGCGCGTTCTTGCACGTGGCGTGCAGGAGCCCGAGGAATTCACGGATGATCCCCGAACACATGAGCGCGGCGCGATCGAGGATTCCCGCGCTCATGAGGTCCGCCCGAATCCCGGAGGCGCTGCGGCGCCGCTCGTAGAGCTCTCGAAGCAAGGCGATCCCTTCGCTCGCGGGGCGCACCGCCTCGCCGCCTCGCTCGCAGACCGGAATGTTGTAGAGCAACGCCAATCGAAAGCCGCCCGGCATCGCGCGAAAGCGAGGATCATGGCGGAGGTTGACAGGTCCAGTCAGCACCAAGGGTGCCCGCAACTCTCGTAGCAGGTACTCCTCACTCAGCGCGAGTTGGACCTCCTCGACACCCGTTCGCTTGTCGAGACCATCGGCCAACAAGACCACGGGCTTGCCCGCGAGTCGCTCGAGTTCGTCGAGGATCGAGTTGACGGCGTCGACGACCGCCTTCGCGTCATCGCGCTTGTCCGCGGGCAGGCGCCCTTGCAAAGGTCCGCGGCCGAGCGCATGGCGAAGCTCGGTGGCCTTGCCAACCAGGCTGCCCGTCGCCTTGGCGACCGCATTCGTCGTCGCGAGCACGGCGCCAGCCGCCGGATTGAACACCGTCACGATGCCGGATACGGCGTCGAGGAGCGTGGTCACCATCGACCCTGCGGCTCCGAACTTGGTCAGCGCGCCTTGGAGCTGCTCGCTGCCACGAACCAGGGCGACGCTCGCTTTCGTCGTGTCGTCATCGCCGGACCAAATCTGGATCGCGTGCAAGCCCGCGACACCCAACAAGGTCAGCACCGCCAGGGTCCCGGCTTGCTCTGGCAATCCCGCGGCCAAGTCGGTGTGCACGACGCAGAATTCGGGGCTGAGCTCGCGGGCGAGCCGGGTGAGCTCGGTCGACTTGCCCGAGCCGCGCGCGCCACACAGGATTACCTTGACCTCTGCGGCTCGGTCGGCGGTCAAGAGGTCTGTGGCGATCTCTTTGTAGGGCGCTGCGCGACGCTCCGCGTAGAGGTCGTCGATCTCTTCGAGCCCAACCTCGCGCAGGGGATCCAGCGCGCGCAGGATCGGCTTCCACTGCCTCACCTCTTCGCTGCGAATCATGCTCATGGCGCCACGAACATCGCACAGAACCCCCCCGACATGAAGCGCCGTCGGCCTCAGCCAGGCTCGTTGGAGGTCGTCGCACACTCGGCGATCCCGAGCGCCTCTTGATACGCACAGTTCCACTGGACCAGCCGCTCGCTGATCGCCGCGGCCCCGCTCGCGTCGTTGCCCTCGACCGCGACCACGTAGCTGTCCCAGTCGGCCATGTAGGCGTCGGCGTCGAAGCTCTGGCCGGCCAAAGTCTCGCGCATGCCGGGCAGGATCAGCTTCGAATAGGTCAGGCCCTCCCACGCGCCCTTGATGCCCTCGCCGCTGCCGAGCGTGCCGCTCTTCACGGCTTCGTCGCAGTACTTGCGAGCCCGCTTGGCGAAGGCCTTGCCGAGCTCGCGCTCGATCGCGGCGGCGTCGATCTCGGCCGGCGGACCCGCGAGCATGGCTTGGATACGGGCGAGGCCGGGGCCGTTGCGATCGCTGATGCGATCTTCGATGACCGCGAGCAAACCGAGCGCGACCCGGCCGACGCGGGCGTCGTTGGCTTGCTTGGCCGTGCTCGCGCGCGTCAGGACCAAGCGCTGAATGACCGCGTAGGTCGACTTCTCGGCGATCTCCCGGTTCGAGCGGACCTTGGCTTGGTCGTACTTGCCGATCAGCCCGGTGCGGCCCGCCATGAAGGCCTCGACGATCTGCTCTTCCCAGCCCTCGCCGCCCTCTTCGTCGATCGACTGGGCGAGCGGACGCAGGGCGCCGTCCCACAAGCACCAGGCGTCGTCCCACTCGGCCAGCAGGGCGTCGAGATCGTCGAGCGGCATGCCCTCGGGTTCGCCGGCCTTGGCCACCCGCTCGAACTTGCGGCGCATGTCGAGCAGCGCGACCTTGTTGACCAGCTGGACGGTGTCGATCCGCGCTCGCTCGGCGATCGAGGGCTCGCCGCTGCCCGAGGACTGATCGAGCGCGGCGAGGATCGCCAGGTGATCGAGCGCCTGGCCCGAGTCGTCGACCCGCGCGAGCGCCTTGTCGGTCGCCTGGACCCACGCGGCGGTCGTGCTCTCGGGCGCTCGGTAGCCGAGCCCGAAGCTGGCCAAGGCGTCGGCGGGCTGACCCGTGCGCAGCTTGGCGAACTCCGCCATCGTCGACTTGCAGGTATCGCTCCGCTTCGAGCCGATCATGCCGGCCTGTGCGGCCGGCTCGGGCGGGGCGACCTCGCCGGCCTCGGCGACCGGCTCCGCGGCATCGGCCCTCTCGGCCCCACCCTCGGCGTGGGCTTCGGGCACCGGCTCGGTCTTGCAAGCGAAGAGGCAAAGGGCGAGCGGCAGAAGCTTGCGCACGGGCGGGATGGTTTCCGCGCGCCGCTCGACTGTCAACTCGACCCCGCGCTGGGCTCGCCCGCTCGCGCCTCCAATCGCTCCGATTCGGCGCGCATCGGGCTTGCTCGGCCCACCCCGACCCATGCAAACATGTGTCATGCGCAGCACCCTGATTTCACTTGGCATCTGTGGTCCGCTGGTCGTGCTGGCTGGTTGCCCGGGCGGTGGCAGCGACGACGAGCTCGGGACCTTCGGGGACTTCGGCGAGAGCACTTCGTCGTCGACCACCGACGGCGGAACGACCGACACCACGGATGGCCCGAGCACCGAGTGTGGCAACGGGCTGGTCGAGCCGGGTGAAGAGTGCGACCTCGGCTCGCAGAACGCCGACGACGACAAGTGCACGACCGCCTGCACGATCGCGACCTGTGGCGACAGCCTCGTCTATGCCGGCTTCGAGGAGTGCGACGACGGCAACGCGATCAACACCGACGACTGCGTCGAGGGCTGCAAGCTGCCGACCTGCGGCGACGGCTTCGTCCACGAGGGCGTCGAGATGTGCGACGACGCCAACACCGACGACTCGGACATGTGCAACCAGATGTGTCTGCCCGGCACCTGCGGCGACGGGATCTTGCAAGCCGGCGAGCAGTGCGACGACGGCAACGCCGACACCACCGACGACTGCCCGGCCTGCCAGCTCGCCTATTGCGGCGACGGCTTCGTCCAGGCCGACGTCGAGCTGTGCGACGACGGAAACATGGAGTCCAACGACGGCTGCATCCCCGTGTTCTGCACCCCGGCCGAGTGCGGCGACGGCTACGTCAACGAGGGCGTCGAGGAGTGCGACGACGGCAACCTGGTCGCGACCGACGACTGCACCGACACCTGCGCGACGCCTTACTGCGGCGACGGCATCAAGCACGAGGGCGTCGAGGAGTGCGACGACGGCGACGCCGACCCCAACAACGGCTGCGACGAGATGTGCATCGCCCACGGCGACCCGCAGTGCTTCTTGCCCTACACCTCGCTCAACCTGGCCAACCGCAACGTCAACTCGATGGCCACCGTCATCTGCGATCAAAACGCCGCCGACGGCCAGTTCAACGGCCTCCAGTGGTACCGCTTCGAGGGCGCGGCCGGGACCCACATGCCCGAGATCGTGCCGCCGATCTACAGCTGTGGCACGCACGCGCCCGGCTGGGTCAACGGCAGCCACCCGGGCCTCGCCGATGGCGTGGTCTCGCGCCAGGTCTGCTTCAACTGGTCGGGCAACCAGTGCGCCTGGAATGCCCAGGTCGACATCGTCGCCTGCCCCGACTTCTACCTGTATCACCTGCCGAACGCGCCGGTCTGCAACCTGCGCTACTGCGGCACGGACTGAGGGTCAGGCTCGGTCGAGCAGCTTGAACGCGACCTCGCGACCGCGGCCACCGACCGTCGCGAGGTGGATCCACAGCACCGCGAGGTTCTCGAGCAGCGCCGCGTTGCGCAGCGGCCCGACGTCGACCGGCGAGAACCCGGCCTTGCGAGACAGCAGCGCGAGCTGAATCTTGCTCGGCATGTCGTCGCCAGCCATGAACACGTCGACGGCCGTGTCACCGAGCTTGGGGTCGGCGTGGAACTCGGCCCCGAACCCGTTGAAGGCCTTGATCACGCGGACCTGCGGCAGCGCCTCGGCCAGCGCCGCCGCGATCGAGCCAGCGGCCGGCGGCGTCCAGATCGGCCCCTTGTCCCAGCCGACGGGGTTGGTGCAGTCGACCAGGATCTTGCCCGGAGCCAGATCGAGCTCGCGGGCGGCATCGATCGCGGCGGTGGCCGGGACCGCCAAGAACACGATCGATGCCTCGGCCGCGGCTTCGGCTGGCGACACGACCACCGCCTGGCCGCCGACCGAGGTCACGTTGTCGAGCAGCTCGCCGTGGTCCTTGCCCGGCCGCGCGCCAAAGCGGATCGGATGCCCTGCGCCCGCGAGCCGAACGCCCAGCGCCGCGCCGACGTTGCCCAAGCCGATGATCGCCAGAGTCTCGGTGTCGCTCATGGCGCGAGTGTCGACCCTGCGCGCGCCCGGTGTCGACGACTCATTCGGCTCGTTCGAGCGGGCGACCTACCCGATCGGGGTGCTCGCTCAGCCAGCGGTTCCAGTAGGTCGAGCACTGCGGCCAAGCCTTGTAGACGTTGTGCTCGGCCGCGCGCTCGAGCAAGGAGCCGACCCCGAACACCGTGCACTCGATGGTCAGCTTGGTCCGCCAGCGCATCCGCTCGGTCCCGAGCGCCTCGGCCCACATCTTGCCGCGCAGCCACAGCTTGTCGCCGAAGATGTTGGTCCGTTGGCGGAACGCGAACTCGCCGGTCTGGCGATCGAAGCGGCCCCACTCTTGGTAGCCGAGCTTCTCGCCGATCAGCGCCGCGACCTTGCCCCCGATCTCGAGCTTCGGGTGGGCGGCGATGTTGCGCACGATCAGCTCGGCGTCGGCCCGAAATTCGGTGATCTTGGGATCGTCCCAGCCGAGGCCCTCGAGGAAGGTGTCGCGGTTGAAGCCCTCGTCGAAGTAGAGCGGCCAAAAGCGCTCTGGCGGGCAGTCGATCTCGAGGCTGATGTCGCACTCGCGCATGCAGGCGCCGGGTGTATCACGATCACGCGGGGTCGTAGCGGATCGCCGTGATCAGCAAGGTCAGCGCGCCCTTGGGCCGATGGATCTCGATCTCCTCGTCGACCTCCTTGCCGAGCAGCGCCCGACCGATCGGTGAGACCACGCTGATCTTGCCGAGCGCGACGTCGAATTCGTCGCTGCCGACCAGCTGCCAGTCCTTGCTCTCGCCTGCTTCGTCCTCGACGCTGACCCACGCGCCGAAGTGAACCTTGCCGTCGCGCGGGTGCGTGCGCACGACCTTGACCTCGGCCATCCGCTTGTTGAGCCATCGAACCCGACGATCGATCTCGCGCAGCCTTCGCTTGCCATATTGGTACTCCGCATTCTCCGAGCGATCCCCGAGCGCCGCCGCGGCGGTGACCTCGGACGTGACCTGTGGGCGCTCGACCTTCCACAGCTGATTGAGCTCGGCCTCGAGCTTGGTGTAGCCCGCGGGCGTGATCAGGTTGTCGAGCTGGGATTTTTCGGTCTCGCCCATGCGGCCCACAGGTTAGTCGAGCAAGAACCCCGCGCTGCTCGCACTCCCCGAGGGCGGCGTCCGCAGATGCCCGTGCGCCGTCGAGGCGATCAAGACCTCGCAGTAGCTGCGCACGAGCTCGCCGCTGCGTGCCGCCCAGACCTCGCCCTTGCTGGGGTCGCGCGCGAGCAAGAGCTCGAGCCGACGCTGGCGCGCGTGGCTGCGCTCGACCGCGTCTTCGGTGCGTGCCTGGACGAAGCGCAGGCAGTCCTCGGCGGCGTCGCCGAGCATCACGTGAGCGCCTTGCACGAGCGCGGGGCCGAAGGCGCGGCCAAACTCGGCGAGCTCGAGCTCGACCGCGATCATGGCGAAGGGATCCTCGGAGACCGCGTGGCGCAGCTCGACGTGCCGCGAGGTGGTCGGGTTGGGCAGGCGACGAACCAGCGCCAGCAGCCCGATCGGATGCCCGCCCAGGCGCTTGGTCCAGACCTCGCGCTGCGAGACGAGGTCGGCGATCAGGAAGAGCCGATGCTCCTCTTCGCGCTCGGCCGCTCGACACAGCTCGTCGCCGACTTCGTCGTCGCCCGCGTCTCGACCGAGCCGGGCCGACTTGCGCAGCCAGCCCGAGATCGGCCGAAACGTGCCGATGCGCATCGAGCAGTAGCTCATCAAGAAGTGCACGAGCGCGCGGTCGTCGGCGAGCTCGAAGAGGAGCGATTCGATCGACTTGTCGCGCTCTGCGCGAAGGGGAAGGACGTGGGGTAGGTAGTGAGCGTCGATGTGTGGAAACATGGGATCGGATCCTGTACAACGGACGCTAGAGGCGGTTTTTGGGCGCGCAACCAGTCTCATCAAAAAAGTGCAAATTGGCACTTTTAGCGCGGCTCGAGCACCGTGAGCCATCTATCGCGCAGGATGCGTATTTTTACAATATAACTGGATTTCTGTGAGCGGCAATACTGGAGCCATGAATGGCATTCATTCGGGCGATCCCGCGCCACATTCTGGGCTTCCCACGCGACGTCCGCTGCCCAGACGCAAGGGCTACGATGCGACGTGCCCGGTGAGTCGGAGCAGGACACCGAGCTGCTCGAGCGCTGGCGCTCGGGCGATGATCGAGCGGGCGAGCGGCTCTTCGATCGTCACGCCGACGCGGTCGCGCGCTTCTTCGAGAACAAGGTCCGCGAGCACGCCGAAGATCTGACTCAGACGACCTTCATGCGGATGATCGAGGGCCGCGAGCGCGTGCACTCGGCGTTCCGGCCCTACTTGTTCGGGATCGCCCAGAACGTGCTGCGCGAGCACCTGCGCCAGCTCGCGCGCGGTCGGGACATCGACCCCGAGGTCGACTCGATGGCCACGCTCGCGCCAGGTCCGAGCACCGTCGTCGGTGTCCGCGAAGAGCACCGGATCCTGCTCGAGGCGCTGCGTCGGCTGCCGGTCAAGCATCAGGTCCTGCTCGAGCTCTTCTATTGGGAGAAGCTCAAGACCGCCGAGATCGCCGAGGTCCTGGCGATCCCGGCCTCGACCCTGCGCAGCCGTCTGGGGGTCGCGCGCGAGCTGCTGGCCGAGCGCTTGGCCGAGCTCAGCGCCTCGCCCGAGCTGCTGGCCAGCACCCTGCACGGACTCGACACCTGGGCCGCAGACCTCCGCGCGCAGCTCGGCCCCCGCGAAGAGCTGAAACGCGCGAAAGAAAGCTGAAGAAAAAACCGGACAATTTTCGCCGACGCCCGACTTGAACTTCGGGAGGCGCGAGCGAGTTGGTCCGTCCAAGCATGCGAGAATGGGTTTCAGACCCGAGCCTGGACTTGGCCAAGCAACCCACCCAGCAAGATCACTCGGCCGGCGAGGTGACCGACGCGCTGCGTGCCGACGCGCCGACGCCCGAGCCCAGCGAAGACGACGCGATCTTCGAGGTCGCGATGCAGCGGCAGAGCTTCGAGCACCAGCGGATCGTCAGCACGGCTCGGCACAAGCTCTTCGGTCGCGGGCAGCCGCTCTGCATCGGTCGCTACGAGATCGAGCGGCGGATCGGCGCCGGTGGCATGGGCGAGGTCTACCTGGCTCGCGACGCGGAGCTCGATCGCAAGGTCGCGATCAAGCGCGTGCTGGGTCGGCTCGGCGGCACCAGCCATCAAGCACGGCTGCGCAGCGAGGCCCGGGCGCTGGCTCGCCTCTCCCACCCCAACGTCGTCCAGGTCTACGAGTTCGGCGAGCACGAGGGCCGGACCTTCGTGGCCATGGAGTACGTCCATGGCCAGACCCTCGGCAGCTGGCTGAGCGAGGGCCAGGGCAGCTGGCGAAGCGTGCTCGACAAATTCCTCGCCGCCGGTCGGGGCTTGGCGGCCGTGCACGCGGCGGGCCTCGTGCATCGCGACTTCAAGCCCGACAACGTGCTGCTGAGCGACGAGGGTCGCGTGCTCGTGGCCGACTTTGGCCTGGTCCTCAGCGGCGAAGATCGCCGACCCGAGCTGGGCGAGGCGCCCTCGCTCGGCGCCGACATGCGCACGAGCGTGTCGGGGGCCGTGCTCGGCACGATTCGATTCATGGCGCTCGAGCAATTGTGCGCGAGCAAGGTCGACGCCCGCAGCGATCAATTCGCGTTCTGCGTCGCGCTCTACGAGGCCTTGTGGGCCAAGCCGCCCTTCTCGCTCAAGAGCTCGCTCGCGCGCTTCGACGAGCTCGAGCAGGGCGAGCCCAGGGTCCCCAGCTCGCGCGAAGGCCTGCGACCCCCGACCCGACTCTGGCGAGTGATCCGGCGCGGTCTCAGCCGCGAGCCCGAGGCCCGCTGGCCCGACATGGCCGCGCTGCTCGAGGCGCTCGAGCGCGAGACTCGACGTCGTCGACAGCTCGCGTGGGTTGCCTCGCTGAGCGCCGCGGCGACCCTCGCGATCGCGGGCGTCGTGCTGACCTCCTCGCCGGAGCCCGACC
>JAMHUH010000545.1:0-3786 GCA_035904925.1 Nannocystaceae bacterium
TGACCCACCCGCGGAGCCGCCGCGGCCCGCTCGATCCCCAACCGGCGACGCTGCGGGCGATGACCCGCAAGCGACCGTGCCGGATCTGTCGACGCTGGTTCCAACCAGATCCGCGCGCGGGTGATCGCCAGCGAGTGTGCAGCGAGGCGTCGTGTCAGCGAGAGCGACACCGACGGAGCTGCGCGAGGTGGCGGGACGACAACGCGGTCGAGCTCGAGGCCGATCGACTCCGTGATCGACTCCGGCGAAGGGTGTCCGAGGCCGGGCGCACGGACCCCGGCCGCGCCCCGATGGCCGAACTTCGCCTCGAGGTGGTGCGAGACGTAGTCGGCCCGGAACTCGCTGTAATTCTTGAAGAATCCGCCGAAGTCCTCGGCCGCTGGGTGCGAGACGCAGTGGCCGCGCAACCACTTGAAATCACGGGTGAATTCGTCCGACATCCCCGTCCGCTGCCGCAAGACGCCATCGCGTCCAGCCGCGGTCCTCCCTAGCGTCGGGAGGCGATGCAACTCGAACTCGGGCAGCTCGATCTGCGCTACGCGGCCCTGCGGATCCACGACCCGAGTCGGGAGCGTCGGCTGCTCGCGTCGATGCTCGAGCACGGTCAGCAGACGCCGGTGCTGGTGGTGCGCGACGGCGAGGCGTGGGTCCTGATCGACGGGTACTTGCGCGTCGTCGTGCTCGGCAAGCTCGCGCGTGATCTCGTCGACGCGGCGGTGATGGATGTCGCCGAAGCCGAGGCGCTGGTGCTCGGGCATCGGCTCGACAACGGCCGCGAGCGCACTGGCCTCGAAGAGGGCTGGCTGCTGCGCGAGCTGGTCGAGCGGCACGGCGTCGTGCAGGCCGAGCTCGCGCGCCGACTCGATCGCTCGGCGAGCTGGGTGAGCCGACGGCTCGCGCTGGTCCGCAGCTTGCCCGAGGTCGTGCAGGAAGCGGTGCGCGTCGGCAAGCTCAGCGTGCAAGCGGCGACGAAGGTGATGGTGCCCTTGGCCCGGGCCAACGTCGTGCAGTGCGAGCGGCTCATGCACGAACTCGGCTCGCAGCGGGTCGGCGTGCGCCCACTGACTCGGCTCTACGTCGCGTGGAAGGCCAGCGACGAGCCGGCCCGCGAGCGGCTGGTCGCCGAGCCGCAGCTGTTCTTGCGCACGCTCGAGGTCGAACGAAAGGACGCGTTGCCCGAGGAGGACGAGGCCGTCGCTACCTTGCGCGACTTGTCGCTCCTGAGCGCGGTGTGTCTGCGATTGGCCCGACGGGCCAGCGAATCGGGCGACCCGGTCAGCGAGCGGGGTCGAGTCGCACGACGACGGGCATGGACGCGAGCGACCGGATGCTTCGAAGCCCTACGTAGCCATTTCGAGGAGACAACGAACGATGCTGGACTTCGACACCCGAACGGCGATCTTGCGACTCCGCAGCGAAGGCCACGGCTCGCGAGCGATCGCGCGAATGCTGAAGATCTCGCGCGGAGCCGTCCGTAATGTCGTGACCAGCGGCGTGGCCGAGGTCTCGGGCCTCGTCCGTGACGACCAACTCGGGCCACACCTCGACAAGGTGCGAGCGCTGCATGATCGCTGCCAAGGCAACCTCGTACGGGTCTGCGAGGAACTGCAGGCCGAGGGGATCGAGGTCGGCTACTCGAGCCTCACGAGTTTTTGTCGACGTCACGAGATCGGCCGGCCGACCAAGCAACGAACGGGGTCCTACGATTTCGCGCCGGGCGAGGAGATGCAGCACGACACCTCGCCGCACAAGGTCACGATCGGCGACACGAAGACGCTCGTCCAATGTGCGTCGCTGGTGCTGTGCTACTGCCGGGTGATTTACGCCCAGGTCTATGTCCGCTGGTCTCGCTTCGAATGCCGCTGCTTCTTGACCGAAGGCATCCGCTATTTTCGAGGCGCGGCCGGTCTCTGCATGATCGACAACTCGTCGGTGGTGATCGCCCACGGCACCGGCCGCGATGCCGTACCGGCGCCAGCGATGCAGGCCCTGGGCGAACGCTTCGACTTTCGCTTCGAAGCCCACGCGCCGGGCCACGCCAACCGATCGGCGCGAGTCGAGCGGCCCTTCCATTTCATCGAGAACAACTTCTATCCCGGCCGTGAATTCGCCGACATCGAGGACCTCAACCGGCAGCTGCGGGAATGGTGCGATCGCGTCAATGATCGCCCGCGCCGAACGCTGCCCAAGACGCCCTTCGAATTGCTCGCGGCCGAGCGTCCGCACTTGCGACCGCTGCCGGCCTTCGTGCCCGAAGTCTACGACCTGCACCCGCGGCGGGTCGACACCGAGGGCAACGTCACCGTGCACGGCAACCGCTACTCGATGCCGGCGACGCTGATCGGTCGCAGCGTCGAGGTCCGCGAGAGCATGACGCAGATCCGGGTCTTCGACGGGCATCGCCTGGTCGTGACGCATCCCCGCAGCCAACCGGGCGCGCGAGCCCGGCACGTGCTGCCCGAGCACGTGCACGACGGTCGCCATGCGCAGCGCGTGAAGCCGAGTGAACACGAGACGCTGCTTCGCCGAGTCTCGCCCGAGCTCGGCGAGATGGTCCTGCGGCTGCGCAAGCGGCATGGCGGACAGGCGCTGCGAAACGTCCGTCGACTCCACAAGATGTACATCGACTATCCGACCGACGTGCTCGTCGGTGCGGTGAGCGAAGCGCTCGCCTTCGATCTGCTCGACCTCGGGCGGATCGAACAAATGGTCCTGCGTCGGATCCGTGGCGAGTACTTCCGCCTGACCGATGCCCGCGAGTCCGCGCCACCGAGCGCGCCGGCTCTCGAACTCCACGACGATCACGTGAACGACAACGACGACACAAAGGACGATGACCATGGATGACGACCTCGAGCAACTCCTCGAGAACCTCAAGCTTCGGCGCCTCGCCGAGATCCTGCCGCGCGAGCTCGAACGGGCCGAGCAAAACTCGCCGAGCTACTCGGCCTTCCTCGCCCGTCTGCTCCGCGAGGAGTATCAGGCCCAAGAGGTCCGCTTCTTGGACCATCGGATCCGCCGCGCGCGACTGCCCGAACGCTGGTCCCTCGACACCTACCCCTGGGCTCGCCAACCGAAGGTGAGCAAGGCTGCGATCATGCAACTCGCCGAGCTCGACTTCATCGACCGGTCGGCGAACCTCGTCTTCATCGGCCCGACCGGCGTGGGCAAGACCGGCTTGGCCTCGGCGATCTTGCTGGCAGCGCTGCGCGCCGGTCGGCGCGGGCTCTTCATCAAGGCCCAGGAACTCTTCGACGAGATGTACCGCAGCCTCGCCGACCACTCGTCGCGCAAGCTGCTCGACCGGCTCGCCTCGATCGACCTGCTGCTGATCGACGAGATGGGCTACCTCAACCTGCGGCCCGAGCAGTCCAATATCTTCTTCAAGCTGATGGAGGAGCGCTACAACAAAGCGGCGACGATCATCACCACGAACCTCGAGTACGACGACTGGTACGCCTTTCTCGGCCAAAAGGAGATGGTCGGCGCGCTGCTCGATCGCCTGCGCCATCGCTGCCACACGATCCGCATCGAAGGCGACTCGCTGCGGACGCCGGAGGCCGGCGTGACGGACTGAGTCGAGGCCGGGCTGGACGCTGCGGGTGGAAAGCCCCGTCGGATTCTCCGACGGGGCTTTCTGCGTCGGGGGTCTGGGGGAGATCGCGAATTTCGAGGGGGTCATTTCTCGAGAGCAGAGGTGGTCCATTTCTGGCGAGCGCCCAAGTCGGCTAGCTCGCGGATCGGATCGTCGGGTTCGGGCTCCGGCTTCGCGCGCTCGAGCAAGTC
>JAMHUH010000546.1:0-6358 GCA_035904925.1 Nannocystaceae bacterium
GGCGCAGCTCCTCGCTGATCACCTGCAAGGTCGAGAGCACGCTGGCGACATCGAGCGCGTAGATCGAGGTGTCGGCTTGGCTGGGCTCGTTGGCCCGGCGGATGGTCGAGATCGAGAGCGAGTTGCGGTCGCTCGAGCCGCGAGAGTCGCCGACCCAGATCTGGTGGCGGCGCTCGAGGTCGCGGACCAGCGCGGTCGCCCCCCACTGCCGGTGGGCGTCGATCGCCAGCCTCATCGCCTCGTGCGCGGTCGCGAGGCGCCCGCGTCGTTGGCCGAAGCGAGCGAAGGCCTCGCAATAGAGCCCGAGCACGTCGAACTGGCCATTGTCGGTCGCGAGCATCCGCGCCTGCTCGAAGCTGCGCTGCGCGAGCGCGTCGTCACCCGAGATCGCCGCGAACTCGGCCTCGACCAGCGCAGCCCCGGCCGCGAAGTTCTCCGGGCACCACTTCACCCAGCTTCGCGCGAGCTTGCGCAGCCCTCGAAGTCGAGCGCGGATCCTTCGACGCTCCTCGTTGCCCGCATGCGGCCAGCGTTGCCCGAGCGCGAGCGCGTACAAGACCGCGAAGCGAGCCGGCTGAGTCGAGCCGCGCGTGACCTTGGCGTAGTCGCTCGCCACGCTCTCGCACTCGCGCAGCGCCTCGGCCCAGTGACCCCGCAGCAAGTTGGCGTGGATCGAGACCGTGACGATCGAGTGGACCATCAGCTCGCTCGCGCCCGCCTCGCGCAGCGCTTCGCGGGTCGGCATCGTCGGCGGCGCGACGTCCTCGGCGACCGTCGCCGAGCGAGCGAGATCCAGGTACGCGCGCAGCAGCATGCGCATCTCGTTGTTGCCGGAGCGTTCGAGCTCGAGCGCCCAGCGCTCGCCCAGGCGGGTGCACTCGCGCAAGTGGACGCCCGCGTTGAGGTGATGCCCGAGCCCGAGCGCGGCCTGAAAACCAGCGACCTCGAGATCCCCGACCTCGCTGGCGCGCCGCTGGACGTCGACGATCATGCCGAGCAGCGAGCGCAAGGGACGGGTCGCGGGCCAGACCAAGAGCGCGGCCGAGCCCGCGCGCGGGCGGTTGGGGTTGTCGAGATCTTCGCCGAACAGCGCGAGCGCCCGATCGCAGAGCGTCGCGGCGATCTCGGGCTTGCCGAACCCGGCTTGAACCGCGATGCCGAATTGCGCCAACACGACCTCGGTCGAGGGGTGCCGACCGTGGCGAAAGGTCAGCTCGGCGGTCAGCCCCGTGAGCACCACGAAGAGGTTGAGGTCGATGACGTAGGCGGGCGCCTTGATCGCGTTGGCGATGTCGAGCGCCGCGATCGCTCGCTCGTCGCGGGCGTCCTTCATGTGGTCCAGGTCGCAGCGGCGATAGGCGGTCCAGGCTCGCCACATCTGCCGGATCATCGCCAGGTTGGAGCTCGGCAGCGCGAGCTCGAAGCCGAGCTGCGCGAGCCCGGCCAGCCCGGCTCGAATCGCCTCGCGCAGGCGGTCTTGCAAGGCGAGGATCTCGACCCTGCGGGCGATGACCTGACCGCGCGCGACCCTGCTCAGCGCCCAGCCGAGCAGCTCGTCGAAGCCAGCCTCGGCCTCGCTCCGGCTGCTGGCCAAGGCCTGCGCCTGCGCGTGGCCGAAGTGAACCGCGAAGCACAGCTCGTGCTCGCCGCGACCCTGGCGGGCCTGGGCCAACCAGGGCTCGCAGAGCGTGACCGCGAAGGCCAAGCGCCGACGCGCGACCGGCCAGGCCGCCGAGCCGAGCGCTCGCTGGCCAGCCTCGAGCGCTCGCCGAGCCATCTGCACGCGCAGCTCGTCGTCGAGCGGGCCCGCGTGGGCCGAGCCGGCCGCCCAACCTGCCGCGAGATGCTCGACGATCACGGAGGTCTCCTCGTCGCCAAGTCGAGCGTGAGCGCGAAGGCCAAGCGCCGCCGCGCGACCAGCCAGGCCGCCGAGCAAGTAGCGACCGATCGTCCAATGGAGGCGCGCGCGCTCGTCGGCGTCGAGCCGCTCGGCGGCGACCTCGACCAGGCGCTCGTGGGTGAACTGCATGGTCCGGCCGCTGCCGGCGATCAGCCCGGCGAGGTCGAGCTCGTGCAGCAGGCTGGCCAGCTCGAGCGCCGGGAGCCCGGCGATCGCCTCGAGCGTGCGCAGCTCGAACTCGAACCCGATGCAGGCCGCGAGCGCCAGCAGCCGGCGCTGGTCGTCGGGCAAGCGAGCGAGCTTGCTGCTCAACATCGCCAGCAGGTCGGTCGGGATCCCGGCCGTGGCGATCGCCTCGGCGTCCCAGCGCCAGCCCGACTGCTCGGGCCGGAGCAACTTCGTGTCGACGAGGTGGTGGATGAACTGATGGACGAAGAGCGGGTTGCTCCCGGTCTTGCGCGCGACCAGCTCGCTGAGCTCGTCGAGCTCCTCGACCGCGCGGCCGAGCACGTCGGCCAGCCACGCGCTCAGGTCGGCGCGAGAGAGCGGGCCCGGCTCGAGTCGCCGCGAGCGTCCCGACTGCTCGAGCGTGCTGACCAGCGCGCGCAGGGGCGAGTCTTCGCCCGACTCGGTCAGGGCCTCGGATCCGAGCGTGGCCACGATCAACAAGCTGCCCGCGACCTCGCCCGACGCGAGCACGCTCAGCAGCTCGAGGCTGCTGGCGTCGGCGTGGTCGATGTCGTCGAGCGCGAGCAGCAAGGGCTGACGCTGGGCGATCACGGCCAAGAAGCGCGCGATCGCCAGGTGGAGGCGATTCTTGGCGCGCGCGGGCTCGAGCCCGGCGAGCTCGGGCTGCTCGCCGAGCAGGGCCTCGCCGCTCGGGACCAGCTCGACGATCACGCGGGCCAGGGATCCGAGGCTGGTCGTGAACTGCTCGCGCCACTCGGCCAAGCGCTCGTCGCTCTCGATCAAGAGCTGATCGCAGAGCTGGCCGAGCGCCGCGACCAGCCCGCGAAAGGGTTGGTCGGAGTGCGCGGCCGAGAACCCACCGCTCGCGAGCTGGCCGCTGCGCCGGGCCATCAGCTCGCCGAGCCCACCGAGCAGCGCCGACTTGCCGACGCCAGGCTCGCCGACGATCAGCACGACTCGAGTCTCGCGCAGCGTGATCACGCCGGCCAACATCGCCTCGAGCTCGTCGAGCTCGCGGCTGCGCCCGTAGAGTCGAAAGGGCATCTGCAGGACGGCCGGATGATCCTTCTCGCCGAGCGTGAAGCTCGGCTTGACCTCGCCGGCCTCGAGCGCGGCGCTCAGCCGCTCGAGGTCCGCGCCGAGGCCCGCCGCCGACTGGTAGCGCCGCTCGGGCAGCTTCTCGAGCAGGCGCATGACGATGCTCGAGAGCAGCCCGGGCAGCTCGGGTCGGAGCTCCTCGGGCGCCCGCGCTCGACGAGCGAGGTGGGCGTGGATCAGCTCGAGCGGGGTGTTGGCGGTGAAGGGCCGGCGTCCGGTCAGCAGCTCGTAGAACGTGGCGCCGAGCGAGTAGAGATCGCTGCGAAAGTCGACCTGGCGCTTGATCCGGCCGGTCTGCTCGGGCGAGATGTAGGGCAGCGTGCCCTCGACCACGTCCGGCTCGCTGAAGTGACGGCTGTCGGTGACCAGCATCGAGAGCCCGAAGTCGGCCAAGAACACCCGCCGACTCGCGTCATCGATCAAGATGTTGCTGGGCTTGATGTCGCGGTGCAGGACGCCGCGCTCGTGCACCTGCGCGAGCGTGCGAGCCAGCGCGATCGCGATCCGCAGGAACTCGGGCAGCGCGAGCGGCTTACCGTCGGCGTACTGCTCGAGGTTGACGCCCGGGACTCGTTCGAGCAGCAAGACCAGCTGGTCGCCAGCGCGCTCCAACGCCAACGCCCGAACCGCGCCCTCGACATCGACCCGATGCAAGAGCTGGAACTCGTGCTCGGCCCGTGCTTCGATGGCCGGATCCGCGACATCGAAGACCTTGGCGATCACGACCTCGCCGTCGCTCTCGCGCCGGGCCTCGTACACCCGGGCTCGCGACGAGGACCGAAGCAAGCGAATCGTCGTATAGCCCTGGAGCGGTACTGCCACGGTTCAGCGAGTCGGCATTGTAGGCTTTCTGGGATCTCCGAAGCGAGTCCAGAAGCAGGCGCTTTCTCGCGCCTGCTCGGGTCGACGACGCTGACACTGGTCAGAGCGCGGCTGCTTGCAGGTAGGCTCCGAACTCGGCGCTGACGAGCACCGGTGCGGGGCGCGGATCGAGATCATCGACCCGCGTCAGGACCCCCGCGCGCGAGAGGACGTAGAGGTTGCGAGGCGCGTTCTCGAATTCGATCCCATCGAGGGTGTCGGCGACCGCGACCCGGACGCTGTACAAGAGCAGATCGCCCTGGTCGTCGATCGCCAGCAGCTGGGTCGGGACGCCCGTGAAGCGCTCCAACCCGAGCGCCGAGACCCGCACGATCGTCTCCTCGCTCTGGCCGAATTCGATCAGCGCTTCGCGGCAAGTCCACGCGATCCACCCACCGGCCGGGGCCGCGACCGGGCCCGACGCGAGCACGCAGGGGGTCGTCACGAGCGAGACGGGTCGCAGCCCGTCCCGATCCGCACGCACCACCGGGCCGGTGGTCGACACGAAGAGCGCCGCCCGTCCACGCTCGATCGGGAACAGCGCGTAGGGCCCCTGACCGAGCACCGGCAACGAGCGCAGCTCGTCGTTGCGGTGGTCCCACCAATGCAGGAGCCCGCTGCTCAACCACAAGGAGTGGTCGCGGTCGAGCAGGTGGATCAGCCCGATCGCGCTGTTCTCGATCAGATCGTCGAGCGCGGGCGGGAAGCTCAGCGGCGCGTCGTCTTCCGGCGCGCGGGGATCGAAGCGCTGCCATTCGATCAGGTTGTCGTCCGCGAAGATCGCCAGCTCGCCCGCGGGATCGAGCGCGACCCGGGTGACGCAGGCGCTCGGCGACGCGCAGACTCGGGCCTGCTCGGTGCTGCTCGGCAGCCCGCTGCGCGAGGTCTCGGCCAGCCGGCGAAGCACGAGCGAGTCCTCGACTCCGCTCGGCCAGCTCCACAGGCTCAGCGTCGCGCCGTCGGCCTCGGCCAGCAGCGCGACCGGGGCATCGCTGGCGCTCAGCCACCAACGCGGCTCGTCGGGCCGAACCAAGGCCTGCACACCCGCCGCCTCGCTGCGCTCGAGCGGCAGCCCCGGTGCGAGCGGCAGCACGCTGAAGCTGCCCACGGCCGCGCTCGGATCGAAGTCGGTCCAGATCAGCGCCGAGCCGTCGTTGGCGAACGCGACCCGCTCGCCGGTCAGGTCTTCGACGGGCAAGAGCAGCGGGAGTCGGCGATCATCGTCGAGATCGATCCACACGCTGCGTTGCTCGCCCCATCGGACCAACAAGCCGCGCCCGCGATCGTCGAGGCGAATGCTCGGGGCCGACGCGCTCGCGCTCGCGCTGCGGACCTCGAGCTCGCGCAGCTGGCCGCGATCGTAGACATGGATCGTCTGGACGCCGTCGGCCCCCGCGACGTCGATCCAGACCGCGCGCGCCGACACGCTCGGCTCGCAACCTGTCCCGATCACCAGGCTCGACGCCACGACGAGCGTGCGCCAACTCGCGGATGCTGGCATCGCCCTACGCTACCACCACGGGCCCCTGCGCCGCTTTCTCGCGCTCCGGAGCCACGCTTGCGCGGCTGCGGCCCATCGTGCAGGCTCGGCGGCCATGGCCGGCGACGAGAACACCACCGCGGACCCCAACGACGAGCTCCTGATGGTCGGAGGCGACGACGAGGGCGACGACGAGGGCGACGACGATCCCGAGGTCGAGAATGCCCAGCTCGAGGCGCTGCAAAAAGCCGCCGCGGAGATCGAGCTGGTCGTGCTCCCGCTCTCGTGCACCAACGAGGGCAAGGGCGCCCCGCTCTCGATGGGCGTGCAGCGCTGGTGGGCGCAGGAGCTGGCCCGGACCGGGCTCAAGGCGGCCGCGCCGGTGTTCACCGCGTTCGCCGAGCAACAAGGCCGCAAGGTCCCTGCCCTGCTGATCTACCGCGACGCCTGGACCGACGCCCGCGCGCTGCAAGGCGCGATGCGCTTCGCCAACGCCAAGCGCCTCGTCTCGGCCGACTTCCACGTGTCCGAGCAGAAGCTCGAGATGAAGGTCCGGCTCGGCGACATTCACCTCGACCCCGACTTCGACGCCGAGGCGGCCGCGGCCGCCGAGACGCCCGAGGGCGAAGAGCCCAAGCTGCCCGGCAAGATCGAAGAGATCGCCAGCTGGAGCTTCGAGTGCAAGGCCGAAGAGGTCGGGCCCAAGCTCTTCGAGGTGCTCCAGAACATCGCCGCCAAGCTCGGCCAGACCCTCGTGCCGCAGACCTGGTCCGAGGCGTTCGGGACCAGCAACCATCAGGCCATGCTCAGCTACATGGTCGGGCTCGGCA
>JAMHUH010000547.1:0-1548 GCA_035904925.1 Nannocystaceae bacterium
GGCGGAGTCGAGCCCCCATCGCGGTCTTCGGCATGCCCACGAGCCGGGCGAGCTCGGTGGTCGAGAGCTGATCCCAAAAGCGCAGCTGCAAGATCACGTGGTCCTCGAAGGGGATCCGCTGCAAGGCCGCGAGCAGGATCGCTTGCTCGCGCTTGCGAGCGACGCTCGTGTTCGGGGCTGGGCACAGCTCTGCGACCGAGCGCTCGCCGAAGTCGATCGGCTCCTGCGATCGACTCTGGTAGTGGGCCTGAATCTGCTCGATCGCGACGCCGAACAGGTAGGGCCTGAAGCCGGCTCGATCGGCCGAATCTCCAGCATCTCGCTGGCAGGCGACAGAATCTCGCTGGCAGGCGACGGAATCTCGCTGGCAGGCGACGAAGACGTCGTGGACGAAGGCCTCGACCACGCTCGCCTCGACCAGCGCCGCGCAAAAGCGTCGCAGCGCGGTGAAGTGGCGCTTGAAGAGCTCGCTGCCGGCCTCGACGTCGCCGGCTCGCCAGGTCGCGAGCAACTCGAGATCGGAGCGAGCGCTGGCCATGGCGCCAGCAGCCTATCGTCAATCGAGCGGCGCTGCTAAGATCGAGGGGGCTGTAGCGCAGAGGTCGACGCGCCTGGGCTCATAACCCGGAGGACATTGGTTCGAATCCGATCAGCCCGACCCTCAGCCTCTGGGACTCGCTGCGCGCGTGGCCTGGATGACGGATTCATCGTCGAGCTCGCGCGTGGACGGCTGGGTCGCGCGTGCACGAAGACCCTCAGCGATCTTCGTGGATCCGCGCGAGCGCCGTGCCGGCGGCCCGCCGCTGCTCGATCGGATAGATCCCAGCGCTGCCCGTGATCGCGCGCAGCTGCGGCGCGAGCTCCCGCGCCCAGGTCCCGAACTCGGGGATCGCCGGGATGATCCAGGCGGCGGCGGGGCTGACCTTGGGCCGCAAGAGCATGCGCAGCGCGGGCAAGAACACGCGGCTCGACTCGCCGTGCTCGACGATCCGCTCGCACGCGACCTTGGTCGTCTCGGGCCGACCCGAGCTCAGGCCGCGGCCGATCCAGATCCGCAGATCGCGAGCCATCGCCTGGCCACGCATGCGATCGAGCTCGAGCGCGCTGGCTTCGTCGGGCGACTTGGGATCGAGCAGCGAGACCAAGTCGCCCGCATGGGTCGCAAACCAGAGCTTGGGCAGCGCCCTGCGCAAGACCTCGAAGCTCGGCAAGCTCCATTGCACGCGGTGGCCGATCGGGCGCGTGGTCGGGCTGATGATCAGCTGCTCGATCTCCAGCGCGCCGAGCTTGGCTTGCTTGCCGAGCTGCTCGAGCAGCCCGCCGCTGCCCTCGATCCGCGCCGTGCGGATCTGGAGGCGTCGGAGGTGGCGGATCGCTGGCGAGCCGAGCAGGATCTGGACCAGCTCCTTGGCCTCGAGCCGATAGCGAGGATCGGGGCTGATCCGGCGCGCGTCGATGAAGAGGCCCTCGATTCGACCGCCATGAACCCACTGCCGCAGCGCGCCACGACGATGGCGCAGCATGTGAAGCGAGCCGAACAAGCGCGCC
>JAMHUH010000548.1:0-6420 GCA_035904925.1 Nannocystaceae bacterium
CACGCCCGGGTTCTCCGCCAATGCGAAGGCACGAAGGAGCTTGCGGTGTTCGATCCGTCCTGGGTTGGCGATGATTGTATTCTCGTCATATTCCAGCGAAAGCGCGTAGTTGAAGCCGTCGAGGGGAGTCTCGATTCGTCCGCCGAGAGACCTGTCGATGTAGATCAACGCGGAGCGGGCCCCGATTGTGGCGATCCGCTCGCCGGCCGACGCTCCCACCACCACGACGAGCACGCGCTGGGCCTCGGTCATCGCCATGAATCGATCGCGCAAGTCGCTCATGGTCCTCGGCACCGTGCTGGCAGGGGCGAGCGCCTCAATCATGGACCAGGGGACGAGAACATCGTTTGGTTCGTTGGTCGCGTCGTTCCATACGACGACATCCCAATCGCTCTGCGTCGACCGGAGATAGGCGACCACGGCTTGGGGATCGCCGTGGTAGTCCAAGCGTGCGCCGAACACGATCTGTCCGGCGAGTCGTTGCCACTCGGCGTCCGTGACCGCGCCTTCGATCCACTCCGGGATCTCGGCAACCAACGAAGGCACGAGCGAGGGCTCGGTGTCGAGGAAGCCGGGCACCCACCCGAGCAAGCCCGCAGCCTCGTAGTCGCTGAGCATGAACTCGGCGAGGCTCGCCGACGAGACCCGGATCCCATGGCTGAAGCGAAACTCGGCCGCGTGGACGCTGAACAAGTCGGGCGCATGGTCGACGAGCGAGCGTCGGCCTTCGCGATCGACGAAGACGAGCAAGGGCCCCGCGACTCGGGCTCGAATCAGGTCGCGGCGCTGGTTCATCTGCATCAGCGCGACGGCCAAGCGCTCCGGGTCGGGGGCTCGCCAGGACGACCCGACCAAATCGACGATGACGAAGGACGCGTCGGTTCGGTCGAGCGCGAGCAGCGATGAGATCACGGACTGCGGCCCGAACAGACTGTAGCGCTCGACCGAAATGCCGAGCGTCGCGGCGAGCTCCTGCAAGTTCTTCGTCGCGACCTCGGCGACGACTTCGTCGGGCACGACCACGATGAAGAGGGCAAAACCCTCGTGCAGGTCGATCGCGGTGACCAGCCGCTTCCACTCGTCGCGGTTCGGCGGGTAGCCGAACAGCCTCTCGGTCACGACAGCCGCTCGACCTCGGCCCAGCTCGCCTCGTCGAAGCCGAGGTCGTGCCAGAGCAGCGGATGCGCGTCGTACCAGGGCGTCGAGTTGTGGTAGCGAAACATCTTGAAGCCCTGCAGCAGCGCGTCGATGCGGGTCAAGAGCCGCTCTTGCTCGGGGAAGCGTCGGCTCGGACGCAAGCTGCGGAGCACCTCTTGCTCCTCGAGCACCAGGCCTTCGCGGTAGCTCTGGCCGATCTTCTGAACCGCCGCCTCGGCGTGGGCGCGCGTGAACTTGGGCGCGTCCTCGACTTGGTAGGTCATCTCGGTCACGAAGCGCAGCAAGTCGCGAAAGTAGCCGCCCGAGCGGAGCGCCAACCAGCGCGCGATGGCGGGGTCCTCGAAGAGCGAGGCGTCGACGCGCAGGTGGAGCGCGTCGACGAGCCCACGAACGCCCGCGGGGTTGATCTCGGCGTCGTGTCCGAACACGCGGATCATCGGCAGGAACTCGAGCTCCACACCAAATTGCGCGGCGATCTCGGAGGCGCGCCGGATCATGAAGGGCGGCACGGTGTAGACGACGTGGACGGGCAGCCGCAGGTCGCGGCCGGTCAAGATGAACGCCCCGAACCAATGGTTGTGAAACTCGGCCCTTTTCTCCGGCCCGTGCAGGTCGCCAGTCGCCCGCTTCTCGGCGCCGTCGAGCACGATGACCAGCTTTTGCTGCTCGTCGCGTTCGAGCGCCTCGGCGGCGTGGGCGAGCAGGCCGTGGACCTCTTCGCGGACGCCGTCGGCCTCGCGCAGGCGCTTGGCGACTCGTTGAAAGAGCGTCTGATCGCTGGTGAGCCTGGCCTTGAGCCCGAGCGCCGCGCCTTCGAGCTCGACGCGCGACTTGAAGAACTGCTTGATCCGCTCGCCCGACTCGCGCGCCCAGCCCGAGAGGCTCGCGGGATCACCCTCGGGGTAGATGGCGAGCACGGCCGCGAGCAGCAGGTCTTCGCTGAGGATCGGGCGCTCGTCGCTGATCCATTGCCCGACGTCGGCCATCACGACATGGCAGCCCTGGTTGCGCAGGACACCCTCGAGCTGCTGGAGCTCGGTGGTCTTGCCGCTCCCACGCAGCCCGGTGACGAGCTGGGCGGTCGGGCCTGCGGCGAGATCGATGACGGACGCCAGCCGCTCGCGCCAGGGACTCCCGCGAAGTCGGAGCTCGGGGGTGTCGAAGTCGAAGTGCCGGCGATCGCCTGGCCCGATCGGCTCGTCGGGCTTGGAGTCGGCGATGAGCCGCTTCTTGATGTCGCGGTCCACGACGGCTTCAGCGTTCGATGATCGTCAGCGGGATCTGGTCGAAGATCACGAATTCCTTGTTGGGATAAGGCACGTGATTGCTGTACTGCATGCCCGCGGTCAGGATGAACTCGCCCGCCTCGGGGAAGCGGTCGCCCTCGATCGTGGCGCTGACCTCGGTGTCGGGGCTGCCGCTCGGTGGCCGGACGGACGCGAGGTAGTCCAAGTTGCAGCTGACCGGCGCCGTGAACAGGCAGGCCGGGTAGTTGGCCAACATGTAGATGTGGGTGTGCCCGGTCTTGTTGATCACCGTGCAGTCGTTCTCGCTCGGCAAGCAGGTGTCGTTGGGATCGAAGGGGTCGCAACCCTCGGGCACGTGGCAGTCCTCGCCGTTGTCGACGAACTGAAAGCCGATGGTCGCGACCCGGACCTCGAGCGGCTGGCCGACGACGTGGATGTGGCTGGGCTCGGGCTCGAGCAGGGCGATCTGTGGCCGGTCCGAGCCGTCGGAGGAGAAGAACACGGTGTGGTTGGTCGCGCTCGGGTTGGTATAGGGAGTCCCGTCGCCGAACACGGCTTGCGCGACGAGGCGATGGGGACCTTGGCTCAGCCCGGCGCCGAGCGAGAGCTGGGCGCTCTCGGTGTCGACCAGCGCGCTGATCGGCATGGCCTCGTGCGGGTCGATGGTCAGCAAGACCTTGCCCACGCCGTCCTTCACCGTGTTGCCCTCGTCGAGGATGAAGTCCTTGATGTCGAAGGACACGTCGAGCGTGGGCGCGTCGACGCTGAACACGGTGAGCGGCTCGGGCCCGCTGATCTCGAGGTGTGGCCCGCGATCGTCGACGCAGCGGAATTGCTCGCACGACTGCGTGTCGAGGCACTGGTCGGTGGCCGTGCAGTAGTAGGCGTCGTCCTTTTGCTCGTCGAAGTCGACGGTGTAGCAACCACCGAGCCCGAGGACGGACAGGGCCAAGGACGTGAAGGAGACGCGGGCGAAGCTAGGCATGGGCGAGGTTCCAGGCCGAAGTCGGCCGTGAGACTTGGGTTCGGGTCCGAGCGCGGTCAAAAGCGACCCTGGAGGACGAAGCCGGCGTTTTGCGGACCGAAGGCCGGCAGCAGCCGGGCGGCGGGTTTGCTGGCGGCGTCGGCCTTGGCCCGCTTGGCCTTGAGCACGCCGACGACCAGGAGCGCGACGCCCGTGACCACGACGGCCGTGCCGGCCGACATCAAGATGATCTGGTTTTGCTCGGCGCTGCGACCTTGGCTGTCGAGGTCGCGGGCCTCGGCGAGCGTGACGTTGTCGGGGTTGCCCGAGTAGACCTGATCGAGCTGCTTGGACACGCTCGCGGCCTTGGTGCCGAAGACCGCTCCCCCGGCAATGATCAAGCCGGCACCGATCCCCGTGAGCACGCCGCCCGTGATGATCAGACCACGACCGGGCGGGGTCTTGGGCTCGGCGTCGTTCTGCTGGACGATGACGACCGGGTCCTTGTTGCGGGCGGCCTCGTCCTCGGCCTTCTCGGTCTCGAGCAGCTTGTCGAGCCGCGAGATCGTGTTCTCGATGTTGACCTTGTCGTCGGGGTCGTTGCCGGTCGAGCTCTTGTAGGAGCGCAGATAGGCGTTGTACGAGGTGATCGCCTGCTCGTAGTTCTCGAGCGCCTCGTAGCAGCGGCCGATGTTGTAGTGGAAGAGCGGCGAGGGGTAGAGGCTCTGAGCCTCGAGGAAGAGGTCGAGCGCGGCCTTGTACTCGCCGCGGTCGTAGGCGGCCTGACCATCGCTGAACGCGGTCATCGCACGGGCCTCGGTGTCGATCGGCTCCTCGCTGCTGGTCTCGGCGGGTGGCGCTGCGAAGGCCGGGACCGAGCCGAACACGAGGCTCGTACTCAACGCGACCGCGAGCAGGTGAAGCGGGTGTCGCGGAGCGACCAAGTTCCAGGCATCGAAGAATGAGTGCAAGGTCTGCCGATCTCCGCGGGGACTATAACAACCTCGACCGCCGGGCACCAAACCATCGGCTGGAGCCGGCCAAGAGAAAGTCGTCGAGGAGTCGGGTGTTACGTCAGACTGACCGAATTGGGGGGGTAGATTGCGCCCACCATGGAGGAACTGCTCATCTCGGGCCTCACGCTCGCGTTTTGCTTGATGCCGCGCTTCGCTTTCGCGGCGCCCCCCGAGGACGACGCGGCGACCAGCGGCGGCAGCGAAGGGGCACAGGCACCCGCGACTCACGAGGCCGGCAGCGAGGAGCCTCCGGGCGATCCCGACGCGGTGATCGATGTCCACGCGGGTGGGAACACCACCCAGCCTGCCCCGATCGAGCTCGCGCCCGTGCCCCCCGACGAGCACGCTCGAGTGGTCGAGCCGCCAAATCCAGATCCGAAGCCGAAGGAGGAGCCCAAAGGTCTGCTCGAGGCCCGGGGTGCGATTGGACCCAAGCAGATGCCGGCCAGCATCGCGGTCTATGGCATCATCTCGACCAACGCGGTCTACATCAGCGGCAGCGTCGGCCCGACCGACGACTCGTCCGTGTTCGCTACGGTTGGTTCGAACGTCGGCGCGGGCCTGCCGACCGACGGGGCCTTCCTGGTCACGGCTCGGCAGTCGCGCTTTGGCGTGCGCAGCAGCGTGCAGCTGACCGACAAGCTCGACATCCAAGGCCAGTTCGAGATGGACTTCTTCGGCCTGCACGAGAACGCGGGCCCCGGCGCGGTCATCCAGCCCAGCTTGCGCCTGCGTCTGGCCAAGCTCGAATTCGGCAGCGCCAAGCATCGCTTGATCGCGGGCCAGGATTACTCGGTCGTCACGCCGCGGCTGCCGACCTCGCTCAGCCACATGGTCGTCGCCCCGCACACCCAGAGCGGCGCGGTCTGGGGTCGCTTGCCGCAGCTCACCTACCTGATGAAGCAGCCGATCGCGTCGGCCTCCAAGTTGGGTAACGCGCGCTTTCAGCTGGCCCTGAGCATGGCTCGCAACTTCTCGGGCGACGCGCTCGGCGGCGGCGTGGTCCGCTTCGACCTGCCCGACCCCGGCACCTCCAGCCGGCTGCCGCTCGCCCAGGCCCGAGTCGCGTTCGAGAGCGACATGTTCAGCATCGGCGCGGGCGGCCAGATCGGCCGCGAGACCTACCGCGTCGCCCGGCTCGATGGCACCGGCAACCTGACCACGATCGACGACCACGTCCCGACCTGGATGGTCACCGGCGACATCCAGATCAAGTCCAAGTGGCTTTGGTTCATGGGCGAGGGCTACTACGGGGTCAACATCAACGGCATGCTGTCCAACCAGGGCGTGCGCCACGACGCGTGGACGACCGACCAGGTCGACCCCGCCGACCCGCGCCTCGGCCAGGATCGCGACATCGTCTCGCTGCCCGGCATGGGTGGTTGGGCCGAGGTCGGGGCGCTGCTCGGGACCCCGAAGGTCAAGCTCTTCCTCTCGGGCGGCGCCGACCGAGGCCTGCGCGACGAGGTCGCGCAAGGTGCCCGCTGGCTCAACGTCGGCGCGCTCACGGGCCTGATCTACGCGCCCTTCGACGTGTTCGACATGTCGCTCGAGTACCAGCGGATCCACAGCTATTACCGGGCCGATGTCTCGACGCCGCTGGCCCAGAGGTTGGGCGTCGACAACTACGTGGCCACGACCTTCCGCTTCAAGTTCTGACGCGGTGTTTCCACGCGTTTGGCCGCGCGCGCGGGCTTCGAGCGCAGTTGAACCGCGTGGGCGACCCGGCGCATGATGGCGCATGCGCCTTGGGTCTCCCGCCGCCGCTGCTCTGCTCGTGTTGCTCTGCTCGTGCGGCGACGAGGGGCTGAGCGCGAGTGAACGCGCGGCGCTCGAGCAGCTCGGCCCGCTCGGCAAGCCGCCGAGCTCGCCCAGCAACGCGGTCGCCGACGACGAGCGAGCGGTCGGCCTCGGCCAGGCGCTCTTCTTCGACCCCGACTTGAGCAAGGCCGGCACTGGGATCGCCTGCGTCGACTGCCATCAGCCGAAGATGGGCTGGTCCGACGATCTGCAGTTCTCGTCGGGCGCGGAGGGG
>JAMHUH010000549.1:0-4865 GCA_035904925.1 Nannocystaceae bacterium
GGGCGAGGACGGCGTCCTGCGTCTGAGCGTCGAAGACCAAGGCTGGGATGTGGAAGCTGCCAGCGACAAGGATCGCGATGCCCTTCGAGGCATCCTCGCAGGCAGCCTCCCGCGCGTCGCCTGGCTGGTTCAGGCAGTCCCGGACCGAGCCGGCCCGCTGCGGGTGCTCGTCCAGGTTCACGAGTTCGTCGGTGCACTTCGATGGGACGTCCCCCTCGAGATCGGCGTGGACGAGCGCGTCGTCGACGACCTCCGCCAACGCCGACGACGGCTGGTGTCCGTCGAGAGCGTCATCGAGTGGCTGAGCGACCAACTCTTGCTTGCTCCCCGCACCGCGGATGAGCAGCCACGCTTCGTGCTGTCCGGGTCGCCCAGGCCCAGCGCCAGCGACCGAAGCGGTTTTCGTCTGCACGGCCGAAGCTTCGCCGTCGATATCGCCTGCAACCGCGAGGATCAACTGCTGGTCGAGCGCGTCGTCGCGGCGCGAAAGCCCGTAGTCGGTGACCAACACCAGCCTCTCCACCTCGTCAGCGGACCCATCGGGTTTTGCGACCTGACGGTCGCGGGCCGCTTTCGTGGAAGCGCTCGAACCGAGCTCGACACCCTGGTTGCCCAGGCCGACAGCTACCTCGGTCTCTGGCGGCAATACAACGAGATCGAGCATGAATCGATTTTGCGACGGGCCCGAGAACTCGGGTGGGTTCGCTACTCCAAAGTGCGGCAACTTCCGGACGGTGAATGGCGATTCGACCTCGACCTCGACGAGCCAAACGATGACCCATGGACGCAACTCGACGCGCCCGAGGGTCGGCAGCAACTGCAGGCTGCCCTCGAGCTCCCCACCGCGCTCACGGGCCGATCCGATCGAACAGGCAAACAACCACCGTCCTTCGTCGGGGAGCTCGCCGGGCGTAGGCGGAATCCGCCCAGCCTGTGCCTGCGTCCGTCCCTCGATCACGACGGTCGAATTCCTCCGCCCGCGGGCTACCTCTTCCTCGCCCTCGGCGGCGACGAGACTCGAATCGCTCGCCGCAACGCGGCTTGGGATCGGATCCGTGGTTGCACCAATCCGATGCCGCAGCTCGGGATGCTCATCGAAGGTCGTCCCGTATTCGAGCGACGCCTCCGTCGACTCGAGCCGCTCACCCGGGTCACGCGCGAAGTCCTGCCCCGACCCAACGATGCCCAACGGCGAGCCCTCGACGTCGCCCTGAACACACCTGACATCGCGCTAATCCAAGGGCCGCCCGGGACCGGCAAGACTCGGGTGATCGCCGCGCTCCAAGCCCGCCTCGCCGAGCTCGACGAAGGAGCCACACCCGAAGGCCTGGCCGGAAATACGCTGTTGACCAGCTACCAACACGACGCTGTCGAGACTGCCGCGGTCGCCACTCGCGTGCTGGGCCTGCCTGCGGTGAAGATCGGTGCTCGGCGTGGGGCCGACGAGCCTGGCGACGGGGTCACGCGCTGGGCCAAGATCACAGCCCAAGCGGTTCGTGCGAATCGGGCGACGACGGCCGTCGAGGACTCGGTCGACATTGCGTTGGGTGCGATCCGTACCATCGCCGTTGCGTACCTGCAAGCACCCAGCCGCCGCGACGAGCCGAGCGACGTGTTACGGCGGCTCATCGAGATCGCTAGTCCCTGGCTGCCCTCCGCGCTGATCACCGAACTCGAACACACGCGTCGCGGACTGGGGATGCGAGCGCCCGCTCGTTTGACCGACGAGGATCGGGCGTTTGCCTTGGCAGCCGTGCGCTCGCTTCGGATCGATGAAATTCCCTTCTCCGACGACGGGCCCGCCAACGCGCACAAGCTGCTTCGCCGACTCGAGCGGCTCGAAGACTTCCAACTCGAGGCTGCGGAGGTTGCCTGGCTCGAACAGGCCGCGAGCTGGGATCCCGGCGAGCCCGCGGCGCCCGAGTTGCTCGCGAGGTTGCGCCGTCTCCGGGACCAGCTCATCGATCGGCTGCAGCCCTCGCTCGATGAGCGCGCGGGTCCACGATCTCATGCGGACGTCGAGCGCCTGCTCGCGCGAGTGCTCGACGCGTTGACCGAGCGAGCCCGAGAACGACCACCCGGGGTCGAGCTTGCAATCGAAGAGTGGCTGAACACGCTGGAACAGGACCCCGAGGGCTGCCGCGCCACCGTTCAGTATTATTCGATGGTGCTCGCCGCGACCTGCCAACAATCCGTGAGCCGTCCGATGGCCGAGGCCAAGCTCGGCGCCGACACGGTCTTTCGTACCGTCATCGTCGACGAAGCCGCACGCTCGAATCCACTCGATCTCCTCATTCCGATGTCACTGGCTGAGCGCCGCATCATCCTGGTCGGCGATCACCGACAGCTACCTCATATCCTCGAACCCGACGTCGAGCGCGAGCTCGAGCAATCCATCGCGGAGGAGACCAGCGCGGCGTTGCGCCGCAGCTTGTTCGAGCGGCTTTTCATCGAATTGCGCGAACGAGAACGACGCGACAACATCACCCGTACCGTGACCTTGAACGTCCAATATCGGATGCACCCCGTGCTCGGGACGTTCGTCAGTCAGCAGTTCTATCAGCCGCACGGTGAACACTTCGAATCTGGACGCGAGGACGTGGAGTTCGCCCACGCCGTGGCGCTCGCGGACGGCACGAGCTTGGCCGGCAAGGTCGCCGCATGGATCGACGTGCCGATCGAAAGTGGCGAAGAGAGTCGAGATCGCAGCAAACGGCGGCCGGTCGAGGCCCGACGCATCGCCCGAGAGGTCGCGGGGATTGTCGCACGCCATCCAGAGCTCAGCGTCGGTGTGATCACTTTCTATGCGGCCCAGCGCGAGGAAATCCTGGCTGCGATGGTCCCGCTCGATCTCAGTGAATCCGACGAACAGGGCGGCCATCGTGTCCGCGAACGCTGGCGAACCACCTCCGGCGGCGGCGAGCAGCTTCGCGTCGGCACCGTCGATGCCTTCCAAGGCAAGGAATTCGACATCGTGTTTCTGTCGCTCACACGGTCGAACCGGGTGCTCGTCAAGGACGAACAAAGCCGTCGACATCGCTATGGCTTCTTGATACTGGAGAACCGGCAATGTGTGGCGATGAGTCGACAGCAGCGCTTGTTGGTTGTCGTAGGCGATTCTGCCATGGTCGCCGGCCCCGAGGGCGCCCAATCCCTGCCGTCGCTTCACGCATTTCTCGAGCTCTGCGAGGGCCCCCATGGAACCGTACTTCGACCTTGAAACCCCGGTGCTGCACTACGCGCTGCGGGCTCACGCCAAGCCTGGACCCAGGAATCAGCGGGTCTGGCTGCTGTGGCCGGCTTTCGCCTACCGGGTCGTCGCCCCGCAATTCGAGCGACCCAAGATCAACGCGCTTCAGCAAGCGGTCATCGGCGTGCTTCGGGCGAGCCGACTCACCGAGGCCGAGCTCGGCGTGCGGCTCGGCGTGCATCCAGAGCTTGCGAAGTTCGTCGTGGTCGAACTGCAGGGCCAGGGTCGGATTGATGGCGCGTGGCGGATCACCGAGCGCGGCGTCGAGGTCCTCGACGAGCAGCGCGACGCTGCAGCGAATCTGGTCCCCGGTTGGGTGTTTCAAGATCCGTGGACTCATGCACTGTGGCCGGTCGTCACGGCCTCGCTGGAGTACGCGCGAACGCAACGCAGTGAAGGTGGATATCTCGACCTCGAGTTCGGCACCACGGGCACGCCCTGGCTGCAACGCACGTGGATGCAGCTCCCCGGCCGGGTGGAGTCGCCCGAGCCACCGGGCGCACGAGAGATCATGCGAGCGGCTGCTGCGGGTGGCCGACTCGCCCGCCGGGCCAGTCGGCTCGAACTCGCAGACGATGACGACGGCATCGGCTCGGCGCTCGCTCGCGTCGACCCCGACCGCGTGTCGATGATCGAGCCCAAGCCCACGCCGGTATTCCTCACGACGTACCTCTATGTGCCGAGCGACGGCAGCGAGTTGGACTGGTATGTGTGCGACTGCTTTGGTCGGGGGGCCAGCACCGATCTTCGTCGGTTGATCAGCAAGCTGGCCAACGACGACGACCGCCTCGCCGCCCAGCTCGACCGTCTCCTCCGTCTCCTCCAATCCACCCTCGGACACGGATTCGACGAGCAACGACGAGCCGCGCAGGGTCGCTCGACTCGAGCGCGACGCTTGATGGAGCGAGCGTTGACTGTCGACGTCTGCACTCACTCGATTGCGGAGCCCATGGCCGAGGTGTTCGAGGGCTTGCTCGAGCTTCGTGAGCTCGGCGAGGGTGCCGGGCTTCGGCGACGCCGCGATGTGCTGACCGGCTGCCGACTGACGCTCGAGCGGTTGTTTCAACGTCTCGGCGAGACGTGGTCGATCGTTGGCATCGCCGAACGGCTCAGCCGAGACGACAAGTCGTTCAATGCCGCGCTCGTTCGAGCTGCGGCTGCCGATCTTCACCTGGCCGATCCTCCCGTCTCGATGTGCAAGGTGCAACCGGGCCACGTTCGGTCGGCGGCAACCAACGGACGACTACGAGCGATCGTGGTTGCCCATTTGCTTGCCGCCCAAGGTCAGCCCGAGCACCCACTGCGTGCAGCAGCGGCCCAAGCTCCCGACTTGCTCGAGCGCATCGACTTCGTGGCCAACGCAGCCGGTGCCGCAGTCCACGATGGTGGAGAGTCCAAGGTCGAGCGCTCGGACATCGACCGCGTGGTTCAGACCTGCGTCGAGATCGTTGGACACATCTGCCGCTTGCCCACGCGGCCCCTGCAGGACTTGCTGAACGATGGCTAAGAACAAGAAACACAAGCAACCGAGCAAGCCGGCCCCACCGGTTCGCCAGACGCCCACCGAGCCGACATCGTCGGCACGCGAGCTCGAGGTCGCCGCCGATCTCCAAGT
>JAMHUH010000550.1:0-6332 GCA_035904925.1 Nannocystaceae bacterium
AGCTGGTGCTCGACGACTGGCGCCGCGTCGGGTTCGAGCGGGAGATCGGCTGGGCGCCGCAGCCCGACGCTCTGATCGTCCCGAGCCCGCGCTCGCGCGGCGGTAACGGTGCGCACAAGCACCGCGAGGCAGGCACGATGCGGACCAAGGACCAGGTCGGCAAGCGCTTCACCCGAGACCTCGAGCTGGCCGAGATCCCGCACCGTCGCTTCCACGACTCGCGCCGCACCTTCATCTCGCTGGCGCAGGCCGACGGAGCGCAGCGCGAGCACCTGCTGCCGGTCACGCATACGAGCGGCCGCGACCGCGCGGCGTTCGACCTCTACACCTCGATCCCTTGGTCGACGCGCTGCGCGGCGGTCGCGAGTTTCCGCCCCGTCCCGCCGGACAACTACCTGGCGTTGTCAAGGCGGATCGGGGCGGAAGAGGGCTGCTACGCTGATTGCTACGTAGCAAGCCAAGTCCCTGAAAGTTCAGGGAAAAAGTGGTTGGAGGCGCCGGGAGTCGAACCCGGGTCCGCGAGCCTTCTGATGAGACATCTACGTGTGTAGCTAGCGAATTTGGATCTCACTCACGCGCATGCCCGCTTGCAGGCCCTCGCGTCAGCCAGCCTCAGTTTCTCACTCACCGATCGAGACAGTCGGCAAGCCAGCTCCCGTGATGTCGTCGACGTGCTACTAGAGCACCTTACACGTAGACGTGCGGTGTGTTACGCCGCAACGGCCAGTTGGCCGTAGTTGCCGTCGTTGGCTGTTGTTTTTTTCCCGTCGTTATTACGCGGTGTCGGGCCCGCGACACGCAGTCAGCATTTTCCGGTCCCACGTCGAACGCCAGTGCACCCCCTGAGGTTGTTGCTTCGACGGCTGGTGGTCCTGCTTGGGTCGTTGGGCAGTATGGCGACCCGCAGGGGTGCTGGCAAGGGCTGGGGCGAAGTCGTGTGGCTCACGAGGTCGGGAGCTTGCGCAGGGCCCACACGAGGATGAGGGTGCCGAGGACGAGGGCGCTGTCGGCCAGGTTGAAGCTGGGCCAGCTGCCACCCCAGGGATAGTGAACGACGATGAAGTCGACGACGCCGTGATCACCGAGGGCGTCGATGCGAAAGAGGCGGTCATGCAGGTTGCCGAGCGCGCCACCGACGACGAGACCGAGGCCGATGAAGCGCACGCTTCCGCTGCCGATCTTGTGGATGGTGTAGCCGACCCAGGCGAGGACCAAGGCGGTGATCGGCAAGAACACGAGCGGGTTGGCGACCTCGCGGACGAGGCTGAAGGCGGTGCCTCGGTTGTAGGCGAAGGCGAACTCGAGCACGCCGGGCCAGATCACCCAGGGGCCACCGCTGGGCGGGCGCAGCTGCGTCCAGGCCCAGTGCTTGGTCGCGAGGTCGAGGGCGAGGGTCGCGGCGAAGACCAGGCCGAAGAGAGCCCACTGAGTGCGAGCGGAGAGCGGTTGCTGGTTTTTCAGCATGGTGCTAGAAAAACAGCACAAGCGATGGCTCGACGCAAACCCGATCCGCTGTCCCGCCGCGAGCGGCAAGTCATGGACATCGTGTTTCGCCACGGCAAGGTGACGATCCGCGAGGTGCTCGACGAGCTGCCCGATCCGCCGAGCTACTCGGCGGTGCGAGCCTTGGTCGGGGTGCTCGAAGAGAAGGGCCACTTGCGCCACGCCCAAGACGGGCCGCGCTACGTGTACATGCCGACGCAGGATCGTTCGCGGGTGCGCAGCTCGGCGCTGGCTCATGTCGTCGACACCTTCTTCTCGGGCTCGCCACGCGACGCCGTGGCTGCGCTCTTGGACATGCAAGGCCGCGCGCTCTCGTCGAACGAGCTCGACGAGCTCTCGGCGATGATCGAGCAGGCCCGCAAGGAGGGCCGCTGACATGGTCGCGCTCGTGCTCTGGCTCGGGTCGCTCCAGCTGATCGGTCTGGTCGCGTTTGGCTCGGCGTGGCTGGTCGATGCGGGGCTGCGCAGGCGCAGCGCGGCGACTCGACGCGGGGTGTGGGCGCTGGCGATCGTGATGGCGCTGGTGCTGCCGCTGATGCGGCTGGCGATCGAGGCGCCCGCGATCTCGCTCCGCTCGGAGCTCGCCGGGGCGATGCTGGTGATCTGGCTGGTCGGGTTCGTGGCCCTGCTCGTTCGCCTGCTGCTCGGGCTGCGCGTGGTTCGACGCTGGGTCGCGGCGAGCGTCGAGATCGAGTCGCCGGCTTGGCGCGCGGACTCGTCGGCGCTGCGCGGTGATCGGGCCGAGGTCGAGCTGCGCCGCTGCGCCGAGATCACGGGGCCGGTCTGCGTGGGGCTGGTTCGGTCGCGGATCCTCGTGCCCGACGCGATGCTCGAGCTGCCGGCCGACGAGCGTCGCTCGCTGCTCGCTCACGAGCTGGCCCATGTCGCGCGCGGCGACGCTTCGATGCTGATCCTCGGCGGTGTGGCGCGAGCGATCTATTGGATCAATCCCATCGCCTGGCTGGCGCTTCGCCGCTTTCGAGCGCAAGCCGAGAACGCGGCAGATGACGCGGTGCTGAGCGTCGGGGTGACCTCGTCGAGCTACGCGGCGCAGCTGGTCGCGCTCGCTCGGGCCCAGGTCATGATCGCGAGCAGCCTGCGCGAGCGGGTGCTGGCGATCCTCGACGTCGAGCGCTCGCGCAGCGTGGCGCTGACCATGCTGCCGCGCTGGGGCGCGGCTCGGCTGGTCGGGGTCGCGGTGCTGCTCGCCTCGTTGGCGACCGCCTGCGAGGCTCGCAGCGAGGCGCCGGTCGACGCGGACTCCCGAGTCTCCTCGCCGGCTCAGGCACGCGCCTTGATGATCAAGTAGGCCAGCGGCTCGTCGCTCGACAGGTTGATGATCTCGAGCGCGCTGCCGAGCGGGAGATGAACGACGTCGCCAGGCTCGAGCGGCTGCGGCTGGCTCGAGACGCGAGCCTCGCCGCGACCGCCGAGCCCCACGACGATCTCGGGGAAGTGCTGCTGTACGTGCCGGCCGACGCGACCTCCCGGCGCGAGCTCGCAGGCGAGCGCGGCGGTGAAGGGCGGCGCGTCGCGGCCGGCCAAGAGGTTCCAGACGCGAACCTCGCCTTGGCCACCGAAGAGGTCGGGTCGAACGTCGGGCGTGCCTTTGCGGACGAGCATGGCTCGACCTTCGCACGTTCCGACCTGAATCAGCGACGCCGACGAAGCCCGAGCAGGCCGAGTCCGAGCAAGGCGCCCGGCAACCATCCGCCGCGTGCCGGCGTGGTCGAGCAGTTGCAGTCGCCTCCGCCGAGGTCGGTCCCACCCGCGGAGTCGTTGCCCGTGCCGCCCTCGCCGATCTCGTCGGCGCTGCCACCCCCGCTGTCGCCACCGCTCTCGCCCGCGCTGCCGCTGGTGTCGGAGCCAGTCGCCGTGTCCGTGCCCGTCGCCGTGTCCGTGCCCGTCGCCGTGTCGCTCGAGCTGCCCGTCGCCGTGTCCGTGCCCGTGCTCGTCGCCGTGTCCGTGCCCGTCGCCGTGTCCGACGAGCTGCCGTCCATCGTGGTGTCGCTGCTCGACATGCCGTCCGTGCCCGTGCCCGTGTCGGTGCTCGTGTCGCCGCCGAGGCACTGCGGATCGGGATTGTTGGGGCAAGGATCACACGCGTCGCCGATCAGATCGTCGTCGGCGTCGGCCTGATCGGGGTTGGCGATGTTCGGGCAGTTGTCGTCGGCCCCACACACGAGATCGGCGTCGAGATCACCCGGCACGGCGACCGCTTGGCAAGGTCCCCCACCCTCGCACTGGATCCCGCTGACCGAGGTGAAGAGGTCCTCGAAGTCGTTGTCGCCGCCTTGCAGGAGGTCTTCCCAAGCGAAGTAAAAAGTCCGCGGGGTGTTGATGCTCTCGTAGATCAGCAAGTGGATGAAGGGGTTCATCTGGTTGCTGTCCGGGTTCCACTGGGTCTCGGAGTAGAGCACGTGGATGACCGAGGCCGGGTTGTTGACGTCGGCGCAGCCACCCACCGCTTGGAAGAACCCGATCTCGCCGCCCTCGTAGTTGGGGTCGCCGAGGATGTCGACGATCGTGTTGGTCCCGACCGGCTCGTTGCAATCGAGGATCTGGTTGAGGTCCTCCATGGCCGGGGCCATGCCGTTGGCGTTGTACCAGCCGAACGAGTTCTGATAGCCGGCGTTGCGCAGGTAGACGGTGAACTCGACCGAGCAGGTCGGCAGGAAGGTCGGCGGCGTGATCTCGGCGTCGTTGATCGCGTTGATCGGCTCACCGAGCGCGTTGAAGCCGTTGACCTGAAGGCTGTTGCCCTGCGGGATCGGGGTGTTGTTCGGTTGATTGAGCGGCCCGGCCAGCGCGACGCTGGCGAGCAGGCCCGAGCCGATCGCAAAACCCAGAGATACGAACACGCTTCGTTGAATCACCGACGCCATGACTGCGATGATGGACTTGCTCGCTCGCGCTTGTCATCCCGACCTCGCTGCGGGCTTTGGCGTACAGGCGTCCGCAACGCTGGACTCGAATTCGTAGGCCGTGGGTCTTGGCAGCTTCGAGCTGGCGGTCGACCTCGGCGCGGGCCAATCTCTTGGGCGGGTGATCGCGGTCGAGCCCGATCCGAGCTTGGCCGAGCATCTGCGTGAAACCGCGCCCGCGGCCGAGGTGCAGGGCGTCGTCGCCGAGCGAGCCGAGCTCGAGCCCGACTTCTCGCTGACCTTGGTGCTCGCGCGTCGCCGAGTCAGGGCACGACACAGAGGCCGACCTGCTCGTAGCCGGCCGGCGCCTCACCGAGCGGGAAGAAGGGCACGCACTCGGTCCCCGGCAAGGCGCACAGCGGATCGCCCAGATCGCAGTATTCGGTGCAGCAAGCCAAGTCCGCGCAGCTCGGCAGCGTGCCGCCGTCGACACAGATGAGGCCCGCAGCGCAGTCGTTGACGAAGCCGCAAGGTTCGCCCACCGGGATGTCGCCCGCCGAGATCACGCAGGAGAACTGGTCGCCCGCCCAATAGCAGCCCTCGTCCGGGCCGCAGTCCTGGATCAGCGGATCGCAGTCCGACAAGCAGATGGTGATCACGCCGTCGCCGCTGATCGTGCACGAGTACATCGGCGGGCACATGGGCATGTCGGGCGTCCCGGTACAGAAGGCTGCACAGGTCCCGTTGCCGTTCGCGTCGGTGTCCCAGCACCAGCTGGTCGCGTCGCAGTCGTCGGTGCTCTCGACCGGGCCCGCATACATGCAAGCCTCGCCGACCGCGTGGTCACCCTGGACTGGCACGCACTTCAGCGCGTCCCAGCTGCCGCCGCTCGACGAGTAGGGCACGCACTTCTCACCCTCGGGACAGTCTTGCGCGAAGCTGTCGCAGGGATCGCCGCCCCAGACTCCGTCTTCGGCAGTGTCGACGAAGAGCGGACCCTCGTCGGTGCTGGACGTGCTGGTCGACGTCGCGCTCGTGGTGTCGTCGCTGGTCGTGCTCGACTCGTCGCTCGCGTCGACGCTGGTCGGATCGCCGCTCGGCGAGGTCGTCACGCCGGCCTCATCGTCGGCCTCGGGGCTGCTCGTGCAGCCGAGCGCGAAGGTGAGCGAGAGAACGAGAGAAGCGCGAAAAGCGAACACCAATCCAGTCATAACTAACTAAACACAGATTATCAAGGCAATTTTCGATGTGTTGGATACTACACCTGACAAGATCGGCGTGGCTCCATGCCTTCGTGTAGCCTGCGCGAACCAAAACCAACCGCTGGGGGTGGTGGCGCGTCCGAAGGTCGGGCGCGGCGCCTGAGACAGTCCCCTCGAACCTGATCCGGTTAATGCCGGCGGAGGAAAGCGCATGAACGAGAACCACCCGAACGAGGGTCGCCGTGGCCTGACGGTCGCGAGCGACGACATCCAAGCCATCCGACCGATCCCCCCGCTCGACCAGAGCTTCCCGAGCTCCGAGAAGATCACCGTGGGCGAGCTCGAGGTCCCCGTGAGGCGGATCCACGTCAGCGGGGGCGAGCCCGCGATCGACGTCTACGACACCACCGGGCCGCAGGGCCTCGATCCCCGCAAGGGCCTGCCCAAGCGCCGCCAGGCGTGGATCGACGCTCGCCGCGAGGCCCATCCTGGCTCGGGCAACGTCACGCAGATGCACTGGGCTCGCCAGGGCGTGATCACCGAGGAGATGCGCTTCGTCGCCCTGCGCGAGCAGATGGACGCCGAGTTCGTGCGCAGCGAGATCGCCCGCGGTCGGGCGATCATCCCGGCCAACGTCAACCACCCGGAGCTCGAGCCGATGATCATCGGCCGCAATGTCCTGGTCAAGATCAACTCGAACATCGGCAACTCGGCCGTCTCGTCGTCGATCGAGGACGAGGTCGAAAAGCTGCAGTGGTCGATC
>JAMHUH010000551.1:0-7680 GCA_035904925.1 Nannocystaceae bacterium
CGCTCGGCGACCGGCTCGGGATCGTCGAGGTGAAGGTGATGCCGACCGGGCAGGGTGGTCGTCTCGATCTGGGCGATCGCTTCGACCCGGGCCTGGAAGATGTCCGGGACGTAGGGCCAGCCCTTCTCGGCCGCGATCAACACGACCGGGCAGGTGATCGCGCGCAAGAACGCGAGCACCTGCGCTTCGGTCAGGCGCAAGCGCGAGTCGATGCGCAGGCGCGGGTCGGCCCGCCATTCGAATCCATCGTCGAGCTCGACCAGCCCGCGCGCGACCAGGATCAGCGCCGACTCGAGCTGCATCGGCGCGGCGTCGACCAGCCGCTCGGCGGCGCTCTGGTGGCTCTGATGCAGCTTCTTGTTGGCCCGATCGACCTTGCGCTGCTCGACCCGCAGCGCCCGCGCGAGCCGCTTGGCGGCCAGCTCGGGCGCCTCGCTCAGCGGACCGAGCCCTTCGATCAGCGCGCAACGATCGATCCGCTCGGGCGCCGTGCCGGCGACCAGGCTCGAGATCGCCGCGCCCATCGAGTGGCCGAGCAGCGAGAAGCGCTCCCAGCCGAGCGCGTCGGCGGCCGCGAGCGCGTCGGCGACCGTGTCGATGAAGTGGTAGGCGCCGCGCTTGTGCTCGGAGAGCCCGTGGCCGGGCATGTCGAGCGCGACGATCCGCAGGCCGAGGCGATCGCAGAGCAGCGGCGCGAGCCGATCGAAGCTCGACGCGTTGTCGAGCCAGCCGTGCATCGCCAGCACCGGTCGACCCTCGCGGGGACCCCAGGCCTTGGCCGCGAGTCGAAGGTCGGGGAGCTCGAGTCGAAGATCCTCGAAGGGCACGCGGGATCCCTGGCCTGAATCGTCCGCGCTGACAAGCCCGAGGAAGCGCGCCGGCACGAAATCGGTCAGCCACACGCCGTTGTCGCTGCAAAAGAAGCGATGCCCGGCCGCGTGCATCGCTCGGGCGTCGATCTCCAGCACGACGGGTTGCCCGCGGCGCTTGCCGACGCTGCGCGCCGTCTTCGGATCGCCGCTGAGGTGGACGTGGTGCCGCTTGCCGCGGTCGAGCCCAGCCTCGCAGATCGCCGCGACGAAGCGCGAGGGCGTGCCATGAAACAAGCGCGCGGGCGGCTCGCGGGGCTCGAGCCCGAGCTCGATCGCGATCGAGTGGCCCTGGGCCGCCCGGATGTGCAGACCCTCGGGCGTGATCGTGAAGCGCTGCTTGTCGTCGCGCGCGACTACACGATCGAGCTGGGCTCGCGAAGTCCGGCGGCCATGGCGTTCGAGCGCCGCGAGCAGCTCGGCGATCGCCACCCAACCAGCCGGGTCGAGCGCGAGCCCGATCGCTTCGGGCTCGTGGCGGAGCAGCCAGGCGAGCAGCTTGCCGAGCTGCTCGCCGCGAAGATCCTGCCGAGCCATGGGGCCACGGTAGCGCGGGGTGCTACCCTGGCGCGATGATGCCTTCTCGCTTTGCTGTCTCGCTCGCGCTGGTATGCGCGTCGGCTTGTGTGACCCCGGTTGGCCAAGAGGACGAGGTCGGTGATGCGACCGACACGGGCACGACCGACACGGGCACGACCGACGCGAGCACGACCGACACGAGCACGACGGACACGAGCACGACCGACGCGAGCACGACGGACACGAGCACGACGGACACGAGCACCGACACGAGCACCGACACCGGGCCGCCGCCGGACAGCTGCGAGGGGATCGGCAGCTCCAACCTCCCGGGTGTCTGCATCTGGTTCCCGAGCCCGGGCGAGAGCTTCTCGCTCGCCGAGGCCGCGGCTGGCGTGACGATCCCCTATCACGTGATCGTCGAGGCCGACGTCGACGACGTCATGCCGCAGCCGCAAGACGACGGCGGCTGCGGACAGCCGGACGCCAGCGGGCTGATCGTCTTCGCGATCTTGCAAGGTGGCGGGCAGCAGTACTGCCTTTGCGACGTCGGCATCTGCCCCGCACCCGGCGACGTGGTCACGATCCCGGCGGGCGACAGCGCGTTCGAATTCGAGTGGACTGGCGTCAATTGGGGCGGGCCCTCGGACACCAACAACCCCTTGGGACCGGCCTTCCCGGCGGGCGAGTACACGCTCGAGATCAGCGCGATCGGCAAGGTCGGCGGCGTCGACTTCTCGGTCAGCAACACCTTTGCGGTCTCGCTGGTCGAGTGATCGCCGGCGCGGACGACCAGCGTGGTCACCCACACGGCTCGAGCCCTCGAAGGGCTGGAGCGGCGCTCGGGTTTGGGCGAAGGTCGGGGCCGTGAGCGAGCATCCGACGATCCCCCTCGCGTTCGAGCGGCTCGACGAAGCCCAGATGCAGGCCAACGCCGACGCCTTCTTCGCGTCGATGGCTCGACGTCGGAGCGTGCGCGAGTTCAGCCCCGATCCGATCCCGCTCGAGGTCGTGCGTCGCTGCATCCACGCGGCCGGCCAAGCGCCCAGCGGCGCGCACAAGCAGCCGTGGAGCTTCGTGCTGGTCCGCGATCCCGCGCTCAAGCACGAGATTCGCGAGGCCGCCGAGGCCGAGGAGCGCGAGACCTACGAGCACCGCATGAGCGAGGAGTGGCGAGCCGCGTTGGCGCCGATCGGCACCGACGCCGACAAGCCCTTCCTCGACATCTGCCCGGCGCTGATCGTGATGTTCCGCTGCGACTACGAGCTGCTGCCCGGCGGTGAGCGGCGCAAGAACTACTACGTGCAAGAGAGCTGCGGGATCGCGCTGGGCCTGCTGATCGCCGCCCTCCATCAGGCCGGGATCGCGACCTTGACCCACACGCCCAGCCCGATGCTCTTCTTGGCCAAGCTGCTCGAGCGCCCGGCCAACGAGCGGCCCTTCATCTTGTTGCCGATCGGCTATCCGGCGCCCGGCTGCCGCGTGCCCGACTTCGAACGCAAGCCCTTGGCCGAGATCCTGACCGAACGCTGAGCCCGAGAGCCGGCGACCCCAAGCGCCGGGAAACTGACAAAACGGAGTTCTGGCAGGGCTGAACGCGTTTTCCGCGAGGGGCCGACGCTCGATCGTCGCGATGCAGCGGCGATCGATGGTATAGGCTCGGCTAGACCGCCATGCGAACGACCCTGCGTGCAATGTTGACCTCCGCTACTTTCGTTGCTGGCTTGTTGATCGCGACGAGCGCTTGGGCGGGCCCGGGCGCCGAAGAGATCTGGTTCGGCACCGGTGCCGACTCGCTCGCGACCGACGAGAACAACAACGTCACCAGCGAAGGCGCCAAGACCAAGACCACCGAAGTCGATCGGATCCCCGGCGAGGAAGACTGGGAGATCCGCGTCGCGGCCAAGCTCAACGGCTACGCCGGCATCGGGCCGCTCTACATCGAGTTCTACCAAGAAATTCAGGGCGCCGAGCACATCGTCTGGCGTCACGAAGAGAACGACTACGACGGCAACCGCAACCTCGCGATCACCACCGTGCTCGAGGGCAACCACGGGTTCAACAAGAACCGCGAGTACCGGGTCCAGATCGTCCAGAACAACGGCAAGCGCGACATCGTGCTGGCCCGCGGCAAGGTCAAGCTGATCGACACCGGCCGCGAAGTGCCCAAGGAAGAGGGCGAGGACGAGGAGGACGAGGGCACCAAGCAGGACGAACTCGACACCCTCGCCGGCGAGGACGACGAGGACGAGGACGAGGACACCGGCAGCAAGGCCAGCGGCGATGGTCCGCCGCCGATCGACGACAGCCCCGGCAAGAAGAAGGGCTGCTCGGTCGTCGACAACGACGCCGTCGGCTTCTCGGGTGTGCTCGTGCTGCTCGCGCTCGGCTGGACGACGCGGCGGCGCAAGGCGGCCTGATCGCGATGCCGGCTCGCCGCGTGCGGGGTCCGCTGATCGGGGTGCTCACCCTGACGCTGGGTTGCCGCGGCGGCGAGACCGACGACGACTCGACCATCGATCCGAGCGGGCCCAGCGAGCAGGCCGACGAGATCGGCAGCGAGACCGCGAGCGACTCGGACTCGACGGACTCGAGCTCGACTTCGACCGACTCGAGCTCGACGGACTCGAGCTCGACGGATTCGAGCTCGACCGATTCGAGCTCGAGCTCGTCGGAGTCGAGCTCGTCGAGCGACACCGATCCGCCGGTCGAGTTCGGCTTCGGCCGCGCGCAGACCTCGAACGTCTTCACCTACGACGACCTGCAGCTCGGTGATCTCGACGCCGACGGCTGCGCCGACCTGGTCACGAAGGGCAGCGGCTTCCCGCCGCGGCTCAACATCTATGCGGGCGACTGCGCGGGCGGCTTCCCAGGCCCGGCGATCACCCGCGAGATCACCAGCTTCGACGCCTTCGTGCTCGGGGACCTCGACGCCGACGGCCGCGACGACGTCATCACCCAAGCCAGCGGCGCCCCGCCTCGACTCGAGGCTTACCTCGGCGGCCCCGCCTTCGCGCTCGGTCCGGGCACGACCAGCCCGGTCTACACCTACGATCTGCTCTGGGCGATCGACGTCGACGCCGATGGTCGCGCCGAGCTGCTCACCTACCAGCTCGATGCCTTCCAGCCGACGGTGTTCACCTGGTCGGGTCCGGGCGACGGCAGCCTGATCGAGCTCGCGAGCAGCGAGCTGATCGGCTTCGAGTTCGCCGCGATCGGCCGGGTCGACGCCGATGCCTACGGTGACCTGCTGATCGGCAGCCAGGGCCTGAGCGCCCAAGTCGCCCGCTGGACCGGCCAAGCCGACGGCAGCCTCAGCCAGTCGGGCCCGGTCGAGCCGATCTTCAACCTCGGCCGGATGACGCTCGGCGACCTCGATGGCGACGGCCTCGACGACCTGCTCACCGACGTGCCCGGCAACGACTGGGTCGTGCAGCTCTACGCCAACCTCGGCGAGAGCTTCGCCAGCGACCCCCAGCTCTTCCCGGGCTATGGCTATTGGGCCCTGCGCAGCGCCGACCTCGACGCCGACGGCCGCGACGATCTGATCCTCGCGCTCACGGGCCAGCCGCCGCGGGTCGCGACCTGGCTCTCGCAGTAGCGCGAGGCCACGCGAGCGAAGCGTCCCGACAATCTCGGGGGTCGGGAGCGAAACCAGCTTGCCCGCTCGGACTTAGTGTGTCAAAGACACTTTGCGTTCGAGGAGCGCGGAGTCGATGGCCCAGATCAACAACTACCTGTTCGTTCGCCACCTGCGGGCCGAGCCGAGCTCGCACGTGATTCAGTACAAAAACGGTCGCCAGCACCGCAGCGGCCGCGGCGCGGCGTTTTGGTTCCTGCCCCTCGAAGCCGGCGTGGTCGAGGTCCCGGTCGACGACCGCGAGCTGAGCTTCGTCTTTCATGGCCGCTCGAGCGACTTTCAAGACGCGGTCGTCCAGGGCGTGCTGACCTATCGGGTGATCGAGCCAGGCGTGCTGGCCGAGCGGATCGACTTCGGCATCGACCTCGCGACCGGCAAGCACCTGCGTGAGCCGCTCGAGCAGCTGCGCGGCATGCTGATCCAGCTCGCGCAGCAGCTCGCGCTCGACTACATCGCGGTCACCGGCGTCCGCGAGCTGCTGACCTCCGGCCACGACCAGGTCCGCCGGCGGATCCACGAGGGCCTCCAGCGCGACGACGCGCTCGCCGGGCTCGGGCTCGAACTGGTCTCGGTTCGGGTCGCGGCGATCCGGCCCGACGCCGACCTCGAAAAAGCGCTCGAGTCTCCGATGCGCGAGCACATCCAGCAGCAGGCCGACGAAGCCAGCTTTGGCCGCCGGGCGATGGCGGTCGAGAAAGAGCGGGCGATCGCCGAGAACGAGCTGCACAACCGGATCGAGCTGGCCAAGCGCGAGGAGCTGCTGATCGCCCAGCGCGGCACCAACGATCGCCGCAAGGCGACCGAGAAGGCCGAGGCCGAGCGGATCGCCGTCGAGGCTCAGGCCCACGGCACCCGGATCGGCGCGCAAGCCAAGGCCGACGCGCTGCAGATGGTCGAGCAGGTCAAGCTCGAGGCCGAGCGCGCGCGCATGGACATCCACCGCACGCTCCCGCCGATGGTCATGTTCGGGCTCGCGGCCCAACAGCTGGCCGGCAAGCTCGAGCGGATCGATCACCTCAACCTCTCGCCCGACGTCTTCGGACCGCTGCTCGGCAACCTGCTACGAGCCGGGACCGCCCGACTCGAAGCCGGCGAGCAGATCGACGAAGCCAAGAGCGAGTGAGGCTCGAGTCCGCAGCGCCCGGCGAGCTCGGACGCTGCGGACTCGGCCAGGAGAATCATCATGTTCGATCAAAGCGAATCCGCCGACCTGCTCGGGCGCCCGCGCGTGGTCGTGGTCACCCGGCCGAGCGAGTACCAGCTCTTGCTCGCCCAGCACGGCACCCGCGAGCAAGCTCGCTTCTTTCTGAGCACGCGCGGTCAGGCGATCGAGGCGATCCAGACCACGCACGAAGCCTTCGTCGCGGCCCGCCAGCAAGTCCTCGCCGCGATCCCGACCAGCTGGCGGCAGGCCAGCATCGAGCGCGCCGACCTCCACCGCTTCTTGTTCGAGCCCAGCGATCTCGTGGTCGCGATCGGTCAAGACGGCTTGGTCGCCAACGTCGCCAAGTACCTGCAGGGCCAGACGGTGATCGGCGTCGACCCAGCGCCAGGCCAGAACGCCGGCGTGCTGGTCCGTCACCAGGCCAAGGACACCGGCAAGCTGCTGCTCGCGGGCGCGCGCGGACGCCTGCGCGTCGAGGCCCGCACGATGGTCCGGGTCGAGCTCGACGACGGCCAGAGCCTGATCGCGCTCAACGAGCTCTTCATCGGGCATCCGCGCCACCAGTCGGCCCGCTATCGAATCGCCTGTCCGGCCGGCAACGAGCGCCACAGCTCCTCGGGCGTGGTCGTGACCACCGGCACCGGCGCGACCGGCTGGGCCCGCTCGATCGTCCGCGATCGACTCGGCGCCTGCGGCCTGCCCAAGCCCGAAGATCCGCAGCTGGCCTTCTTCGTCCGCGAAGCCTGGCCGAGCCCGACCACCGGCACCGCGTTCACCCAAGGCCGGATCGAGCCGGGTCAGGCGCTCGAGCTGATCTCGGAGCTCGACGATGGCGTGGTCTTTGGTGACGGCATCGAGGCCGATCGGCTCGAGTTTCGTTGGGGCGTGCGCGCGAGCATTCGCGTGGCCGAGCGGCGGCTTCAGCTGGCGGTCGGTTGATTCGCGCTCGCTCCGATCAGCTCAGAGCCGCGCCAGCACGCACTGCGCCACCGCGTCGAGGGCCGCGTCCGGGAAGCCGCGCAGGCCCGGCACGTCGTTGACCTCCAGCACCTTCCAGCCCGACTCGGTCTCGAGCGCGTCGAGCCCGAGCATGTCGAGCCCACGCGCTTCGGCGACCCGCTGCGTCCACTCGACCAGCTCCGCGGGCGGCTCGATCGGACGCACGCCGATCGTGTCGACGTTGGCTCGCCAGCCCCGGCCCCGACGCTCGATCGCCCAATGCTGGGTGCCGATCTGCAAGCAGCGAACATCCCGGATGTACTCGACGAAAGGCTCGGTCGCGACGTAGGTGTCCGCGGTCGCGATCAAGTCGACGTACTCCGACCAACGCTCGCGCTCGTCGACTCGCAGCTTGCCAAAGCCGCCGTGAAAATTGCCGACCTTGACCACGAAGGGCGGCTCGCGGGCGATCGTCGCGAGCGCCCCCAGACCCAGGGCGACATCGCAATCGAGCATCGGCAGATCGAGCTCGCGCAGCTCGGCGAGCA
>JAMHUH010000552.1:0-8908 GCA_035904925.1 Nannocystaceae bacterium
TCTCGGGCAGCACCTCCCAGAAGAGGCTCCCGTCGCACAGGCGCGCGAGCACCTGCGTGGCATCGTAGGCCTCGCGGTGATCGGCGGGCAACAGGCCCCGGAGCTCCGCGGTGGGGAACACCGGATCCATGGGCCCCGCGTCGCCGCGGTAGTACGCCGCGGCCGAGCCGGGCAAGCGCGCCACGTCGCGCCGCAGCGCCATCAGCAGCGTGGCGTCATCGGGCACGCGCACGTCGGCGCAGCCGCTCGCGTGCACGTGCACCTCGGGCCCGCCGATGTCGAGGCTGGTGATCTTCTGGCTCTTGGCGCCCTTGATGAGCGCCGCGCCGGCGATGACCATGTACGCCTGCTCGGTCATGTACACGCGATCGCTGATGATCGGCATGTAGCCGCCGCCCGCGATGCAGTCGCCGAAGACCCCGGCGATCTGCGGCACGCCCTGGGCCGAGAGCAGCGAGTTCATCTTGAAGATGTGGCCGGCCCCCTTGGCGCCCGGGAACGAGCGCGACTGCTCGGGCAAGAAGAGCCCCGAGCAGTCGACCAAGTAGACGGTCGGGAGGCGCAGGCGCAGGGCCATGGTCTGCGCGCGCTGGATCTTCTCGGGCGTGCGTGGCCACCACGAGCCCGACGCGACCGTGTTGTCGTTGGCGATCACCATGCACCAGCGGCCGGCGATCTTGCAGAAGGCCGTGACCACGCCCGCGCCCGGCGACTCGAGCCCGCGATCGCCGTAGGTCTCGCCCCAGTTGACGAAGGTCCCGACCTCGAACACCTCGCTGGCGTCGTCGACCAGCCGAGCGACTCGCTCGCGCGCGCTCAGCTTGCCGCGCTCGTGGAGGCGTTGGAGGTAGCTGGGTCCCCAGCCTTGGTGGACCTTGTCGCGGCGCTCGTCGAGCACTTGCTCGCGCGCGACCAAGGCCTCGCGCCACTCGGTGAAGGTCCGCTCGTCGCAGACTTGCTCGCGGGGGGATCCGATCGGAGTCAGAGGAACGATGGCCATGGCCGCGGGCGCAAGCTAACACTTTTGGCCCGCAGGTGGTCGGTCTGCGCTCACGCGCTCGCGAAGGGGTCGCGGTAGACCTCGTCGACGTCGAGCTGGCAGCCGATCGACGCGAGCGTGACGCTCTCACCGGAGCTCGCCTCGTGCAGCTCCCAATGACCGCCATCATTGAGCCGATGGACCTCGATTCGCTGCTCGCGCTGCGAGACGAGCACGTACTCGCGCAAGGACGGAATCCTGCGGTAGTGAGCGAACTTCTCACCGCGATCGTAGGCTTCGGTCGAGTCCGAGAGCACCTCGATCAACACGATCGGGTTGACGATCGCATGGGGATCGTCGGCCGCGATCTCGGGTTTGCCGCAGACGACGCTCACGTCGGGATAGGTCGCGAGTCCGGTCGCTTCGACCTTCACCCGCAGGTCCGAGGAGAACACGCCGCAAGGGCGACCTCGCAGGCTGGCGCGAAGCTCTCCGCCCACGCTCATGGCCAGGCTCGCGTGTTCGGAGGTGCCGCCTGCCATCGCGAACGATTCGCCGCGCAGCCACTCGTGCTTGCTCGCGCTCTCGACCTCGGCCGCCACGTACTCGGCGTAGGTCATCGATGGCTCTTCGGCGGTCCGAGTCATGCGATCGAATCTAGCAGGGCACGCTTCGTGGGGGCAGCGCTCACTCGCCGACCGAGCAGTAGTAGTGGTCCTCGTCGTCCCAGCGGTCGGGCTCACGCTGGCGGCCGAACTTGACCGCCGGACCGATCGCCTTGCGCAGCCGCTCTTGCAGGTCGTAGCCGATGAAGTTGGCGTCGAGGTTGAGCGACTTGAGGTGCTTGAAGCTCTTGGCCGCCGCGACCATCGCCGCGACGCCGGGCTCGCGCAGGGTGCCCATCGAGAGGTCGACGCTGCCGACCTGGGCGAGCAGGGGAGAGTTGGCCAGCGCGGCCGCGATCGCGTCTTGCATCTCGGAATTCTGCAGGCCGAGGTGCTCGAGCTTGGGCAAGTCGGGGTTGCTGAAGAGCGGCATGAGCTTCGAGATGTCGACGGTGCCGCCGTAGTCGGTCCGGCCGAACCAGACCTCCATGTGGCCGAGCTCGGGCAGCTTGGCGGCGGCGAGGCTGGCGACGGACTCGGCCGGGAGTCCGCCGGTCTCGATCTCGAGTCGCTGCAAGCTCGGGTGCTCGAATTTGCCGAGCTTCATGCCCGCGCCGCGCAGACGCAAGGTTCGCAGCTTGGGCGTGATCGGCCAGAGCGGGCTGAGGTCGCCATGGCCGACCCACGAGATCTCTTGATCGTCGCGGCTGAAGTCGCCGAGGAACAAGGTCTCGAGGTTGGCGAGCGGGCGGCCGGAGCTCAGCGCCGGAACCACTCCGCTCAGACCGCCGCCTTCGTGGTCGACGAGGCCGACGGTCAAGTTGGCCAGGAACTCGGCGGCGGGCGACTTGGCGATCGCGGACAAGCACGCCGTCACCTTGGGGCCCTTGAACCCGTACTCGGGCGAGCCGACCTTGGCCCGGACGATGTAGCCGTGCTTCCACTCGAGCCGCGCGACCTTCTCGAACTCCTCGGCCTGCATCAGCGCGAGCAGCTCGGGGCCGAAGAAGTGCTCGCCGTGGGCGGCGTCGAGCTCGGCGAGCTCCTTGCCGAGCTTGCGCTTGTCGGCGCCCTTGGCCGCCTCGCGGGCCATCTCGAGCGCGATGCGTTGGCCCCAAGGGTCGCCGGCGGCCTGAAGGCGATCGGCTCGCACGGCCCAGTCTTCGGCCTCGTTGCTGACCACGCGGACCGGCGCGGCCGAGGCGACCTCGGCGTAGCCCTTCGAGGTCTTCTCGCGGATCTTCTTGTCGGCCTCGGCCCTGACCTTGGCCGCGTCGGGGTAGGCCTTGGTCTGGGTCACGCCCTCGGCCCCGACCTTGCCGTAGCGAACGGTGTAGTGGGTGTCGGTGACTTCGATCTCCCAGAACTTGTAGGAGCGGGCGTCCTTGTACTCGAAGCGGCGCATCGCCGGACGCTAACATTCGCGTCGTGCCCGAGCCAGACGCCCCGCCGATCAACCTGCGCAGCGACACCCAGACCTTGCCGACCGCGGCGATGCTCGAGGCGATCGCTCGAGCGCCGCTCGGCGACGACACCTACGGCGAGGATCCGACCGTCGCTCGCTTCGAGGCGATGGCGGCCGCGGCGATGGGCAAGCCGGCGGCGATGCTGGCGATCAGCGGGCACATGGCCAACCTGATCGCGCTGATGGTCCACGCCCAAGCGGGCGACGAGGTCATCCTCGACGCCGAGTCGCACGTGTTTCACTACGAGGTCGGCTCGCTCGCGAGCGTCGCCCACTTGATGCCGATGCCAGTGCCGAGCCACGCCGGCATGCTCGATCCCGACGAGCTCGCGGCGGCGATCCGCGAGCCCGATCTCCATTATCCGAGGCCGCGCTTGCTCTGCCTCGAGAACACCCACAACCGCAGCGGCGGCCGGGTGATCCCGCTCGCCCTGCATCGGAAGCTCTGCGCGGTCGCTCGCGCGCGCGGGCTCGCGATCCACCTCGACGGCGCCCGGATCTTCAACGCCGCGATCGCGGCGGGCGTGGCCGTGCCCGAGTACACCCGCGACGTCGACTCGGTCATGTTCGCGCTGACCAAAGGCTTGAGCTGCCCGCTCGGCTCGGTCCTGGCTGGCGAGCAGGCCTTCATCGACCAGGCGCGAGTGGTTCGAAGGCGGATCGGCGGCGGCATGCGTCAGGCAGGGATCCTCGCGGCGACCGGGATCGTCGCGCTCGAGACCATGGTCGATCGCTTGGCCGAGGATCACGCCAACGCCCGCGTGTTGGCCGAGGGGATCGTCGGGATCCCCGGGCTCGAGGTCGATCTCGCCAAGGTCGAGACCAACATGGTCTATGTCGATCACAGCCGGACTGGGCTGAGCACGAACGCCATGGTCGAGCGGCTCGCGGCCCACGGGGTGATCGTGAGCAACCGGCCGCCCAAGCACATCCGGCTCGTGACCAACCGTCACCATGATCGGGCGAGCATCGACGAGGCGCTCGTCCGGATCCGCAGGGCTGCTAGCGAGTAGCGCCGTCTACCTCGCGGTCGCGCGGGTTTGGACCGGCGCGAAGCGGCGTGCGCGAAGCTCCGCGATCGACGGCCCAGGCAGCTCGAGCCTTGCCGGGTGGGCTGGCGCCAGCGAAGCGGGCTTGGGCTCGCGTTCGGTGGTCAGCAGCCGGGCCATGACCCGCGGCGCGAACAGAGCTGCCGGCGGCGCGAGGAAGTGCATCACCTCCATCAGCCGTCGGTAGACCAAGGTGTCGACACAGGACGCCTCGAACACGTGGGCGATGTACCAGCGTTGGAAGCGACCGAGCGGCGGCTGCCAGCCCTCGGTCTCGGCCCAGCGATGGGCCTCGTTGGCGGTCAACGAGAAGGGCAGCAAGGTCATGCGGGCGAGCTTTCGCTGCCAGCGTGCGGTCGACATCCCGGGCCGGAGCTGCGTCAGCGCTTCGGCCTGGATCGCGGACACGCTCATGCCTTGCCCGAAGGTCGGATCGAAGCTGCACATCGCGTCGCCCATGACCAGATAGTTGCCGGGCAAGCGCAGCATCCGGCCATAGCAACGGCGGACTTGGGTGGGGTAGTTGAAGCGCCGGAGATCGCCGACGAGCGTCGCGTGCTCGAGCAGCTCGGCCAGATCGGGACGCGCGAGACCGCGCGCCCATGCCTTGAAGCCTGCGAGGTCCGTCGGGGGGTGCTCGCCGTGGTAGCCCTGCAAGGTCACGCACACGCGACCATCTTCGATGGGAAAGACCAGACCGCCGCGACGATTGTCAGGGGGCAACTGGTAGACGGCCAGCGCCGAGTCGATTCGCCGGTCGGCCGGGAGTTCGAACAAACCCGACACATAACCCAGCCCGATGTCGACCCGTTGCTCTTTCACGCGGCCGTAGCCCCACTGCTCCAGCCACGCTGGCGAGCGAGACCCTCGACCGGTCGCGTCGACCACGAGGTCCGTCTCGAGCACTTCACCGTCACGCATGCGAACCGCTCGCACTCGGCCGCCCTCGTGGATGGGCTCGTCGATGGCGCTCTCGAAGCGAAGCTCGACGTTGGCGAGGCCCCGCAAGCTCTCGCGCACGTGATGCTCGAGCAAGGGCCGGCTCTGCAGCCACATGTCGACGCCAACCTCGCAGTCGACCTTCCACCCACCAAACTGGAACCAGCGAAAACCCGTGCCGATATCGACCGCGCGGGCTCCGTCGGCACGCAGCGCTTCGAAGGTGCCCGGCAACAACGCTTCGATGATCTGCTGGCCACGGCGCAAGAGCGCGTGGACATGGTTGCCCTGTGGGGCCCCGCGTCGAGGGGCGCGGCCGGGATCGGCGTCGCGCTCCAACACCGTCACTCGATCGAAGTTTTTGGCCAGGGCCGCGGCGGCGCACAAACCAGCGATGCTTCCTCCCATGACGATGGCGTGACTCATATCGATGATCCCGCTGTAGCAGTCGCGAGTGCATGCGTGCAAGGTTCAAATAACGCGATCTAGAGGGCGTTGTGCGCCCGAATTCCGCACAATTGGATATCGACACAGCGACAGTGGAATCGCGCGACATTCTCGTGTGCACCACGACAATGACGGCAATGATGGCAATGAAAAGCAGACGCCCGACTCGAGGTCGGGCGTCTGCGGACATGTGTGCACATCGGCGGCTACTCGTGGGCGCGGGGCTCGAGCAGCGGCGACATGGTGATCAGCGCGAGCTCGTGGACGGGCTGAAGATCAAAGTGGCCGCTCGGCACCCGAGCGAGCGGCTGCGGCTGGCACTCGTCGTCGAGGTCCTCGTCGGGCTCGGCCTTGCGCAGCGCGAAGTCGGGGCAGAGCGCACCCGCTCGACGCAGGCGCTCGATCTGCTTGGCGGGGGCGCAGGCGAGCGAGTCGGGCTGGCGCTCCATGGCCGCGGCGAAGCTGGCGAAGAGCTCGCGGTCGGGGATGTTCTGCCACTCGTCGATGATCCTGAAGTTGCGCAGCCAGAACCGAACGACGCGGCGCTCGGTCGCCGAGCGGGTGTCGAGGAAGGCCTCGAGCAGGTCGCCGAAGGGGTTGGTCAGGTCGTGGAGGCAGGAGCGCCAGGCTTCGCTCAGGGTCAGCAGCCCGAACGCGCCCTCTTGCAGCTCCTCTTCGTCGTGCAGATAGGCGAGCCGGCCGAGCAGCCGTCGGACCTGGTCGAGCGGATCGTCGCGGCTCGTGGCGGGCGACCCGATGAATCCGCGCCGGGACATCGGCCCGGGCGCGGGGCCGAGGCTGCGGCCACGGATCAGCGCGCGGCGAAAGTCTGGCCAGATCGGGAAGGCCTCGATCGCCGGCCAGGCATCGGCCAGCGCGTCGATCATCGCGGGGCCGCCGAGGGCGAGGTGGCGAGCGCTCCGCGAGCGAGCGGCGGCCGGGATGTCGCCGGGGAAGCGGACGCTGCTGAAACCGTAGCGTTCGACCGCGAGCAGGTGACGCAGTCGAGTGATCCAGGCCGAGAGTTCCAGACGGTGCATGATTCCAGCCTCGCTCGCTCAGATTGCCAGGGCACTCTCTCAGTGTCCCGAAAGCGGCGAAATGGACCAGCGGAATCGCGCGACCGAAATCATCACTGCGCGAGCGTGGGTGCGAATGTAGGTGCATGACGAGCTCGGGCGATTTGTTCGAATGCATGGCCGATTCGAGCCGATTGGCCGCGAGGCCGGGCGCGAATTCGGGCATGAGAATCGACGTAGCGGCGCTGATCCAAAGTCCCAATTTCGACGTGATCGACGGCCGTGGTGGATGCAAACCAGCAATGCGTCGACCCAGACACCATTCCGTTCAGTGGTCGGAGCAATCGTCGTTCGCTCAGTTCGTGGGCGGTGGTGGGATCGAGGGCAGCGCTTGGCCGCGCAGCGCGGCGATGTCGGCCAGCATCCCGGCGACGATCGCCTCGACCACGCGCTCGCCTTTGGCCCGAGTCGCCAGCGTCGCGTCGCCCCACACCCCGGAGCTCGAATAGGTCTCGCTCGTGTTCGGGTCACGCGAGAGCCAGCCGTGCTCGCCGCGGGGGTGGTAGTCGGCGACCGCCTTGGCCATGTCGACCCGATCGGGCGCGATGTAGAGCAGCATCGAGGTCTCGATCTCGTCGGCATGCGTGCCGCCAGGCTGCTCGGCGACCTCGGCCTCGATCGGCCCGGCGAGCGCGAGCAGATCGGTGTAGCCGAGCACGAGGCCCTCGGCGGCGAGCTCTTCGGCCGCGGCCGCGAGCGGCTTGCGGGTCGAGACGCCGGTGTTGATCACGTAGAAGCGGCGCGGCCCGTGGTGGGCGATCGAGCGGACGATGTCGACGATCAGGTCGCGGGCGGTCTCGAAGCGCAGCGAGGTCGAGCCGGGGTAGTCGAGGAAGGCCGGGTAATAGTGGTAGTCGACGATCGGCAGCGCGACGACCTCGGCCTTGGCGAGCACGCGATCACGAAAGTAGCGGGCCAAGGTCAGGTCGTTGTCGAGGCGCAGGTGCGGGCCGTGCTCCTTGGCCGCGGCGCCGAGCGGGATGACCACGATCGTCTCGGGCCCGAGCAGGGCCTCGGCCTCGGGCCAGGTCAGCTCGGAGAGCTCGATGCCGGGTCGCGTGGTCGTGATGGTCGTCGGCGTGCAGCCGAGCAGGGCGCAGAGCAACGCGGGCAGCCTTCGCACCCGCCGAGGCTACCGCGTTCGAGCGCCTCGGGGTCGAGATCGTGCGGCCGCGGGCTGGTCGAGTTCGATGGCGAACTCGACCGCCTGGGCCATGACTTCGAGCATGTCCTCGTCGCCGCTGTTGCCGGGGATCGGGCCAGCAGAGTGCCAGCAGATCACGCCGAACTCGTCGAGCACGAGCACGTTGGGCGTCTCGCCGAGGTTCTCGAGATAGCCGAACCAGCCCTCGAGACCGAGGTGTTGGCCCGGATCGTCCTCGGTCTCGTTCGGTGAGCGGTACATGGGCGGGGCTGGCAGCGGGCCGCCCTCGTTCTCGGACACTTGGTTGAGCGCGAAGAATTTGTAGAGGTCGGAGTTCGTCATCGGCGGCCTCGGCTGCTCGGCGAAGTGCTGGAGCTGAACCAGCATCATCTCGACGCCCGCGGCGTCGAGCTTGGGCTTGGCCAGCTGCATGACCTTCAGGGCGATCGCGCCGTTGATGTCATCGCCGGGCGAGGTCCAGTCGAAGAAGACCATGAGCCACTTGCGCCCGTAGAGATCGCGGCCGTTGATGAACTGGCCCTCGAGGTCGACGAGCAGCAGCGCCGGCGAGGCGTGGCCGAAGAGCCGACGGCGAGCCCAGGCCTCGGGCGCCTTGTCGAGCTTGGCGGCGTCGACCGTCCAAAAGGGTGGAGCGTCGACGAGCGGCGCCATCGTATCGTTGGGCGCGGCGGTGATCGTGACCTTCGCGTCGATCACTTTGCCGTGGCTGGACCGCTTGAACGCGACCTCGTGGGGCTTGCCGTCGGCGACGTTCAGAGCCGCGATCGCGCCCGCCGACTTGGCTTGCTTGCCGTCGATGGTCTGGATCAGGTCGCGGCGTCGCAGCCCTCGCAGCCGGTCGGCTGCACGTAGGTGATGAAGGCGCCGCCGGGCGCCAGCATGAGCGGGTAGCGGAACTCTACGTCGGCGCAGCCGAGCACGAGCACGAACACGAGCGGAAGCCTTCGCATCCCGCGAGGCTAACCCGGCTCAGCCTCGTGGCGTGAAGCCGGCTCAGGCTCGTGGCGTGAAACCAGGGATCGCCCGCGTGTCGTAGTCGTTCGAGCGGAACGCCTCGCTGCGGAGAATCTCGGCGTGCATCGAGGCGGTCGTGGGCACGCCTTCGCAGTCGAGCTTGGCCAGCGCCCGCAGCATCCGCTCGCAGGCGGCCTCGCGGTCCTCGCCCCAGCAGACGACCTTG
>JAMHUH010000553.1:0-11729 GCA_035904925.1 Nannocystaceae bacterium
AGCTCGTGGACGCCGGTCTCGACCTCGATCGGCTCGAGCGCGGTGTAGCCGACGTAGCCCGAGTAGAGCAGCGCCAGCAGGACCGTCAGCGTGGTGACGACGACCGCGAGCACCTTGAGCAGCGCGAACACGTTGCGGCCCTCGGGGGCCTGGCTGGCGAAGCGCGCCACGGGCCGGCTTTATACTCCACATCGGCGGAGCGGCAGACTCAGGGCTTGCGCTTGGTCTTGCGCGCGGGCGGCTTGCTCGACGCAGCTTGGGTCTTGGCGCTCGCGCGGGCCTTGCCAGGCGCGGCGGGGCTGGCGGGCGCCGCCGAGCTGGGCTTGCCCGCGGGATCGCTGCTGGGCGTGGCGCCGCCGCCCGTCGGCGGCGTCGAGTCGACGGCCGTCGAGGAGGCTTTGGGGCAGCCGCAGTAGCGCTCGCGTTCGGCCGGACTCGCCGAGCCGCGCGGCTTGATGTTCCAGGGCATGAGCGCCTCGGCGACCGGTCCGAGCACCGGCTGGAGTCCGCCGCCGCGACCTTGGCCGAGCTCGCAGCCAATCTGCTCCGAGATCGCGAGCACTCGCATCGCCGCTTCGACCTGCAGTTCGAAGGGCGCGATGACCCGGCGCTTGGTCGAGACCGCATAGCGAACGGAGAGATCGAGGTAGTCGAAGCTGCCATCGCGCTCTTGCGCGGCGGTCAAGAAGACCCGCACGGGCTCGCGCATGTCGGCCCGCATCTCGAGCCCACCTTGGTACCAGTTGTTCGAGCACGTCAGCGGCGTGAAGCTGAATCCGGCCTTTTGGTGGATGGCCGCGCTCATGTCCTTGGCAGCGTAGAGCGCCTTGGGCTGACCCGAGGCGCTGCCACCTTCGAGGATGTAGAAACAGGGCAGGTCGCTGTGCTCGGCCTGCGAGTAGCCCAGATAGACGGAGACCGGCGAGAAGCGGCGGCCGAGGAAGCGCGCGCCGGTGATCAGATCGACGCGCTCGAGCTTGGGCGCCTTGCCGAAGGTCCGCTCGTAGAACTCGCGCACGGCCTCGACCGAGAAGAGCAAGTGATCGCTGGCCTCGACCTTGCCGATGAAGGTGCCGATGTACGAGTCGCTCGCGACCGGCGTCATCGGCAGGCTGACGCGGACCGACTGGCAGTGGCCGGTGAAGCCCGACTCGATCGGCTCGCGTCGGGTGTGCGTGGCCTCGAGCTCGTAGAGCGTGTACTTGGTCCGAGCCTTGCGTCGGTCGATGTCCGTCCACAGCTGCTTGCCCGCGCGGATCGGCGAGCTCGTGCTGCCGAGCCCCGTGGGCTTGGCCGTGGGCTCGTCGTCGTCGGGACCGACGCCAGCGTTGTCGTCGAGGCCCTCGTCGTCGAGGCCCTCGTCGTCGGGACCGACGCCGGCGCTGTCGTCGAGGGCCTCGTCGGGTTGGTCGTCGCTCGTGCTCACGCCGTCTGGCGCGCGGCCCACGTGGGCGAACACCGGGTTGTCCGACGCGACCAAGGTATCGAGCTGTTCGAGCAGATCTCCGGCCTGATTGTCCTCGTCGGGCAGCGTCGCGTTGAGCAGCGCGGCGAGCTGCTCGGGATCCTGGAGATCGATCTCGCGCTTGGGCATCGTTGCGACGCTACCAGCAACGACCGAGGGCTCCGACCCGCGTCCGATGTTCAGCGCTGCGCCAGATTGGGGCGGTCTCGAACCTTCGTCCGCCGAATGACGTGGTCGTGGCCGCGGAGGTAGCGGAGCCCACGCGCCAAACGGTCGGACGGGCCGCGTGATAGGCTCGGCCGCCCTCGTCATGGAGCCGGAGGAGACCCTCGACATCACCCGTTCGATCCTCGGCTCCACGCTGAGCATGGATGGGAGCGATAGCGTCGGCGGAACCCCTTCCGCCCTGGCGACGATGGTCGGCGACCCGAGCTCGTACGAGTCGCTCGAGTGCGGGATGCGGCTCGGCGAGTACGTGATCGAGAAGCAGCTCGGCGCCGGCGGCATGGGCCAGGTGTTCGAGGCTCGCGGCCCCGACGGCAAGCGAGTCGCGCTCAAGTACCTCGAGCGGGCTGGGGCGCGGATGCTCTACCGCTTCAAGCAGGAGTTCCGCGCGCTCGCCTACGTCACCCACGAGAACCTGGTCGCGCTCGGCGAGCTGGTCGTGCTGCCCGACGAAGCCAGCTTCTTCACCATGGAGGTCGTCGCGGGCGTGTCCTTCGACGAGTACGTCCGTGGTCGCACGCCGCCGGGTCGACTGCCCAACCTGGCCCGCCTGCGTCGGGCGCTGCGCCAGCTGGTGGTCGGCGTTCGTCACCTCCATCGCAGCGGCTGCATCCATCGCGACCTCAAGCCGAGCAACGTGCTGGTCACGCCCGAGGGCCGCGTGGTGATCCTCGACTTCGGGCTCGTGCAAGACAACTCGGGCGAGGCCGAGGGCGTCGACGATCAGCTGATGGGCACGCCCGCATACATGTCGCCCGAGCAGGCCGGCATGGAGAAGGCTGGGCCCGCGGCCGATTGGTACGCGGTCGGGGTGATGCTCTTCGAGTGCCTCAGCGGTCGTCGGCCCTTTCGCGGCTCGGTCACCCATGTGCTCTTCGCCAAGCGCGAGCACGATCCGCCGCAGGTCGACATCCCCGACGCACCGCCCGAGCTGCTCGAGCTGTGCCGCCGGCTGCTCGCTCGCGATCCGCGGGAGCGACCGGGCGGGCGCGAGATCCTCGAGGTGCTCGGCGAGGAGAGCGACGACAGCGAGCTCGCCGACTCGAGCATGGCCGCGGGCCGCAGCCCCTTCGTGGGTCGTGAGCACGAGCTGGCCACGCTCGAGCAGGCCTTCTTCGACATTCGCTCGAGCGAGTCGGCGGTCACCGTCCACGTGCGCGGGCCCTCGGGCTTCGGCAAGTCGGCGCTGGTTCGCGAGTTCCTCGCCGACCTGCGCGAGCGACAAGCCGCGCTGGTCCTGCGCGGCCGCTGCCTCGAGCGCGAGTCGGTCCCCTACAAAGGGGTCGACGCGATCGTCGACGCGCTCTCGCTCCACCTGCGCGGGCTCCCGGAGTTCGAGCGCGCCGAGCTGCGCCCGGTCAACGCGGGCCCGCTGGTCCGGCTCTTTCCGGTGCTCGGCGAGATCTGGGCTTCCGACGGAGCCTCGCGCACGGGCGGCCTCGATCCCAACGAGCTGCGCCAGCGCGCCTTCGTGTCGCTGCGCGAGGTCCTGGGCAAGCTGGCGGCCAAGCGTCCGCTCGCGCTCTTCGTCGACGACTTTCACTGGGGCGATGTCGACAGCGCGCGGCTCTTGACCGAGCTGGTCCGCCCGCCCGATCCGCCCGCGCTCTTGCTGGTCATCGCGTTTCGCGATCAGGTCGACGAGGTCGAGGCCCTGCGCACGCTCTTGACCGCCGACGCGCGCAGCGGTCGGGCGATCCGCGAGGTCACGATCGGCCCGCTCGCCGACGCCGACGCGCTCGAGCTCGCGCTCGAGCTGCTCGCGGCCGAGAGCAAGGACAAGGACCCGAGCGCGCTCGCGGCCAAGGCCGAGGCCTACGCACGCGGAGCCGCGGGCAGCCCCTTCTTCGTCGGTCAGCTGGTCCGCGGCCAGGGCTCGGGCGACGAGGCGGGCGGGACCTCGCTGGCCGAGCTCGACAAGATCGTCGCGCGGCGGATCCTCGGGCTCGAGCCGAGCCAACGCGATCTGCTCTCGGTCGTCGCGGTCGCGGGCGGGCCTCTGCGTCGGGCGGTCGCGCTCGAGGTCTGTCGTGACTTCGACTTCGACGCCGCGCTCGCGCCCTTGCTCGCGGGCGAGCTGCTCGGCACGCGCGGGGCCGACGAGGGCACGCTCGACACCGTCCACGATCGAATTCGGCAGGTCACGATCGGCGAGCTCGAGGCCGACGAGCTGGTCGCCGTGCACCGTCGCCTCGCCGAGGCCTTCGAGCTGCTCGGCGGCGACTCCGAGAGCCTCGCCGATCACTGGGAGCGAGCGGGCGAGCGAGTTCGGGCGGCCCACTATGCCGAGCGCGCCGCCTACCAAGCCAGCAACTCGCTCGCGTTCGAGCGCGCGGTCGGGTTGTTCCGCAAGACCATCGCGCTCTTCGGCGCGGTCGAGACCGCCGATCCCGCCGAGCTCGCCGAGCTGGCCGAGCGGATCAACGAGCTCGAGCTCGGCCTCGCCGATCAGCTGATCAACGTCGGCCGCGGACGCGAGGCCGCCCAGCTGCTGCTCGGCCTCGCCGATCGAGCGAGCGAGCCGGACCTCGCCCGCGAGTTTCGTCGTCGCGGCGCCGACCAGCTGATCAAGACCGGCTACGTCGACGAAGGCCTGGTCGAGCTCGATCGCCTCCTGCAGTCGGTCGGGCTCTCGCTGCCCAAGGGCCAGGCGGGCGCGCTCGGGGCCCTGGTCTGGGAGCAGAGCCGGGTCATGCTGCGCGGCCGCAAGTTCACCCAGCGGGCGGCCAAGGACATCGATCCGGCCGTGCTCGATCGCATCGACACCTGCTTCGCGGTCGTCAACGGGCTCTCGACCCAAGAGATCGTGCTCTCGGCGATCTTCCACTTTCGCAACCTTCGCTACTCGCTCGACGCCGGCGAGCCGCATCGCGTCGCGCGGGCGCTCGCCTACCAATGCGTGGTCGATGTCGCCGGGCGCAAGTGGGACAACGTCGAAGACCAGCTGACCTGCGCTCGCTCGCTCGCCGCCCAGCTCGGCGACGCCCAGCTCTCGGGCTTCATCGATCTGTGCGAGGCCAGCCTCCACTGGTTCGAGCGCCGCTTCACCGTCAGCGCCCAGCTCCACCGCAAGGTGATCGACACGCTCGAGGGCGTGGCCGGGGCCAACTGGCAGCGCCGCACCGCCCAGGATCACCACTTTTGGACGCTGGTCTGTCAGGGCCGCTTCGACGAGTGTCGCCGGCTCAGCCGCGACTACCTCGAGCGCGCGCGCGAGCGCAGCGACATGCAGGAGGTCATCGAGATCTCGGGCATGTTCGCGTGCGCGCTGACCTACGCGGGCGAGGTCGACGAGGCCAAGCGCGTGCTGGCCGAGGGTCGAGCGACCTGGAACCCCGGCCGCTACTTGTTCGGCGACGTCTGGGCCTTCTACGCCGAGTGTCGGCTGCTCTTGATCGAGGCCAAGCCGCTCGAGGCGCTCGCGCTGACCGAGCGGACCCAAGCGGCGATGAAGCAGACCTTCCTCGACCAGCACCTGCTCGCCAAGCACAACGTGCTCGAGCTGCGCGCCCGCTCGCAGGTCCACGCCGGCTTGGCGGGTCTGGGTCGCGGCTACTTGCGCAAGGCCCAGCGCGACGCCGAGACCATGCGCAAGCAAGGCAACCCGGTCTTGCTGGCTCAAGCCGCGGTGGTCGAGGCCGCGGTCGCGAGCGCGCGCGACGATCGCGAGCTCGCACGCCTGCGCTGGCAGGAGGCCGCGGACTTGTTCCGCGCCAATCAGATGGAGGGCTACCTCGCCGCCGTCGAGTCGCGCTTGGCCGCGATCAGCCCGGGCGAGGCCGGCGAGGCCATGCGCGCGCGAGCCCAGGCCTGGTTCGAGCGCGAGCAGATCGCCGATCCCGAGCGCTTCGTCTGGTTGGTCGCGCCCGCGAAGTCTTGACGCTCACGCGGGTTCATACTTCGGCCCGATGCCCAGCGATCGCCAGCCGACCGACTACCTCGTCCGCACCTCCGAGCTCGGCTCGAGCGCAGAGCTGCGCGTGAGCCATCCGCTCAACGAGCGCTCCGAGATCTTCATGAAGCGATTGAGCGACCCGAGCGGCCTCTCGCATGTCGGGGTCTCGTTGGCTCGTGTGCCGCCGGGCAAAGAGAGCTACGCGCTGCACGTGCACAGCTTGAACGAAGAGTGGATCTTCGTGCTCTCGGGCGAGGGCCGGGTTCGGATCGACGAGGGCGAGCTGCTCGTGCGCGCTGGCGACTTCGTCGGCTTCCCTGCGAATGGACCCGCTCACCTGGTCTGCAACCCCGGCGACGTGGATCTCGTGTTCCTGCAAGGCGGTGACCGCCGCGAGGGCGACCGCGGGCGCTTCCCGGAGCTCGGCCGCATCAGCTACGAATACGACGCGGGCCACGTCGCGCTGATCCCCGAGGACCAGCTCGAAATTCGTCCCTTCACCGATTGGACTCGACCCGGCTGATCTCGGTGGTTCGGCTGCTGTGGCATGATGCGGCCCTGATGCGCTCCCTCCGAACCTTCGTGCTGACCCTCGTCGCGCTGAGCGGCGGCATGGCGCTCGCTTGCTCGCCCGAGCGGCCGCCCTCGGCCGAGGACGATCGCCCGCGCGGCCAGGCCGAGCCCGCGCAGGCCGAGCCGGTGGCGCTCGACGCCATGGCCGATCAATTCGTGCTGACCTACGCCGGCGAGCGGGGCGAGTTCGCCGACTGCAAGACCATCGCCGACGTGCCGGAGGGGTCGAAGGGGCTGGTCGGGGTCAACCTGCTGAGCAAGCGGCCGCCCGCGGGCGAGGTCTGGGTGACCAACCTGCTCGAGCCCGCGTCCGACGGCCGCTACCCGCTGACCACCGTGCCCCGCGAGGAGTTCGAGGAGATCGTGCTCGGCACCGGTCGCAGCTCGAAGTTCACCCTGCCCGAGGGGTTGGTGCTGCCCGACGTCGCGCCCAACACCGGCGGACCGATCATCGTCTACATGACCTCGTGGTGTGGGGTCTGCAAGCAGGTCGAGGCCTACCTCGACCGCAAGGGCGTCGAGTACATCGCCAAGGACATCGAGAAGGACCGCGAGGCCGCGGCCGAGCTGGCGGCCAAGGCCAAGCAGGCCGGCGTGCCGATGGGCTCCGTCCCGATGATCGACATCAAAGGCGAGCTGCTGCGCGGCTTCGATCGCAAGCGGCTCGAAGCCCTGCTCTAGGCCTTTCCTCGACCCCCTCGACACGCTCGCGACCCTGTCGTATCGACGAGGCCATGAGCAGCTCCGAGCATGGCAGCGGGACCGGGCACATCATCCAGAGTCTGGTCGTCAACGTGATCATCGCGGTCGCCAAGCTGACCGCCGCGGTGTTCACGAAGTCGGGCGCGATGCTGGCCGAGGGCATCCACTCGTCCGCCGACTGCGGCAACCAGCTGCTCTTGCTCTGGGGCCTCGAGCAGTCGCGCCGACCAGCCGACGACGAGCACCCGCTCGGCTACGGCCGCAACGTCTACTTCTGGTCGTTCATGGTCGCGCTGCTGCTCTTCACCGGCGGCGGGGTGTTCTCGATCTACGAGGGCATCCACAAGCTGCTCAGCCCCGAGCCGGTCGACCATGTCGAGTGGGCGATCGCGATCCTCGGCTTCTCGCTCCTGCTCGAGGGCTGGGCGACGCTCGGCAACATCAAGGAGCTCAACGCCCGGCGCAAGACCAAGGGCTTCTTCCAATTCCTGCGCGACACCAAGGACAGCGATCTGGTCGTGGTCTTCGGCGAAAACGCGGCCGCGGTGCTCGGCCTCGCGATCGCGCTGGCCTCGATCGGTGTGACGATGCTGACCGGCGACACCCGGGCCGACGCGCTCGGCTCGCTCTTGGTCGGCGTGGTCCTGGTCCTGGTCGCGGTCTTCTTGGCTGGCGAGGTCAAGTCGCTGCTCGTGGGCGAGAGCGCCGATCCCGAGATCAAGCTCGCGGCCGAGGAGCTGGCCCGCGTCGACCCGCGGATCGAGCGGGTGATCAATTGCGTCACCATGCAGCAGGGCCCGGGCGAGGTGCTGGTCGCGGTCAAGATCCAATGCGAGCCCGAGCTGACGGTCGTCGACGTCAGCAACGTGATCAACGAGTTCGAGGTCCGGCTGCGCCAGGCGTGCCCCTCGGCCAAGTGGATCTACGTCGAGCCGGACTTGTTCGACGAGGCCAAGGCCGCGGCTCGGGCTGCCGCAAAATAGCCGGCTCGATCCGCGAAGTCGCCGGGACTATGCGGCGAGGGTGGTTCGTACGATGGGGCCGATGACGCGCACGAGCCGAGGTCTTCGAGTCGCCTGGTTCGTGCTCGCGCTCTCGCTCGTCGACGTGGGCTGCACGCCCGGAACGCCCGAGGCCGATTCGCTGCCTGCCAGCGAGCTGCCCACGCCGTTGACCTTCCACTATCGGGCCGAGCCCGACGCGCTCCCGCCCGCACCCGCGCCGCCCGAGCCCGAGCCCGAAGTGCAGGACGAGGACGCCGAGGGAGAACCCTACGATCCTCCACCGGCCAGGCTCTTGGCCGCCGGGCCTTCGGGCGTCTGGGCGGCGAGCGATCGATCGCGGCTGTGGATCGGCAGCCTCGACGAGGGCAGCGCAACCTTGGTGGAGCGGGTTTCGACTCGGTCAATTCGAGCGATCGACGTCGATCGCGAAGGCAGCGTCTGGATCGTCGAATCGGGCGGTCGCCTGCTCGAGGCTGGTCTCGACAAAGCGCCCCGCGAGCGCGGCCAGATCCCCTTCGACTCGGTCAGCGCGCTGCAAGTCCGCGGCGAGTGGTTCGTGGCCTTGGGCCACGCAGGTGATTCCGACGAGGGGCAACCACGCGAGCTCGCGCTCAGCCACGAGGGCCGCGACTGGACCCGCTATCCAACGCCCGACGACGGCAACATGCACGACGATCTCAGCGTCGGCGCCGAGGGCCTGATCCAGCTGCTCGATGGCCAAGAGGCCGGCTGTGGCGGCGGCTATCAGGAGCGTTGGATCGCCCAGCTCGATCCGGTCGAGCTCGCCGCGGGCACGCTGACTTGGACCAGCGTGGATTGGCCCTTCGACGCGGCCTTCGATCGCCACGTCGGCGCGGGCGGCTGGGCCTTCGCGCATGACGAGTGCGCGGAAGAACTCGACGACGAGCTGTGCGCGGTCGATCGTTCCGGCGCGATCCAGCGGCTCGCGCCCTTCGCTGGCCGCTACGTGCTCGAGCACGCCCACGGCCACACCCTGCTGCTCACGAACGAGGGCCTCTCGGAGGTCGTGGTTCGGCCCGAGGGTGGCCTGCGAGTCGAGCGGCTCAGCGCGGACGAGAGCGGGCTGCTCGACGCCTCGATCACCGTGAGCACGACCGACGGGGCGGGTCACCTGCTCGTGCTGGTCGGCGATCGGCTGCATGTCGGCGGAGCCTCATGGCAGGTGATTGCGTTGGCAGATGCCCGTGTCGGCCAATGACGTGAGTCAGCACCTGCATGCCGCGCCGACGGATCGTCGCGCTGCGGCCATCGCCTGGGCATGTCGGCTGCCCGTCCGCGCTTCCTCGCCTTCCTCGTGGGCCCATCACTGGCGTTGGGCTCTTCGCTGGCGATCGCGGCCCCGCCCGACCTCGCCGCCGACCCGCCCGCGATCGTCGGGGGCACGCCGACCAGCTCCTGCGGCTGGGCGCCCGTGGTCGCGCTCGCGAACGCGGGCGCGTGGTGTACGGGGACGCTCGTCGATCCCGAGATCATCGTCTATGCCGCCCACTGTGGCATCCCGACCAAGATCTCCTTTGGCCCGCTCGCGAGCTTCCAAGTCTCCGACGTGGGCATCGACCACTGCGCACTGCATCCGCAGTGGCAAGCCGATGATTACTACTCCGGCTACGACCTCGCGTATTGCAAGCTCAGCGAGCCGATGCTCGACGTCGAGCCGCTGCGTGTGGCGGCCGGCTGCGAGCTCGACGTGCTCGCGCCGGGCATGGACGTGACGATCATTGGCTTCGGCTACGCCGAGCTCGCGCCCAACCCAGCGTTCGGGATCAAGCGCGCGGTCGATGTCCCGCTGGTCGAGGTTGGCAACATGCTGGTCGCGGGCGGCCAAGGGGCGTCGGGTTGCCACGGCGATTCGGGCGGACCTCTGGCGTTTCGCTTGCCTGCCGAACTCGACCCCGAGCAGAGCTGGCGTCTGGCTGGCGTGACCATGGGCTCCGCGCTGGACGTGGACGACTGCACGCTGGGCAGCTATTCGTGGGCCGAGCGGGCGACGGCTTGGATCGAAGCCGAGAGCGGGGTCGACATCACGCCTTGCCACGACGCGCAGGGCAATTGGCAGCCGACACCTGCATGCGGTGGCGCGCTCCTGAGCCCTGGCGAGGCTGCAGGCGTCTGGCCGACCTGCGAGCCGGCGCAGCTCGGCGGCGCGCTCGCGACCTGCGGCGCTCCAGCGGCGCCCCAGGACCTCGATCCGCCGACCGCCAGCCTCGACGCTCCGACCCAAGGCAGCGAGTTCGTCAGCGATGGCGACCTGGGCTTCGCGCTCGTGTCGATCGACGCCACCGTCGAAGACGTCGGTTGGGGTCTCGCCCAGGTCGAGCTCCTGGTCGGTGACCAAGTCGCCGCGACTCGATCGACGCCACCGTGGAGCTGGGAGGCGCAGCTCTATCCCGGCGCCTACTTCTTCTCGGTCCGCGCGACCGATCTCGCCGGCAACGTCGGCGAGTCCGAGCTCGTCGGCGTCGGTGTCGATCAACCAGCGCCGGAGCCACCCTCGGAGGACTCGACGACGGGGAGCAGCGAGGAGAGCGGCTCCGATACGACCAGCGACTCGGCCGATGCCACGGGCTCGTCCGCCGACGAAGTGGGTGAGGGCGCCGGCAGCTCGAGCGAAGCAGGCGGCTGTCGATTGACGGGATCCAAGCCGCTTGCTGGGGTTGCTTGGGGGTGGCTGGCGGCGCTGGCCGGACTCGGGCTTCGACGCCGTCGCGCCCTGTCGAGCCCCTGATCTCGGCGAACCGTCGTGGCCTCGGGGTGGCCTGCCATCACGCGAATACCGACATGGATTGGATAGGTAGCTTCGATTGCGAATTGATTGGCGCGCAAGCTCAACCTCGACGGGATCGAGGACGTCGTCATCTCGGCGCCAGGGTTGCTGTGGTACTCGAACACGCCAGCGCCCCGCCCGGGTCGTACCTACGTGATGTACGGGTCGTCGTCCGAATCGCAGTAGCGCTCGACGAGGTCGCGCGGTCCCGGCCAGGGACCGCGCGTCCGTGTTGGTTTCGCCGCCCGCTCGATCTCGCCGCAGCCGAGATCCGCAGTTGGGTGGCGATCGACATCGTGGTGGGACGAGTCGCGATCTGGGGTCGCGCGCGGCTCGACGCCGACGCCGAGGCGCTGGTCTGCGCCTACGCGATGATGTTCATGCCTTCGGGATGATCACCAAGTCGCAGGAGGTCACCGTGCCTCTCGGCCGGATCGATACCTGCCATGGCAAGGCCTTTCAGGTGTACACGATCGAGGGGCGCCGGGTTCAGATCGCCGATGTGGTGCTGATCTGAACTCGTTCCGCTACGCTCCCGTCATGACCCGTGCGTCCATTGGGCTGAGCTTCGTGCTGGTGACCGCCTGTGGCTCCGAGGAGGTCGACCCCACGCAGGTGGAGATCGCCTTCGTGCGAACCCACGACGACGGCAGCCTGCAGGTGCATGGGCTGACCCGCCATCGCACCCTCATCGCGCTCGGGCCCCGCGAGCCCGCGGGTACGGACTTGCGCGGGCTGGGCTGGTCTCACGAGGGCAGCCGCTTGGCATTCTCGCGGGCGGACGAATATGGCGCGCCCTCGACCATCCTCGTGCTCGAGCCTGGCAGCGAGGCTCGGCCGCTCACGTCTGGAAGCGCGCCCCGCTGGTCGCCGACTCGGCTCGAGCTGGGCTTCTTGCGTGACGTCGGTGAGACCTCGATGCTCCACGTCATCGACGTCGAGACCGAGGTCGAGCGAGGGATCGGCACCGGCAGTGTTCAGAGCTTCGACTGGGCGCCCGAAGGCGAGCGCTTCGTGGTCGTTGGGCTGTGGCCGGAGTTCGACTCGAACGATGCGCTCTACATCGTCGACGCGAGCAGC
>JAMHUH010000554.1:0-19064 GCA_035904925.1 Nannocystaceae bacterium
AGGTGGTGGTCGGATGGACAATCCCCTCGCCCGACTGCTTCTACGCCGGGCCTTGGGTCGCGGGCATGATCGGCGCCGAGCGGGCGACCGGCGCGATCGTGTCGCAGGCCTGCGCGACTTCGGCGGCCGCGCTCGCGCACGCTGCAGCCAAGATCGAGTCGGGCGACCAAGCGCCGATCGTGGTCGTGCTCGCCGACAAGACCTCGAACGGGCCGCACCTCGTCTATCCCAACCCGCTCGGGCCTGGTGGCAAGCCGGACGCCGAAGACTGGGTCTGGGACTCGTTCAGCCGCGACCCTTGGGCGCGCAACTCGATGCTCGAGACCGCCGAGAACGTCGCGCGCGAGGCCGGCTTCACCCGCGCCCAGCAAGACGCGCTGACCTTGGTTCGTCACCAGCAGTACGTCGAGGCCCAGACCGAGGGTCGTTACGCCCGCGTGATGGTCAGCCCGGTCGAGGTCAACCCGAGCGGGCGCAAGGTCGTCGCGACCATCCGGACCGACGAAGGCGTGTTCCCGACCAGCGCCGAGGGCCTCGCCAAGCTGCCGCCGGTCATGAAGGATGGCAGCGTCACCTTCGGCAGCCAGACGCATCCGGCCGACGGCAACGCGGGCTTGATCGTCGCGACGCGCGATCGAGCCAAGGCGATCGGCGGCGGCGATCCAGTCCGGATCCTCAGCTACGCGCAAGCCCGGGTCGAGAAGGGCTTCATGGCCAAGGCCGTGGTCCCGGCCGCTCGCAAGGCGCTCGCCGAGGCTGGCATCGGCATCGGCGACGTCGAGGTGATCAAGACCCACAACCCCTTCGCCGTCAACGATCTCTACTTCGCCCGCGAGCTCGAGATCGCGGTCGAGTCGATCAACCCGGGCGGCTGCTCGCTGATCTACGGCCACCCGCAGGCGCCGACAGGCGCCCGCCTGATCGCCGAGGGCATCGAAGAGGTCCGCCTGCGCGGCGGCGGCTATCTGCTCTTCGCTGGTTGTGCCGCGGGCGACACCGCGGCCGCGATCGTGCTCGAGGTCTGACGCTTCGAATCGCGGACGCATGCTCGAAACCACCCCCCACGAGCCGAACTCGCGGCTGGGCTCATGGGGGTTTCGACGACGAGGGCGAGCGCGGATCGCTGATATTCGCGATTCGCGGATCACCGCCTCCCCCACCCTGCGTTTGGGCATACATCGCCGGAAAGCAACCACTCTCTGCGCGGAGTCGTGACGCCTCGCTGCGCGCAAACTGGCCAAAGCACCCTCCATTTGGCCATACATCGATGAATTGGCCGCGCTCAAATCGCTATATCGCAATGTGCCAAGTTCATGAATCGCGGTATCGCCCTTCGCGAGAGCGGCTTTTACGTGCCCCGACTGTCCTGATTAAAACCGATGCAGTTCAACGTTCTCATGGCATATTCGCCGCATGGGTACGCACTCTCCGCTCCTCTCGACCCCATTGTTGCTCGTCTTCGGTCTGTCCCTCCCGCTCGCGTGCACGCAAGCCGAGGACGTCGATTCCGAGCTCCGCAGCGGCCAAGGTCATGGTCACGGTCACGGTCACGGTCACGGTCACGGCCACGGTCATGGTCACGGCCATGACGACGGCGATGACGAGGGCTGCGAGCTGGCCTCGATCGTGATCCCCGGGAATTCGCTCTACCCCGAGGGCATCTCGGCCGATCCCGACGAGGGCACGCTCTACTTCGGCGGCGCGGCCAATGGCGCGCTGATGAAGGTCACGCCTTGCGAGGGCGAGCCCGAGGTCGTGTCGGCCCCTGGCACATTCCGCAACGTGATCGGCGTGGCCTGGGATGCCGAGCGCGAGCGGGTCTGGGTCTGCAACAACGACCTGAGCTTCACGACCCCACCCCGGCTCGAGCTCGTCGATCCGAGCGACGGCTCGATCGTCGCCTCGCATGACTTCGGCGCGCCCGGCTTCTGCAACGACATCACCTACGACAAGCACCACAACGTCTACGCGACCGACTCGCTCGGCCACCGGATCGTCCGGATCGACGGCTGTGACGCGGACGACGATACGCCGGTCGAGACCTGGGCCGCGCCGCCCGAGTTCGACGCCGGGCCGGCGTTCAGCCTCAACGGCATCACCTTCGACGGCCACGATCGCTTCTATGTCGCGTACATCGAGGGCGGCTCGATCTTCGCGGTCGACATCGACGACGGCGAGTTCGCGGGCGTGACCGAGATCAGCCTCGACGTCCCGCCGCTCGCGGGTCCGGACGGGCTCTACTGGATGGGCAAGGACACGCTGCTCTTGGTCGAGAGCGGCAACACGCGGATCTCGACGATCGAGCTCGACGGCGACGAGGGCCACCTGAGCGTCATCGACGACACGCTCGACTTCCCGACCACCGCCGGGGTGATCGGCGACTCGGCCTGGGTGCTCGAGGGCAAGCTCGATCACATGTTCGGCATCGACCCCAGCCCGGTCGATCTGCCCTTCACGATCGCCCGCGTCGAGCTCGACTGAGGCTCCTCGTTTCGCAGCCGCGCCCGTCCTTCGCTCGAAGGGCGGGCGCTCGCCTTTGCGGCCGCGGCTACGCATACTCGCGCGATGCAGGTCTGGCCCAAGACGCGGATCCGCATCCACCTCGCGCTCGCGCTCTTGCTCGGGGCTGGCGGGCTGGGCTTCGGCGTGATCGCGCTGGCGAGCTGGCCGATCGGCCTCGCGCTCGCCCCGACCCTCGCGAGCGTCGCGGCCTGGTGGGGCACGGGCCGCTTCGTTCGCCGCCGACGCCTGCTCGCGACGCCCTTTCCGGACGCCTGGCGCCGCGTGCTCGAGCGGCGGGTCGACTTCTATCGCAAGCTCGATCCGGCTGGCCGCGCCCGCTTCGAAGCCGACGTGCGGATCTTCTTGGCCGAGCAGAACATCTACGGCGTGCACGGCAGCGAGGCGATCGTCGACGACGAGATTCGCCTCTTGATCGCCAGCTCGGCGGCGATGCTCGGCCATGGCTTGCCCGACTTCGAGTGGCCGCGGATGCGCGACATCGTGGTCTACCCAGGCAGCTTCGACGAGGAGTACCGGCAAGACGGCGAGCAGCCCAACATCGCGGGCATGGTCCACGCGCAAGGACCGATCCTCTACTCGGCCCGCGATCTTCGGCTCGGGTTTCGCCGCCACGACGGCCACAACGTCGGGCTGCACGAGCTCGCCCACGTGCTCGACTTCGCCGACGGCCACGCCGACGGCATGCCGGTCGGCGCGAGCTGGTCGAGCAACGCGCCCTGGCTGGAGATCGTCGGCGATCGGCTCGAGCGACTCCGCAAGGCTCGCAAGGCCGACCGCTCGCCCCTGCGCGAGTACGCCGGCACCAACGAGGCCGAGTTCTTCGCGGTCGCGGTCGAGACCTTCTTCGAGCGGCCGCACAGGCTGCACGACAAGGACCCCGAGCTCTACGCGATGCTGCGCGACTACTTCGGCCAAGATCCGGCGGCCCAGCCAAACCAACGCGAAGCTCACGAGTTTCGCTGACGACACCCGCGGACTCGTGCGAGCATTCGCGCATGTCGCTTTGGTTCTCGCGTCGACTCCCGAACAATCCGCGGCCCGAGTGGAGCCTCGCTTGCCTGATCGCCTGCGGCGGTCTGATCGCCTGTGGCAGTTTGATCGGCTGTGCCGATCCCGGCACCTCCGACGACGAGGTCGGCGAGACCAGCAGCGAGAGCACCAGCGGCGAGAGCAGCTCGACCGGCGACACCTCGACCAGCGACACGACCAGCGACTCGACGACCGGCGATGGCGATCCCGAGGCGCCCGAGCAGTACTGCCCGAACGGGCCCTCGGGCGAGTGTGACGAGATCCTCGGGGCGCCGCTCGAGGCCGGCGCCGCGGTGGTGTCGATCATCCCGGACTGCTTCGAGACCTGGGACGACGTCGCGGCCAATGGCAGCTTCGACGCCAACGAGGACACCTACCTCGACTGCGGCTGCGACCGGCTCTGCCCGGGCGACCCCGGCTACGTCGCGCCCGACGAGGGCGAGGGCGACGGCGAGTTCCAGGCCATCTACATGGCCGGCTTCGGCAACAACCGCCCGACCCGAGGGGTCCGCGGCGCGGCCGAGGGCTTCGTCGGCGAGGGCGACGGGCTCTGGGCCCGCGCGATCGCCCTGCAGCAGGGCAACACTCGGGTCGTCTACGTCGCGATCGACACCGTCGGCTACTTCTACGACGAGGTGCTCGCGATCCGCGAGCTGCTCGCCGACCAGGACATCGACTGGTTGAGCGTGTCTTCGACCCACACCCACGAGGGCCCCGACACGATGGGCTTGTGGGGCAAGACGATCGGCTCGGGCGGGTTCGACGACGACTATCGGGCGCAGCTGCGGCTCGCGATCGCCCAGGCCGCGACCGAGGCGATCGCCGATCTGCGGGTCGTCGACAAGCTGACCGTCGGGCGCGGCGACACCTCGACGACCAACGCCAGCAAGGGCGTGCTCAACGTCAACAGCGACCACCGCGATCCCTGGGTCATCGACGAGGCGATCGACGTGCTCCACTTCGGCGACGAGCAGGGCAAGACCATCGCGACGATGGTCAACTACGCCAGCCACCCCGAGTCGATGGCCGACGAGAACACCTTGTTGACCTCCGACTACATCCACGCGCTGCGCAAGACGATCGAGAGCGGCTCGACCTGGACCCGCGCACCCGGCAAGCCCGGGCTCGGCGGGCCTTGCATCTTCATCTCGGGGGCGCTCGGCGGGATGATGACCCCGCTCGGCGTCCAGGTGACCACGCCCGACGGCGACACCTTCGGCGGCGGCTTCAGCTGGGAGAAGACCGACTCGATCGGCCAGCTGCTCGGCGAGGTCGCGCTCGGGGCGATCGCCCAGGGCGAGCTCATCGAGAGCCCGCGGCTCGAGTTCGGCGCGCAGACCTTCCTCGGCGAGGTCATCAACGACTCGTTCAAGCTGGTGTTCATGCAGGGCATCTTCCAGCGCGAGGTCGTCGAGATCGACGGCAAGCAGTACGTCACGACCGAGATGGGCGTGATCGAGCTCGGCCCGGTGCGGATGCTGACGGTCCCCGGCGAGCTGCTGCCCGAGCTCGCGGTCGGCGGCTACGACGGCTCGCAGATGTTCACCGACATGGCCGACCTGATCGATCCCAACAACCCCAACCCGCCCGACCTCGGCCAGGCGCCCGCGGGGCCCTACCTCAAGCAGCGGATCGGCTCGCCCTACACCTGGATCATCGGGCTCGGCAACGACGAGCTCGGCTACATCATCCCGCAGTACGACTTCAAGCTCTCGGACAGCGTGCCTTGGTTCAGCGAGGCCCCGGGCGACCACTACGAAGAGACCAACTCGCTCGGGCCGCACATCGCCGGGCTCGTCGACCAGAACGCCGACTTCCTGATCGAGTTCATCGACTGGCTCTGAGCATGAACGAGGGCGAGCTCGCGGCCTGGCGACCGAGCGCGGTGATCGGCGCCACCTACTTCGCCCAAGGCTTGGTCGCGTATGTCGGCGCGCTGATGCTGGGTGTGCTCGCGCAGCTCGGGACGCCGCTCGATCAGCAGGTCGGGATCCTGGCCAGCGGCGCGCTGCCGTGGGTGCTCAAGTTCGTGCTCGGGCTCTTGCTCGATCTCGGGCCGAGCTGGCCCTTGCGGCTGCGCGCGCTGGTCTCGATCGGGCTGCTCGGCGCCGCCGCGGCGGCGACCGGGTCGCTGACCCAAGCTTGGGCGCCCGGCGTGCCGAGCTCCTTGGTCGCGATCGGGCTCGGCTGGCTCGCGCTGAACCTCGCGATGGCCACGCAAGACACCTTGGTCGACGCGCTCGCGCTCGATCTGCTCGCCGACCATCGTGCGCTCGCGGCCACCGGCATGGGCCTGGGCCACGCGCTCGGCTTTGGCCTGGTCGGACCTTGGTGGCTCGGCAGCAAGGTCGTCCGCGAGGGCCTCGCCGCCGGGCTCGAGCTGGCCACGATCGCTATCGCCCTGGTCGCGCTCTCGCCCTTGCTGCTGTGGGCGCCGGGTCGACCTCGCAAGGCGCGGGAGCAGGCGAGCGCCAAGCGATCGCGCAGCTCGAGCGACTGGCTCTGGCTGCTGGCGATCCCCTCGCTCGGCCTGCTCGGCATGCTCGCGCCGAACATCACCAGCGCGGTCGCGGCCGAGTTCTTGTTCGGCGAGCTGCACTGGGAGTTCGAGGACTACGCGGCCCTGCTCTTGCCGGTCGGCGCGATCGCGGGGCTGATCGGCGCGCTGGCCAGCGGCCCGCTGGTCGCACGCGTCGGGCCCGAGCGAGCCGCCGCGGGCGCGGCTCTGCTGCTCGGCGGGGTCTGGCTGAGCTTCGCCCTGCTCTCGCGCCACTGGTCCGAGCCTTGGCTGATCCGATCGCTCGCGGGCAGCGAGGGCCTGTTGCAGGCGGCGCTGCTGGTCGGCCTCCACGCGCTGGCCTTGCTCGCGGCCGCCCGATCCCCGCTGCCGATCACCGGCTTCGTGCTGGCCATGGCCGCGCTCAACCTCCCGCGCGTGCTCGGTCCCCTGCTCGCCCCGACGATGCTCGAGCTCGGCTGGGTCGGCTTGTTCGCCGGGTGCGGCGCCGTGCAGATCCTCGCTGGAATCGGCCTGACGCTGCTCTTTCGCCGTTCCGCGGCGTCTGGCCATCCTGAACCCGCGGGTATACAGTGAACGTCGTTTCGAGGTGAATCGGAATCATGGTCGTCCAAGCACTCAGGCGAGAATCGAGTCCCTCCTCCATCGAAGATCAGCTGCGTGGCACGCTCGAGCGGCAGCGCAAGGCCTTCTTGCAGCAGGGACCGCCGAGCCGCGCCGAGCGACGCGACTCGCTGCGCAAGCTGCTGCGGATGCTGCTCGACAACGAAGAGCGAATCGTCACCGCCATCAGCGAGGACTTCGGCAACCGCTCGCCCGACGAGTCGCGCCGGGTCGAGCTGCTGCCCTCGGTGTTCGGCATTCGCCACGCGCTGCGTCACCTTCGCTCGTGGATGAAGTCCGACTGGCGCATGGCGAGCTGGGCGACCTGGCCCGCGTCGGCGCGGGTCGAGGTCCAGCCGCTCGGCGTCGTCGGGATCATGGCGCCCTGGAATTACCCGGTCTACTTGATCGTCGGCCCGCTGATCGCCGCGCTCGCGGCTGGCAACCGAGCGATGATCAAGCCCTCGGAGCTGACCCCGAAGACCTCCGCCCTGCTGGCCGAGCTGATCGCCAAGACCTACCCGGCCGAGCAGGTCGCGGTCGTCAACGGCGGGCCCGAGGTCGCCCAGGTGTTCTCGTCGCTGGCCTTCGATCACTTGCTCTTCACCGGCTCGACCGCGGTCGGCCGCATGGTCATGCGAGCGGCGAGCGAGAACCTGGTCCCGGTCACGCTCGAGCTCGGCGGCAAGTCGCCCACCATCATCGCCAAGGACTACGCGATCGCCGGCCAGCTCGACCTGCTCGTGTTCGGCAAGCTGCTCAACGCCGGCCAGACCTGCGTCGCGCCCGACTACCTGCTCGTCCACGAGTCGCAGCAAGATCAGGTCGTCGCCGAGATCCAGCGCAGCGTGGCCATGATGCTGCCCAAGCTGGCCGACAACCGCGACTACACGGCGATCATCAACGAGCGGCATCGCAGCCGGCTGGTCGCCCACCTCGACGACGCCAAGGAGAAGGGCGCCACGCTGATCGAGGTCAACCCGGGCGACGAAGCGGCCGAGCGCTTCAGCGAGGCCAACAAGCTGCCCTTGACCTTGCTGCTCGACGTCGACGACTCGATGAGCGCGATGCAAGACGAGCTCTTCGGGCCGATCTTGCCGATCATGACCTACCGCGAGCTCGACGAGGCGATCGCCTACGTCAACGCTCACCCGCGCCCGCTCGCCGCCTATGTGTTCAGCCACGATCGCTCGGCCATCCGCAAGGTCAGCGAGCGGATCGTCTCGGGCGGGCTCGGCATCAACGTCACCACCATCCACGTCGGCCAAGACAACCTGCCCTTCGGCGGCGTCGGCCCGAGCGGCATGGGCCACTACCACGCGCGCGAGGGCTTCTTGGCGATGAGCCACCAAAAGGCCATCTACCACCAGCGTCGGCCGAACCTGCTCAGCATGATCGCGCCGCCCTACGACGTCGAGCTCAAGCGCAAGATGGTTCGGATGCTGATCGGGCGCTGAGCCAAGCTGACCATGCCGACCATGTCGACCATCCATGGCCAAGCGCTGATCTTGCCGGCCCGTCCGGGCGGCGTCGAGACTCCGGCCTTCGCGATCGTGCCGCCCGGCGCCACGCGAGGCATCGTCATCATCCACGAGATCATGGGTCGCCAGCCCGAGATCGATCGCGTGGTCGAGCGCTTCGCCGAAGCTGGCTACGCCGCGATCGCCCCCGACTTGTTCGCGCGCGGCCGAATGGCCTGCCTGGTCGACGTCTTCACTCGCGCGATGAAGCGCGGTGAGGGCATCGCGGTCGGCCAGGGCCACGCGGCCCGATCGTGGCTGATGGATCAGACCGGGCTCGAGATCGGCCAGGTCGGCTTGATCGGGTTTTGCTTCGGCGGCGGCTATGCGCTCGCGGCCGGCTCGGGCTGGGGCGCGGTCTCGACCAACTACGGCGATCTACCCAAGACCGAAGCCATGCGCGGGATCGGCCCGGTCATCGCCTGCTACGGCAAACGCGATCGGATCTTCGGCGGGCTCGGGCCCAAGCTGCGCCAGCGCATGGCCCCGCTCGGCTGCGAGCCGGAGGTCCACGAGTACGACGCGGGCCACTCGTTCTTGACCGATGGCCACCACCCGATCGCCCAGCGACTCGCGTTCCCAATGCACATCGGCGACTACCCCGAGGCCCGCGACGCGGCGTGGTCGGCGATCTTCGCGTTCTTCGATCGCCATTTGGTTGCCTGAGCCAGCCGAGGCCGCCGCCCTGCCGCTGGTCGGCTGAGCGCGATGCAGGCGGTCGGTCGGTCGCTGGTGGCCCGCGGCCGGCGGCTGAGGCCTACGCACGATTGTCGGTCCTGCCGGGGGAGCAGGGCCAGGTCGATTGGGCGCACTTCGAGGCGGTGCCTGAGCAGACGCTGCTCCATCAGGTCATCGCCGAGCACTGGTCGAGCTTCCGCGAGCGAGCCGAACAAGCCGGCGGCTTGCCGAAGTTCGTCGTCGACGAGTTCGAGGCGTACCTGCGTTGCGGAATTCTCGAGCACGGTCTTGCTCACCTCGCGTGCAGTCGCTGCGGCCACTCGATGGTCGTGGCCTTCTCCTGCAAGCGGCGTGGGTTCTGCCCATCGTGCCTCGGCCGGCGCATGTCGGACATCGCGGCTCACCTCGTCGACGAGGTGTTACCCAAGGTGCCCGTGCGCCAGTGGGTCTGCTCGCTGCCGTGGCGGCTGCGCTACGCGATGGGCTACGACCGCCGACTCTGCGCCGACGTGCTCGCGGTGTTCATCGCCGCACTGCGACGCTCACTTCGGCACCGAGCCAAGCTCGAGCTGGGCCTGCGCTCGGTCGACGACGCGCAGATCGGGGCGCTCACCTTCGTGCAGCGCGGCGACTCCTCGCTGCGGTTGAACATGCACTACCACACGCTCGCGCTCGATGGCGTGTACGTCCGCGATGACGCTGGCCTGCTGCGCTTTCACGCCCTGCCGAATCCGACCATCGAGCAAGTCGCCGACGTCGCCCGCTGGACCTACGAGGGACTCGCCCGCGTGTGCGAGCGTCATGGTCGCTCGCTCGACGAGCTCGACACCGATGCCGACACCGACGAGCTCGCGCACGACCAGCCGGCACTCGCCGCGTGCTACGGCGCGTCCGTCAGTGATCGCCAGCTGCTCGGTGCTGCGCCCGGGCAACGCACGCGCAAGCTCGTGCATCCGGTCAGCGAGGTCCCTGCACCCGGCGAGTCGATCGCCGAAGTTGGTGGGGTCAACGTACACGCAGGCCCGGCGATCGACGGCCGAGATCGTCGTCGGCTCGAGCGACTATGCCGGTACGTCGCGCGACCGCCAGTCGCTCAGGAGCGGCTCGAGCTCACGGCGGATCGCCAACGCTTGATGGTTCGCTTCAAGCACGCCTGGCGAGATGGGACGCACGCCGTGCTGCTGGATCCTCTTGATCTCATCGCGCGGCTCGTCGCCCTGATCCCGCCGCCGAACTTTCACATGCTCAGGTATCACGGCGTGCTCGCGGCCCACGCCAACGCCCGCAGCGAGGTTGTGCCCGGCCGCGTGCCCGAGCCTGCCGCACCGACACAGTTGAGGTTGTTCGTCGGCGAAGCGACCGAGCTCGAGCTCGGTTGTGCTTCGCCCGGCAACACCAAGCCCTCGAACCGGCATCCGTGGGCGTGGCTGCTCCAGCGCGTGTTCGCGGTCGACGTGATGACTTGCCCGCGTTGCCGGGGCGCGATGAAGCTCGTCGACATCGCCAACGAGCGCGAGGCGATCGCCCGAGCCCTGGCCAGCTCGAGCTGAAGTTCGCTGCTTGAAGCGCGTCGCGTCCGAGAATGGTCGCGATGGGCGTTGCCATGCCTCGAGCCGGCCGATCGGCTGCGGCACCACTGCCACACGATCCGCATCGTCGGCGAATCACTGCGCCAGCCGGATCCCGACCTCGCAGCGTGAGCGCGGGATTCAGGTGTGCCATGCAGGTCTTTGGTGGCGACGGTCCGTCGAGAGCTGAGGGAGAGGTCGAGCGAGGGCGGAGGACGGCAGGTCACGTGCTCGCTCCGAGACACGGCTCGACCATCACGGCCTGGTCAGGGTCGCGTCGTTCACGCCGCGAGCCCCGACTCGCCGCAGCGAGATCGTGCCCGCGTGCGACACGAGACCCCGACTGACTGCTCGAGTGTTCAACTGCCTTTGGATGTCCTACGACCCCACATCGGATGTCCTATGCGCTTCGCCCAGGGTGTGATGAGGACCTCGCCGATGGGACAGTTGTGTGCGAGCGAGTTGGAGTCCAGCATGTCTTCATGTTCGCACCGATGAAACCGGGTCCGGCACCCAAGGCACCCAAGCGGACCGATTCGCGCTTCGATGCGAAGTCGACGAACGCAGCCAAGCGTGGACTGGAACACGAGCGACAGGCAGCCCTGACGTCGCCGATCCCGACGCGCGGGCGATACTACCGAGTCACTCCCGAAGGTCCGTCCACCATCGAGGCGATCGCAGAATCGTCGGGCGTGGCCACGGATATCATCGAGAACTCGGCGTACAATCGCAGCCGTTACCTCGATTCCGAAGGAGGTACGCTGTCGCTCGGCCCGAGCGGTCCACAGTCGGATTACCCGCTGCTCTGGATCCCCGAGGGCTCCAAGCAAGAGCCTCCACTCGAGGATCAGTCGATGCAGTTCGGGGCCCCCATGAGCGAGCTATTTCGGGCGCAGAAAATCGGAACCGCCGGCGGTCGCTCACCGGACATGAAAAACCTCGATTCGGAGATCGTTGTCGAGGGGACCGACTCGTCGGCCGCGGCGGTTCAACCAAACAAGTCCCGGGTTCAGGTCTACAATCCAAATGTGCTGGCCCAGGCGATCGTCGATATTCCCGATCTGGGTCTCGCGGAATCGTCGGATTGGAGGCTCGGCCTGAGTCGAACCATCTACGAAGACGCGGAGACTTGGCAGTTCGAGAAGAGCTCGATCTCGAGTCGAATGACGGAAATGACCGGCGGTCCCGTCCTCGACGTCGCAGACACCGGCAGCATGTTCGACGATAGCCACCGAGAAAACGGCATCCACGTCAACAAAGCTGCGGGTCGACGCTTCCTGTTCGAGATCAATGATCAGCCGCTCAGCATGGGAATGGTGAAAGATCCACCTGGGCACGAATACTGTACACCTAGCGATCGGCTCCAGTTCTTTCGACGCGAGATGGATTTCAGCGTCTTTCTACTGGCGCACGAAGCGTCGACACAGCAGGTTTACCCGCTTGCCTACGCCTCCTATCGACAGTTGACCGAGATGCACGTCTCCTGGGCGGGCGAAGAACCGCGATTCCACTTCAGCGAGGCAGGGCGTCCCGAGGTTACGCAATACGGAGGTGGCGCAGGGCATCGACTGCCGGAATTTTCAAAGCGGGCCGACAAACTGGCCAATGACTTTCAGGGCGCCGCCAATCTGATCGAGACCGCACCGTGCGACAATCCCGATTCGAATGGTTGAGCGCGGCGGTTCTCGCCCTCGCGCTTCAGTTGGCCGCCTGTGAGCCACGCGCTGCGCCAGCGGCCACACCACCGGTCGATCCGTCTCTCGATCGCGGCAGTGCGAGGAGCCGTCCCGAGTTCGTCGATTGCGGACGTGAAGATGGCCCAGCCCGTCCGCTGAGCGAGGCCGAGTATGTCAATTGGTACTTCGGTGCATGGCGAGGCGATTCCTATGCCCTTCAGGAGAGCAATGCGAAGGGCCAGGAGGCTCTCCTCGCCCGGAGTCCACCCGAGCTTTCCGTCGAGCTGGCCGAGTTGCTCGCCCGAGTGGGCGTCATCCACCTCGAAGTCCATGAATGGCACGCGGCAGACGGATGCGCGCTCGAGATCGAGGGATCCGCGGTGGATGACGAAGTCCTAGCGATGCACTGGACCGCGGCGGAGCAGCACCTCGGCTGGGCGTTCGAGCGTGCCCAGCAGGCGAGTCACCTCGGCTCGGTCCTCGACGGCGAGCAAGCAGGGCGGAGTCGCTGCGTCTACACCGTCGCTGCAGCGAAGCTGGGAAACCTCGCGACCGCGCTGTCCGTCAGCGAGCAGCTCGAGGATACGCAAACTTGCACTGCGTGGGCGCTGCTGGTCCTCGCCGATGCTCTCGATACGCGGGGCCGCTACGTCGAGGCCAACCGTCTGTATCGGCGCGTGATGACCATTCATCCGTTCGATTCGGGGCCGTCGGCGGCGACTTGCCAGGTCGCGCCTACAGGTCCTCGGACTTCACCCGTGCCCGAGCTTCGAGGGCCGCCCAGGCCTTTTTCACAGGACTGCAGCTGGGACCGCTACGTCCGCTATCGGCTGGCGTGGTCGTCCTTGCAGCGTGGCCTGATCGACGAAGCTCGAGCCGCAGAGCTCTTGCAGGCGATCGCGATCGAGCTCCACCCGGAGTGGGACTTTGGCGCGCGATTGCTCGCGACTGCGATCGAGATGGACGTCGAGCGCTGGCAGGCGCGGGGAGCTCAGACGTCGTCCCAAGAAGTGAGCCCGCCCGCGGGCGTCTCGAGCAGCTTGTCGAAGTCCTCCATGGTCAGGCGCTTGCCGACCTGCGAGTCGCGACCCAGCGCCGACTCGGCGACCGCACGCTTCTCCGCGCCGAGCTCGACCATCTTTTGCTCGACCCTATCCTCGACGACCAGCCGATAAACCATGACGGGCTTGCGCGGTCGGTGGCTTGATCTTCGACGGCCGGGTTCCACCACGGATCGTAGTGGATGACCGTGTCGGCCTCGGTCAGCAAACGCGATCGGATCTTCGGCGGTCGGCGATCTTCGCGTTCTTCGATCGCCATTTGGTTGCCTGAGCCAGGCCGAGGCCGCCTGATCAGTCGAGCGTGATCGTGTGGCCAGGCTCGAGCCGAGACCCCTCGGGCTCGATCTGGACCTTGGGCTCGTAGACCAGCTCGATGTAACGCAGGTTGCGCTCGCTCTTCAGCGGCGCGACCACGATCCGCGGCAAGATCACGAGCACGATCAGCAGGCCCATGAGCACGCCGACGAGCATCGGCAGCAAGACGGTGACGCGGCGAGGTCCGAGCGCCCAGACGTTGACGCCGACCGCCAGCACGAAGGGCAGCGCGAGCGCGAGCACGCTGCCCATGCCCGGCGAGATCCACTGCGGCAAGCCATAGGGTCCGTAGCCGTCCCTGATCAAGGCCAAGAACACCTCGCCGAAGGGCTCGCCGATGTTGGTCGGGTCGACGTGGGGCCAGAGCGTCGCGGCCAAGCTGCAGGCCAGCACCGACCAGGTCAGCGCGACCGCCCAGACCCCCGCGAACACTGGGCCATCGCGCCAGGCCTCGATCGCCTCGGCCAGACCGAGCAGCAGGCAGGGCAGCGCGATGACCAGGTAGCGCGGGCCGATCCGCCAGCCGCCCTCGAAGCCGAGCCCGAGCCCGACCAGCAAGAGGCAGGCGAAGACGGCGAGATCGAGGCGCGCCGCCCAGGCGCGCGGACCTGTTCGACGCGCGGCGTGGACCAAGCCGGCGAGCCCGACCAGGACCAGCGGCGAGAACACCAAGAGCCCGGTCTTGGGCGAGAGCAGATCGATGCCGATCTTGTCGACCCGCGGCCAGCCGAGCCCGAGCAGCCCTTGCCCGTGCGCGGCCCGAAACCCCGGATCGGCGGCGAAGTGATAGCCGGTCGAGAGGACCGAGCCGAACACCGAGCGCTGGTAGAGCGCGAGCAACAAGACCGGGATCAACGCGGCCATCAGCGCCACGCCAGCGCGAACCAAGGCGTGCCGACGCAGCGTGGCCGCGCCGCGACGGTCGAACACCGGGATCGCCAGCGCGATCGCGATCGGCAAGCCAGCGAAGGCCGCCCCGTACTCGACCGTGATCGCGGTCGCGGCCAGCAGACCGCCGAGGGCCGAGGTCCACGCGCGCTTGCGGGCGTGGCCACGCGCGAGCGCGACCAGGCCCGCGTAGAGCAGGCAGGCCGCCAGCGCGTGGCCGTAGAAGAGCCGGGCGTAAGCGAACATCGGCGTGCCGAAGAGCCAGGCCAACAGCACCGCGTTGACGACCGGCCCGCCATGACCGAGCTCGCGCAGGCGACCCCACGCGATGCCCAAGAGGACGAGCGCCGGGATGACGCCCGCGAAGAGCCGCGCCCACCAGGTGAACTCGCGCAGGGTCGGCGGGGTCGCGCCGACGCTCGCCGCCCGAAAGGCCAAGGTTCCGACCACGGAGGTGCCGGGTGGCTTGTTGGGATAGAGGCGATCGTCGACCGGGCTGCGGGCGATGTCGGGGCCGAGCGGGATCCCGCGCCGGCTCGGACCGTCGATCGCCCACTCGCCGGCCTCGACCCGCGCCATCGCCTGGACCAAGCGCGGCAGCTCGTTGGCGTTGCGGGTCTGCTCGAAGTAGGGAAAGGCAGAGAGCAGGATCAGCGCCGCGATCGTCAGCAAGAGCAGGAGCTGCCAGATCGGCGCCGCCCGATCACGCTCGCTCGCCCGGGCTGACTCGCTCACTCAAGCCTTGCCCTTGCCCTCGGTCAGGGCCTTCTCGCCCACGGCCAGCTTGGCCTTGAGCAGGGCGAGCTCGTCGTCGAGCTCGCGGCCTTGATCGAGCTTGCGCAGCTCGGCGTCGATCCGCTGCTCCTCGAGCTCGTTGCCGTGGGTCTCGGCGTGGACCTCGTTGAAGGCCTCGATCTGGGCGATCTTGCCTTCGATCTCGTCGAGCCGCGAGCTCTGGGCCATGCCGAGGCCGGCCGCCGAGCCGTGGCCGGCCTTGGCCGCGCGGGCTTGGGCCATCAGCGTGCCGCGGCGCAGGTTGAGCGACTTGTGCTTGGCCTTGGCCTGCTTGATGTGCTCGCGCATGTCTTCGGCGAGCCGGGCTTGCTCGGCGATCGTCTGCTCGATCGCCGCGCGCTCTTGCCCGACGCCGACCTTGCGCTCGAGCGCGGCGCGAGCCAGGTTCTCGTCGCCGAGCTTCATCGCCTGCTCGGCGCGGGTCAGCCAGCCTTGCTCCTTGGCTTGGATCTCGACCAGCTTGCGCTCGAGCACCTTGCGATCGACGACCGCCTGCTGGTGGTCCTTCTCGGCCTGCTTGATCTCCGCGCCGAGGTCGTCGATCAGCAGGGCGAGCTCTTGGCCCGGATCGCTGACCGAGTCGATCGCGCCGTCGACCGTGGACGTGATGGCCCGCTTCATGCGGGTAAAGAAGCCTGGCTTGCCGTCGTCGCTGCTCATCGGAGGCCCGTGCGGGCTCCAGTGTGACCAACTCCGCCGCGCAGCGCCAGCGAGGCGGGCCTCGCCCCGCTCACGCGAACACGGGTATCCTCGCGCCGATGTCGGGCGAAGCAGCCGCTCCCGCGAGCTTTCCTGGCGTGGTCGGCCACCGCAGGATCAGCGCCATGCTCTCGCGGGCGATCGCTCGCGGCCGCCTCCATCACGGGCTGGTGTTCTCGGGCTCGCGGGGGATCGGCAAGGCCACGCTCGCGCGCGGGCTCGCCTGTGCGCTCATCTGCCAGCGCGCGCCGGCGATCGGCTGTGGCCAGTGCGACGCCTGTCGGCGCCTGCTCGGCAACCGCCACACCGATCTGCGCCGGCTCGAGGGCGAGGGCAAGAGCCGGATGGTCTCGACCGGGGCGGCTCGCGAGGTCGCGCTGCGAGCCCAGCACGCGCCCTTCGAGGCCAAGGCCCACGTAATCGTCATCGATCCCGCCGATCGCATGCAGCCGGCCGCCGCCGCGGCCCTGCTCAAGGCGATCGAGGAGCCGCGCGACGGGGTCTATTGGGTGTTGATCGCCAGCAACCTCTACGACGTGCTCGACACGATCTTGTCGCGCTGCATGACCATCCCGATCGAGCGGCTCGGCGACGCGGACGTCCGCAGCGTCGTCGCCAGCGAGCTGGCCCGGCGCGAGCTCGCGGCCTCGGCCGAGCGGATCGATCTCGCGATCTCGCTGGCCGACGGCAGCCCCGGGGTCGCGCTCGAGCTGCTCGGCGACTCCAGCCTCGAGCCGACCCGCGTGCTGCTCGGCAACACCCTGCAAGCCTTGCAGATCGGGCCTGGGGCGATCTTCTCGGGCGATCGCTCGCCGCTGTGGAGCTCGTGGAAGGACGCGGTCGCGGCCACGCCCGAGCCCGGCGAGGAGCCGGTCGACGAGGGCGAGAGCGATCTGGTCGTCGTCAGCCAAGGCAAGGCCAACAAGGGCGCCAAGAAGGCGGGCGCGAAGAAGGCAGGCAAGAAGGCCAGCAAAAAATCGAGCGACGAGGGCGAGTCGGGCTCGTCCGGAAAAGAGTCGCCCGCTCGCCAGCGCGCGACCGCGGCCCGCTTGGCCGAGCTGTGGCTGCTCCACCTGCGCGAGCGCATGCGCGGACGCGAGGGCCTGCGCGGACTGCCGGCGGTCGACATCGGCGCGGCCACGACCACGCAGATGCAAGCGATCCAAAAATTCCAGACCTCCCTGGCCCGCAACCCCAACGTCCGCCTCGGCTTCGAGCAGCTCTTGCTCGAGCTCGGCCGCTGATCGCCCCCTGATCATCGCATGGCCACCGAGCTGACCCTCGACGCCGCGCTGCGCGACGCAGTCCACGAGCAGCCCGAGATTCGCAACCGAGCGATCCGCAACCTCGCGCCGGCCTTGCTCGAACGCATCAACGAGCGCCCGCCGGTCGCCTGGTCGCGCAGCGAGCATCCGAGCCGGGCCGCGGTGGTCGAGGTGCTCGAGCAGGCCTGCGCCGACCCTTCGCCGCAGAACGCCGGGCTCGCGATCCTGGGCCTCGCCCAGCTCGGCGCGCCGAGCAGCCGCGAGCGCGCGCTCGCGGGCCTGGCCAACCAGGGCGAAGACGAAGCCAGCATGTTCGTGCGCGAGTGCAGCGTCATCGCGCTCTCGCTGCTCGGTCAGGTCGCGCGGGTCGAGGGCGGCGAGGCGCTCGAGCGCATCGGCCAGGATCTCCGCGCCTTGCTCGAGGATCCCCGCGACGACGTCCGCTTTCAGGTCGGGCCTGCGCTGGTCGAGACCCTCGATCACGCGGCCGAGAGCGAGCTGCTCGCCGCGCTCGCCCGCGAAGAGCACCCCGAGATCCGCGAGAACCTGATCACCGCGCTGGCCATGATCGATCCACCGAGCCCGCTCGCCTGCGACAAGCTGGCCGCGCTCTTGCTCGGCGAGGAAGGTCGCGGTCCGATCGGTTGGGAGATCGCCCTGGCCCTGACGGCTGCGCGCCGACCCGAAGGTGGCGCGCGCCTGCTCGAAGGTCTGCGCGTGCGAGCGCAGCGAGACGACGCACTCGAAGCCCTGGCCGTGCTCGGCCCCGACGCGCCCGCCGAGGCCAGCGAGGCCGTCGCCAAGCTGATGCGCGGCTGGTTGGTGCCGGTCTTCACCCAAGTCCGGGCCGCCTACGCGATGGCCAGGATCCGCCCGAGCGAGGGCGAGGCGCGGCTCGACGAGCTGGCTCGGAACCTGCGGCCGGCCGTGCGCGAGGCGGTCGGCGAGGCCCGGGCGAACCTCGCCAAGCTCGCGGGCGAAGACTCGCGGCGAGCCGGCAGCGCCTACCGACGCGAGCCCTGACGAGACCCTCGACATGACCGCCAAGCGCATCGTCCTGCACGTCGGCCTCCACAAGACCGCGACGACCTTCTTGCAAGAGCGGGTCTTCCCGGCCCTACCCGGGGTCGCGTTCGTGCATCCCCTGCACTACCCGCAAGCGAGCGACGGACCGATCGAGCGCTTCATGCTCGAGGTCTTCTTTCGCAACGCGGCCTGCATCGATCTCGAGCAGCACCGCGCGGCGATCCATGCCTGGCTCGATCGGGTCGAGCACGAGACCGTGCTGATCAGCTCCGAGGCGATCGTCGGCTGGCCGATCGAGAACCACTCGAACCTGGCCAACAACTCCGCGCTGCTCCACGCGATGTTCCCGGAGGCCCGGGTGATCCTGGTCGTGCGTCGGCAAGACAAGTGGGTCGAGTCCGCCTACGCGCAATTGCTCAAGGCCGGGTTCTCGACCTCGGTCGAGCGCTACATCAATTGGAACGCCCGCGAGCGCCGCTTCGAGCCCTACAACGTGGGTCTCTACAAGGGCCCCAACGTCGACGCGCGCGACCTCGATTGGGCCGCCTTCGATCGCCACTATCGCCAGCGCTTTGGCGAGGACGCGGTCGCGACCCTGCCCTTCGAGCTCTTCACCGACGACGCGCCGGTGTTCTTGCGCACGCTCTACGGGTTCCTCGGGGTCGACGATGGACCGCTGCCCGACACGCGCGAGCGAGTCAACGAACGCTGGTCGGGCATCACCGCCGGGCTGGCCAAGCTGGTCAATCGGGTGCCGATGCCGATCAAGCGGGCGATTCGCGATCGCGTCGGCAGCGAGTGGCACCCCGCCAGCGTGTTCGCCCGAACGGTCGAACCGCTCTTGCCCAAGCGAAAGCACCGGTTCTTTCCCGAAGAAATCGGACGCGCGCTGCTCGAGCT
>JAMHUH010000555.1:0-3053 GCA_035904925.1 Nannocystaceae bacterium
CTCGGCGCCGTCGTGTCCGAGCCCGGCTGCGGCTCGTGCATCGGCAACGGCCCCGGCATCCCCTTCGAAGGCGAGGTCACGGCGAGCACGACCAACCGCAACTTCGATCGCCGCATGGGCTCGCCCGGGCCGGTCTACCTGGTCTCGCCCGCGATCGCGGCCGCATCCGCGGTCACGGGTCGGCTCACCGATCCGCGCTCGCTCTAGCAAACTGCCGAGTCCGCGATCCGCACCAAACGAGCCCGCGAGTTCGCGTGCTGCGGATCCGATCTCTCACGCTGTCTGTTGGCGACGGCGAGGACCCTCGAAGTCAAAGGCGCGCGGGGGGAAAGAGGGTCGCTCCGAGGCGAGTCGAGCCCCTGGCATCCGTGCACGAGCGCAACGATCGCCAGAAAGCTCCAACCAAGGAGAGAGCGCCCGCGATTCGAAGGGCGACGTGTTTGAGCCCGAGCGGGCGACCCTCTTTCCCACCGTAGAGCCTGGTCGTCGAAGACGCGATCGCCCGCGAACGCTCCACCGAGCCAGCCTCCTCACCCCATCAGCTTCGAAATCTCGAGCTGAAAGTGCTGACTGATGTCCTGAAGGCTGGCCGATCGCAGCCGGTCGAGCGCAAACACGAACTCCTGCCGCTTGTCGAAGTGGAAGAGCTTGTTCTTCTCGACCTCCATCACGACCTTGAGGTTGGTCCCGAGGTACTCGATGTCGAGGTTGATGTCGGTGATGTTGAGCCGCTGGCGCAGGTGCATCGGCGGGTTGAACCTGCCGATGTACTTCTGCCCGAGCGGCTTCGAGGCGAGATCGGCGACGCGGAAGTCGAGGGCCCCGAGCGCGTCGCGGATCTTCTCGATGTCGCGGTTGCGCATCGTGATCGGGATCGTCGCTTCGATGTCGCTGGCCCAGGCGATGTCGACGTAGCCGCGCAGCTCCCAGTGGCACTCCGGGCTCGAGACCGAGGTCCCCGAGGGCACGCGCAGCTGGAAGGGCATCGGCAACACATCGCCCTTCCTGGTCTTCCAGGGGCCCTGGCGGACCAGGCAGCGGTCCCAGATGTGGCCCTTCTTGTGGCCCTTCTTGTGAAACTCGATCAGCTCGATGAACACCGAAGCGACCGTCTCGCTGTCGGTCGCGGTGAACTCGAGGAAGCCATCGAGCGTGGTCTCGTTGGCGAAGGTGTCGCCGCGCAGGGCGATCAACAAGGTCCCGTTGTTGTTCGAGCCTTGCCGGCGATAGGTCAGCTCGGCCGGCGTCGGCCCCTGCGTCCCACCGACGCCGACGACCGCCGCGACTCCGACCCCCGCGGCGTTCATGGTCTGGCTGGCCTGATACGCGGCCGGTGATCCGGCCACCGGCTGAGCCGCTTGCGGCTGCGGCTGCGCCCAGCCTTGCGGCTGCGCCTGCTGAGGCGGCGCGTAGCCCATCGGCTGCGGCGCGTAGCTCATCGGCTGCGGCGCGTAGCCCATCGGCGGCTGCGGAGCGAAGCCCATCGGCTGTTGCGGAGCGAAGCCCATCGGCGCCGCGCTCATCTGCTGCTGACGCTGGGCCATCATCGCCATCAGCTCGGGCGGCAGCGCGGCCATCACCGTCGCGGCTCGTCCACCACCGGCTTGCTGCCACTCGACCCCGAGCGGCGCGTGGCCGACATAGACGATCTGGCCCGGGACCAGCGCGACGGGATGAGGTCCGAGCGCCTGCCCGTTGACCCACGTCCCGTTCGACGATCCGAGATCACGAATGAACGCGTTGCCGCCCTCGAGGTAGACCTCGGCGTGGCGCCGCGACACGCTGGCGTCGGCGACCCACAGATCGCAGCTCTGCTCGTCGCGACCAAGCAACGCGCGCGGGTTCGAAGGATCGAGGCGGCGAGACGTCGTGCCAAACTTGAGATCGATGGTCATCGTCAACCCATGCGGGGGGCGGCCACTCTAACAGCTCTGGCCGCGCGGCGGAGCGGTGGATCCGTGCCGACTCGACACCCGCGGTTCAGCCGCGCAGCGGGTCATTGAAGCCGTCAATGGGGTTTCTCGGGCTCGGGCTCGGCGAACCACTCGCCCGATCCAGCGCATGCGATCCAGCGCGTCGAACGAGCCGAGCCGACGATATCCTCTGGCCACGTGACCGAGCCGCCCGAGCCCACGATCGCCCAACGCGACGACCACGATCCGAACGCGGCGACCCTCGTCGCGGATCCGAGCGCGGCCTCGGCCAGCGCCGCAGACTCCGATCCGACCGAGGTCTCGCGCCCGCGGACCAGCTCGGAGCCGACGATCCCCGATCGCCTCGGTCGCTACCTGATCGTCGACCAGCTCGGCGAGGGTGGCATGGGCGTGGTCTATCGCGCCTACGATCCCGAGCTCGATCGCAAGGTCGCGATCAAGTTGCTGCGCGGCCAGACCAGCGAGCTCGCGCGGAGTCGGCTGCTGCGCGAGGCCCAGGCGATGGCCAAGCTCTCGCACCCCAACGTCGTGCCGGTGTTCGACGTCGGGACCTGGGCCGATCAGGTCTTCGTCGCGATGGACTATGTGCCCGGCACGACCTTGCGCGCCTGGCTCGACGCCAAGCCCCGCGAGTGGCGAGAGGTCGTCGCGGTCTTCGTCGCGGCCGGGCGCGGGCTCGCGGCCGCGCACGCGCGTGGGATCGTGCATCGCGACTTCAAGCCCGACAACGTGCTGGTCAGCGAGGCGAGCACGGTCGGGGCCGAGCGCCGCGTGTTGGTCCTCGACTTCGGACTCGCGAAGGGCATCGCCCACGACGACGCGCTGCCTGGAGGCGAGGGAAGCGACGCGCTCAGCATGGACTCGGCCGCGATCGAGCTGTCCGAGTCGAGCCCGCAGACGGGCGCGCAGACAGCCGCGCAGACCGGCGGATCGAGCCGGCTCTCCGAGCAGCTGACCCGCGAGGGCGCCGTGCTCGGGACGCCGGCCTACATGGCGCCCGAGCAGCACCGCGGCCGAGCGACCGACGCTCGCACCGATCAGTTCAGCTTCTGCGTCGCGCTCTTCGAGGGCCTCTGGGGCCGACGGCCCTTCGCCGGCACGACCTACAAGGCGCTCGCG
>JAMHUH010000556.1:0-2301 GCA_035904925.1 Nannocystaceae bacterium
GCAAGTACGCCACGCTCGCGTACTTCTCGTGGCCGGGCCGGCTGCGTCGTTTGGGCGTCGGCTGGTGCGCGACCTTGGCGTCGGTCAGGCCCAGCCGATCGATGGTCTCGAGCCGCGAGTAGTAGCCGACCAAGCCGATCGCGCCGGTCGCAACCACGGGCTCGATCCCCTGGGCCTCGAGCTCGCCCAGTGTCCGGCCGATCCAATAGTTGTCGTGGTCGACGACGATCGGCGACCACGAGGCGATCCGGTAGTAGCTGTTCTCGTCGGCGAGGTGCCAGCGAATCTGGTTGGGCTCGAGCAGCCGCACACCCACGGCGCTGCTCGCCAGCAGACCCGCCAAGCCGATCCCCGCCCACGCGAACCCACGCCCGCGCGCGCAGAGCCGATGCACCAACTGCTCGCCGAGCAAGGCGATCAGCGGCAACAGCGAGACATAGAAGCGCCCGACCATGAAGTCGCCGCCGACCCGGATCACGTACCACTCGTAGGCGAGGATCGCCGGGATCGCGAAGCCGATGAAGCGCCGGCCTGGACCCGCAACAGGCCAGGCGAAGGGCAGCGCGAGCGCGAGCGCGGGCATCACCAGCCACAGGTGGCTGCCGAGGTGAAACTCGGTCGCGTAGACCCAGCCCTGCGCGTAGTAAGTCAGGTTGGCCGACTTCGCGAAATAGGTGTTGGGCAGCCACTGACCATAGACGTGCATCCGCCAAGCCAGGTGCGCGAGCCAGAGCGCGAAGGGAGCCGCATAGGCGAGCATCGGCGCGAGCCCGGCTCGCCAGGTCGCCGCGAGGCTCCGGGTGCGATGCAGCGCGAGCAAGGTCGGCTTGGCCCACAGACCCAGCACCACCCCCGAGCCGACTGCGTAGAAGATCGCGTGATCGGGCCGGGCCAAGGTTGCGAGGATCCAGCACAGGCCCGCCAAGCCCATGCTCTGGGCACCGACGCGCTCGCGCAGCAAGGCGAGCAGGCCGAGGTCGACCAGCAAGCTGGCGAAGCCGGTCTCGAGCCCGCTGGTCCCATAGTCGACGAAGCTCTGCTGGATCGCGAGCAGGACCACCGCGAGCGGAAAGCTCAGCGCCCCGGGCTGGCGCGGCGGCGCGAGGATCCGCGAGATTCGCCAGACGACCAGCAGGTTGCCGACGTAGACGAGCACGCACAGGACCACCGCGATCGCGGGCGTCTCGACCGGCAGCAACAAGCGCAAGCCCGCGATCACGATCGTCCACAAGAAATTGGTGTAGCCCTCGACCGGCTCGCCCGGGTTGAACACCAAGCCCTCGCCCGCGACCAGGTTGTCGACGTAGCGCAGCGCGATCAGGGCGTCGTCGTAGCAGGCCGCGCGATCGATCACCGACCACAGGCCACAGCCGATCCCGAGCACGCCGAGCGCGAGCCCGAGCCCACGCTCGATCGCCCAGGGCTTCGCGCGACCCCGGACCAGCGCGCGCCAGCCCACACACGCGAGCACGGCGACGACCAGCAAGCCGACCATCGACGGCCACTGCTCGGCCAAGCGCTGCTGGTAGAGCGCGATGATCTCGTCGATCGCCTGCGCGTGCTCGGGTCCGCGACTCACGGCTTCCAGCCCGCGAGCTCCTCGCGTAGCTGGCTCTTGAGGAACTTGCCGGTCGAGTTGCGCGGGATCGCGTCGCGGCGCACGTAGCCATCGGGCAGCCACCACTTGGCGAAGCCCTTGCCCTCGAGGTAGGCGCCGAGGTCTTCGTCGCTCACGCTCGCGCCAGGCTGGAGCACGATCGCGGCGAGCGGCCGCTCGACCCACTTTTCGTGCGGGTAGGCGACCACGGCCGCCTCGCGGATCGCCGGGTGGCCCATCAACGCGTTCTCGAGCTCGATCGAGCTGATCCACTCGCCGCCCGACTTGATCAGGTCCTTGGTCCGATCGCAGATCTTCACGTAGCCCTCGCCGTCGATCGTGACCACGTCGCCGGTTCGGAACCAACCATCGGCGGTCCACTTGTCGGCCCAGTCTTCGTCGTCGCCCGGACCGCGGTGGTAGTCGGACGCGACCCAGGGCCCGCGGACCTGCAGCTCGCCCATGCTCTTGCCGTCCCACGCGACCTCGCCGGCCTCGCTGACCGCTCGGATGTCGACGAAGGGCACCGGCACGCCCTGGCTCGCGCGGACCCGATACTGCTCGTCTTCGCTGGCGTCGCGCATCGTCGCCTTGAGCTGCGCGACGGTCCCGAGCGGGCTGGTCTCGGTCATGCCCCAGGCGTGGATGACCCGCAGGCCGAGCTGGTCCATCGCGCGGATCATCGACTCGGGCGCCGCCGAGCC
>JAMHUH010000557.1:0-1835 GCA_035904925.1 Nannocystaceae bacterium
CACATCGCCCGGAGCCCTTCACGGTCGATACAAGGTCACCCCGCCCGCCGGTGTCTTTCAAAGCGCTCGATGCAGCATTCGAGCGGGCATTCACGCAACACTCCCCGGTGGCCAAACGCGCTATCGACTTCCTCGAACGCGAGTTGCGGAAGCCCCTGGCTCGGGACTTCGAGATCGGCTGGGGCCCACGGCTGGAGCGCCAGCTGAATCGCTATCTCCCGGTCGTGGTCGCCGCGGGCGGCAGCATCGGCGAGGCCACGGACCACATGTTGGCGACCCGTCTACTTCGCAAGCTCGCCAACCGCCACGACAGTCGGCCCGAGCGGCTCGAAGAACTGCGTGAGCGCATCCAATCGTCCTGGTCGGCGCTCGACGCCGACCACGTGCCGGTACGCTCGCTCGACGCATTGACCCTCGAACTCGAGCGCAAGGGCGTCGGAGAGCGAGCGTGAAGCTTCGCGACCGCATGTCAGGTGCCGAAGTCGAGTTGCCGCCGAACCCGTGCCTGTTCGGCCGCTGGATCTTCAGCGAGTCGGGACTCCGTCTCAACGACAGCCGCGTCGAAAGCGGGGACGCTCTGGTGCCTGGAACCCCAGGCCACTGGACATTGGTGAGGCCCAACGACATCTCGCCCCTTCGAGGTCACTTCTTCGCCGACGGCGGGCTCGAGCAGCAAGACGCGGCCGCATTGCTCGAGTTGGGTCGGATCTTGGATAGCGAGACAGCCGGTGGTTGGTTGGAGTGGAGCGATCGCAGCCCGCTTGCCCCTGGGCTGGAGGAGGCCTTGCAGCCCCATCCGCTCGAGCAGCACATCGGGCGCGAATCGATGCATCTACGCACGGTGTGTAGCGATCCACGGACCCATGTTCGGCTCGAGACCGAGCGAGTGCTGGTCTCGCGCGCACGCAAGCTTGCCAGCAACGCGCCCGCATGGTTGTCGGCCCATACCGAGGACTGGAGTCATCGAACGATCGTCGGTGTCCAGCCGCGGCGCATCCTCGCCGATGTCCGCGAAGAGGAGTGGGAGATCTACGAAAATTGCCTTACCGTCCGTTTGATCGATCAGCTCGTCACGTGGCTGCGCCAACGCATCGCCGAAATCCGGCGCGTGCGCGAGGGTATCTTCGCTCCACTCGACGCGCTCGGATCTTCGGCGAAGATGAGCAGCGCGAGCCGCCATCGGACCGAGCGGCTGTTTCGGATGTGGGGTGGGGCCTGGGCGGATCATCAACGTGTCGCCCAGCGAGTTGCCCGGGCCCTCGATCGACTCGAGCAGCTCCTCTACCCCCTGCTCGGGCTGATGGACTCGCCACTTTACCGTCGAGTCTCCCGACGAGCACGAGTCCCGAGGGCGCTGCGGATCACCAACTTGTTCCGCAACGACCCGCACTACCGTGGTGTTGCCCGGCTGTGGGACCACTGGTCACGTTTGGCCCAACCTCGAGCTCCATCGAGCTCGGAGCTGAGCGAGCAAAATCAGAAGATCCACCGAGCGTTCATCGCATGGAGCACGTTGCTCGTGGTTCGAGCGTGTGAGCAGCTGCGGCTGAAACCCACGAATGATGCGGGGCTCGATCAACCACTGCGACCGGGGGCACGCGTCGAACTCGTCGACGAACTCGGGTTCACGTGGGAGCACGACGGTGCAATCGCGCTCCGTCGCCGTGGCCAAGACCTGGTTCGCTTCGTTCCGCTCGCTCATGCGATCGACGGCGCACGCACTCGCGAGGCGCTGAGTGCATGTATCTCACCCCTCGTCGAGAGCGTCGCCGCAGCGAAGCACTGGACGATCATTCTCCACCCCGCCGTGCTCGACGGCCGCGGCTGGGGCGAAG
>JAMHUH010000558.1:0-1969 GCA_035904925.1 Nannocystaceae bacterium
GGTGAGGTCCTCGGGCTTGTCGAGCGACAGGCCGGTCGGGGCGCCGTCGTCGCGGAGGTCCCAGACCAGGGCGATGTAGGGGTTGGCGTCGGCGGGGGCGGCTGGTTGCGGGGCGTCGGGGTCCTGGCCGAAGCCGGCGAACAGGTCGTCGCTGGCGGCGGCGGTGAACGGGCCGCGGGCGATGGCGAGGCTCGGGCGGAGCTCCTGGCGGCCCTCCTCGGCGTAGAGCAGAAAGACGTGGCGCAGGACGACGCTCAAGACACCCTGGTAGAGGTGGTCGTGCGGGGCTTCGAGGGCGGCGCTCAACCACTCGCTGCTCGACTTGCCGCCCGCGCGGATGGCCGCGGCTTCGAAGCCCTCGAGCAGCAGCTCGACGGCCTCGAAGACCTGGGCGGCGAGGTCTTTGGTGACGTCGGCTTGGCGGCGTCGGCTCTCGCGGAGCAGGCCCTCGATGGTGTTGGACTCGGCGGCGGCGTAGGTCCGGGCGGCGCCGAGCAGGAGCTCGAAGGCGGCGAGCACCGGCCGACCGGCGGGCTCGGCCATGTCGGCGAAGCGGAAGGTCAGGTGCGAGGTCGACTCGGTCGGGGGCGCGTAGATGAGGCGAAGCTCGCGGCCGTTGCCGAGCAGGCCGATCGGGACGCCGGCGTGTCGCAAGAGCCGCTCAAACTTGGCGGTCGGTGGGTAGCGCCAGGTGCCGGTGCTGTCCTCGGGCTTGTCGAGCGAGAGGCCGAGCGGGGCCGCGTCGTCGCGCAGGTCCCAGACCAAGGCGAGGTAGGGCGACTTGGACTCGCTGGGCTGCGCGGGGGCTTCGGGCTCGGGCTCGGGTTCGGAGTCGCCGAAGCCGGCGAAGCCTGCGAAGGGGTCGTCGTCGTCGGCTTGGGCTTGGCCGGCTCGGGGGTCGCGGGCGATCGCGAAGCTGGGGCGGATGTCTTGTCGGCCTTCTTCGGCGTAGAAGTGGAGCTCGCGGGGTAGCTCGGCGCGCTCGATCAGCATGCCGGGCTTGGCGTAGTCGAGGAACTCGCGAAAGAGCTGGCGAAGGTCGGCGACCCAGACCGGCTGGTCGAGGATCGACGCGCGGGTCTTGCTGGTTGGATCGGGGACGTGGACGAGCTGCTCGGCGAAGCGGGTCGAGAGGGCGGCGCCGACGTTGGGGGTGATCTGGGCGTCGGCGAGCGCGGGGACCGAGAAGACGAGGCCTTCGATCGGCTGGACGAGGCCGAGCCACTCTTCGTGGAAGCGGGTCTGGGTGTCGCTGCGGCTGCTGGTGCTCATGTCATCGCCTCCGGCCACGCGACGACCAGGCCGACGGGCACGAGCCGGGTCATCTGGACGTCGTAGAGGGCTTCGATCGCGCGGGGCTCTCGTTCGAGGTCGGTGTCCATGCGTTCGAGTCGGCGGTCGAGGTGCTCGAGGTCGAGCTCGACCTGGCGCTTTTGATTCTTGTCGCCGACCTCGAACAAGGTGGTCTGGCGCAGGTCGATCCGGGCGGCCTCGATGTTGGTCCGCTGGCGCTCGATCAGGACGCGCAGCTCGTCGCTCTCTTTGCGAGCGCGACGAGCCAGGCCCTTGCGGGCCTCGACGGCTTGGGCGTCGGCTTCGGCGCGCAGCTCGGGCCACAAGGCGGCGAAGAGGGCGGGCGCGTGATCGAGGGCTTGCTTGTTGGGCTTGCCCGCGAGCGCGCTGCCGCCCAAGGCGAGCGCGCGCTCGGTCAGCTCGCGGGCCTTGGCCGCGGTCGCCGGGTCTTTGTAGGGCGCGACGCTGCCGGGGTCGCTGGGCCAGGGCGCGACGGTGACGATGATCTCGTCGTGGAGTCGGACGGCGCCTGCACCAAAGAGGGTGAGCCGAGCATAGGCGAGCACACGGGCGACGCTCTCGTCGGGCACGACCACGCCGCAGACCCGCGAGAGATCGTGAGCGCCGTAGCCTTGGGCCAAGAAGCGATCGAGGATCCGTTTGACCAGCGGGTGGG
>JAMHUH010000559.1:0-4413 GCA_035904925.1 Nannocystaceae bacterium
GACCATGCAGACCATGCAACCAGACCCACGACATCGACCTGGCACCATCACCGCGCTCGGCGTGGCCTTTCCCCAGCACGTGCGGACCAACGCGTGGTGGGAGGACCACCACCCCGAGCTGGTCGCCCGCGCCCGCGAGGCCACCTTGGCCAAGGTCTGGGCCGACTTCGGCGAGCGCTCGCTCTACGATCGCGCGATAGCACCCTACCTCGACGATCCTTTTCGCGGCACGGTCGAGCGGCGAGTGATGAGCCCGGACATGAGCGCGCAGCAGCTCGAGCTCGCCGCCGCTCGGACGGCGCTCGACGCCGCCGGCCTCAGCGTCGCCGACATCGACCTCGTGCTCGTCGCCGCGCTGCGACCCGACAGCCACGTGGTCGGCGACGCGGCCTTCGTCGCCCGCGAGCTGGGCCTGCGCGCGCCCGCGATCGACTTCGAGAGCGCCTGCTCCTCGGCCCTGGTCGGCTTTCACCTGGCCAGCGACCTCGTGTTCGCCGGTCGCTATCGCCGGATCCTGGTCATCGCCTGCTGCACCTACACCCGCGACGTCGACATGGCCGACTCGTTCAGCTGGTTCCTCGGCGACGGGGCGGCGGCCTTCGTGGTCGAGCCCGCGCCCGCGGGCACCGGCCTGCTCGGCGCCCACACGATCCCGACCATCGAGACCTGTGGGGCCTTCGCCTATCACCTCGAGCTGGTCGACGAAGCGCCGACCCTGCGGATCCGGCCCGACAAGGTGATCGCGGGCAAGTCGATCCGCGACGCGTCCGAGAGCTTCCTGCGCCGCTGCGTCGACGGGGCCTTGAGCGAAGCCAACCTCTCGCTCAGCGACGTCGACTTCCTGATCTGCAACACCCCGACCGCCTGGTACGCGCAGTTCTGCGCGAGCGTGTTGGGCTTCGAAGACCGAACGATCGACGGCTACCCAAGCTTCGCCAACTGCGGCCCCGTGCTCTGGCCCAACAACCTCCACACCGCCCTGCGCGAGGGTCGGGTCAAGCCCGGCAACGTCGTGCTCAACTTCTCCGTCGGCAGCGTGAGCACGGCAAGCGCGATCGTCTGTCGCCTCGGCGAAGTCGCCCTGGGCAGCATCGACCTCTGACTCGAGTCGCCTCTCCCAAATTCTCCCAAACTCTCCTCCCCCGAAGTTGCATCGCAAACCCGAGACGCCCTCACGAGAAAACGTGATGAGCGAGCGAACGCGAAGCGAACAGGCGCGAAGCGCTTGCGGGGTGGGGGCCCCAGTTGGACTCCGTCCAACTGGGGGAGGGCGGCGGAACGCCCTCTAAAAACCAGGAGCGAGCGAAGCGAGCGGCGCGAGCGTAGCGCCCTTCGACTGCGCCTGCTCGAGGAAGTCGGCCAGGCTGCTGACGCTGGCGTAGATCCGGGCGTTGGTCTGGTCGTCGCCCTCGGTGACGACCCCGAAGCGGCGATGCAGCGCCGCGGCCAGCTCGAGCACGTCGATCGAGTCGAGCCCGAGCCCGGCCGAGACCAGCGCGGCCTCGCTCTCGATCTCTTCGGGGGTGGTCTCGTCGAGCTTGAGCGCGTCGATGATCAGCACCTTGAGCTCTCGCTCGATCTCTTCGCGCGTCAGCTTGCGCGCCGCTTCGCCCGGCATGAAGCGAGGATCGTATACGCCGCACCGGGGGCCGTCCATCGTTCGGTCGCCTGGCGACGAAACGAACGCGCTCGCCGAGCGAAGCTGAAGGCCAGAGCGCGACCCATGACCACCCCCGGGACAGTCTCCATTCGCCGTGCCGCCGAGCGCGGCCAAGCCGACCACGGCTGGCTGCGCAGTGCGCATACCTTCTCCTTCGCCGACTACTACGACCCCGCCCACATGGGTTTTCGCAACCTGCGGGTCATCAACGAGGATCGGGTCGCGCCGGGGAAGGGCTTTGGCACCCACCCGCACCGCGACATGGAGATCCTCTCCTATGTGCTCGAGGGCACGCTCGAGCACCGCGACTCGATGGGCAACGGCTCGGTGATCCGGCCGGGCGAGTTCCAGCGCATGAGCGCGGGCACCGGGGTGCGCCACAGCGAGTTCAACGGCTCGAAGACCGAGCCCGTCCACTTCCTGCAGATCTGGATCCTGCCCGAGCGGACCAACCTGGCCCCGGGCTACGAGCAGCGGATGTTCGAGCCCGACGAGCGCCGCGATCGTCTGCGTCGCGTCGTCGATCACCAAGGCAGCGAGGGCGCCCTGAAGATCAACGCCGACATCGTGCTCGCCAACGGCGTGCTCGGGCCGGGCAAGCAGGTCGAGCACGTGGTCGCGCCGGGTCGTCACGCCTGGTTGCAGGTCGCGTGGGGCAGCGTCGAGGTCGACCTGCTGCCGGGCCCCGAGCGGGTCGCCTCGCTCGGCGTCGGCGATGGGGCGGCGATCAGTCGGCCGGGGTCGCTGGTGATCACCGCCGGCAGCGAGGGCGCCGAGCTGCTGGTCTTCGATCTGCCCTGACCACTCAGGGCACGCAAGGCTCGGCGAAGACGACGGGCGGGTCGCAGGCCGCGTAGCCCTCGGGCGGCGGGCACAGGTTGTCGACGGCATAGGCTTGATCGCCCATGCAGAGCGTGCCGGTGGCGGGCAGGCAAGCGTCGAGCGCAAACAGACAGCCGAGGAACTGCGGCTCGCCCAGACAGATCATCCCGGCCATCGTCATGGTGTAGGGCTGACCGACGTAGGGCACGCAGCTCTCGATGCCCTGACAGGTCGGCTCGTCGAAGTCCACGCAGTTGGGCGGCGGCTCGCCGGTCGTGTCGGTGGTGTCGAGCGGGTCGTCGGTCATGCCGGTGCTCGCGGTCGTGTCGGTGCTGCCCGAGCTGCTGCTCTCGCCGCTGCCGCTCGCACCATCGCTGGAGTCGTTGGCCTCGCTGCCGGCTTCGACGTTGCCCGACGACGACGAGCCGCTGCCCTCGGCCGAGGACGTCGAGTCGTCGCCCGCCTCGTCGTCGCTGGCGATGACCGAGTCGCCGCAGCCGAGCGTCAGCGCGAAGACCAGGGTCAGCCCATGGCCGAGAACCAAGCACGAGCCAGTTCGAAGCGTGGAGAGTCGGGGTTGCATCCGCAAAGCCTGCCGCCATTTCGAGTTCGAACGGGCTATGATCGTGTTCATGGCCGACTACGCCCGGATCGGGCCGACCGCCCACGTGACCGCCTACGCCTGGCACCGGCTCGGCATGCCCTACGGTGATCTTTTCACCACTCGCGAGGGCGCCAGGATGTACTGGGCGTTTCGCGGGACGGTCGACTGGACGACCCGCTGGCTGCCGGTCCCTTCGCTGCTCGAGTTCCTCGAGTTTCGCCATCGCTTGATGGAGGCGCAGGTCGAGGCGCTCGAGCCCGATCGAATCGTCGAGCTCGGGGCCGGGCTCTCGCGTCGCGGCATCACCTGGGTGCTCGATCGCCAGATCCCCTACGTCGAGATCGATCTGCCGCACATGAGCGCGGCCAAGCGAGCGATGCTCGAGCGCGGGCCGGGCCGGGTCCGGCGCGCGCTCGAGAGCAAGGAGCTCGAGCTGCGCAGCACCAACATCCTCGCGCCGGGCTTCGCCGACGAGCTCGCGGGGTTGCTGGCGGGCGCCAAGCGGCCGCTGGTGATCAGCGAGGGCATGCTGCCCTACTTCCCCTTCACCGACGCCGACAAGCTGCTGCGCAACATCGTCGCCGGGCTGCGCAGCACCGGCGTGCGCGGCCACTACCTGACCGATCTCCAGCGCGCCGATCGTGAGCGCAAGTTCGGGCCGGCGCCGCAGGTGCTGCGTCAGGCGATCAACCTGGTCACGCGTGGGCAAGGGGCCGACCGACCCTTCCGCGACCTCGAGCACGTCGATCGCTTCTTCGCCCTGGCCGGCTTCGACGCGGGCGAGGAGCTGCGTCCGCGCGAGTTCGTCGATCGTGCGCCGCGGCTTCGTGACCTGCGCTCGCCGACCTCGATCTGGCTGGCGCGGATCGACGGCGAGGGCTGAGTCGAGCACGCCGAGGTTGCCAAGCCGCGCGGCGAGGCGCGACACTGCCGGCGATGCCCCGCACCGTCGAGGTTCCTGGTTGGCCGCGCCCGCGCGGCTACTCGAACGGCATGGCCGCCCGCGGTGAGCTGCTCGCGATCGCGGGCGAGATCGGCTGGGACGAGCACGAGCAGATCGTCTCCGACGAGTTCGCCGCGCAGTTTCGCCAGGCGCTCGCCAACGTGGTCGCGGTTGTCGAGGCGGCCGGTGGTCGGCCCAGCGATCTGATCGCGCTGACCCTCTACGTGACCGACAAGCGCGAGTACATCGCGGCGATCGCCGAGGTCGGCGCGGCCTATCGCTCGCTGCTCGGCAAACACTTTCCGACCATGGCCCTGGTCCAAGTCGCGGCGCTGCTCGAAGATCGGGCCAAGGTCGAGATCCAGGGCCTCGCCGTGCTCCCCG
>JAMHUH010000560.1:0-13264 GCA_035904925.1 Nannocystaceae bacterium
GGGCTGCTCGACCTCGACGGGCTGCTCGACCTCGTCGGGCTGCTCGACCTCGACGGGCTGCTCGTCCTCGACGGGCTTCTCGGCCTCGACGGGCTTCTCGGCCTCGACGGGCTTCTCGGGCAGCTCGAGTGGCTCGGGCTTGGGCTCGAGCTCGGGCTTCTCCGCGCTGGGCAGCTCGGGCTGTCCGCGGCCACGAAGGACGAACCAGGCCGCGCCGGCGATGGCCAACGCGATGATCAGATAGATGACGAAGTCGGGCATCGCTGTCGGCGCGGAGTAGGCCACCCAGGGGGACCCCCGTCAACGCTGCCCGGCCAAGACCCGAGATCGCGTCGAGATCGCGTCGTTTCGATCGACCTTCCGAGATCGCTCGGCGGCCTGGATCGCCAGCCCTCGCCACGCCTGATTTTCGCGATGTGGCGATCTCGGGGCGATCTCGGGCGATCTCGGGCGATCTCGGGCGATCCCGGGGTCGGGCAGGGCCGGCCTCGCGACCGGGTCCGGGCCCGTTCCGCGACGCGCTCGACTCTGCTATCGGAAACCGCCCCTCAACCCCTGCACATGCGCATCAAGAAGATCGAGGCCGTTGGGTTCAAGTCGTTCGCGGATCGCGAGGTGGTGGTGATGGACCAGCACATCACCGGTGTGATCGGGCCGAACGGCTGTGGCAAGTCCAACATCGTCGACGCGATCCGCTGGTGTCTCGGCGAGCAGCGCGCCAAGCACCTGCGCGGCTCGGGCATGGCCGACGTCATCTTCTCGGGCTCGGCGACCCGCGGCCCTGCCGGCATGGCCGAGGTCACGATCACCTTCGAGAACGAGGGCGACTCGCCCAGCTCCTACCTGCGCTTCGCCGAGATCGCGGTGACCCGTCGGCTCTACCGCGACGGGACCAGCGAGTACCTGATCAACAAGGTGCCCTGCCGGCTGCGGGACATCAACGACATGCTGGTCGGCACGGGCGTGTCGTCCAAGACCGCCTACTCGATCATCGAGCAGGGCCGGGTCGGGCAGATCGTCACCAGCAAGCCCGAGACCCGTCGTCAAGTCATCGACGAGGCCGCCGGCATCACCAAGTTCAAGCAACAAAAGCAGCAGGCCGAGAAGAAGATCGAGCAGACCCGCCAGAACCTGCTCCGAGTCACCGACGTGATCGGCGAGCTCGAAGGTCGGCTCGGCTCGCTCAAGCGCCAGGCCCAGAAGGCCGAGCGCTTCAAGCGTTATCGGACCGAGCTGACCGACCTCGAGCTGTGGATGGCCAGCCATCGCTTCCTCGAGCTGCGCTCGACCGCGCGGGTGCTCGAGGGCCGTCGGCTCGAGCTCGATCGCCAGGTCGAGGATCTTCGGGCCGAGTCGGGCGCCCGCGAGGCCCGGATCGAGGTCGAGCGGATCGGCCTGCGCGAGCTCGAGAGCGCGCTCTCGAACCAGCAGCAGCGCCTCTACGACCTCGAGAACCGGATCCAGCTGATCGAGCAGGACCGTCGCTTCAAGCGGCAAGAGCAAGACAACCTGCGCCGCAGCGGCGAGTCGTCGCGGGCCGAGCAAGAGGCGGTCCAGCGCGGGCTCGCGGCGCTCGAGCACGAGCTCGAAGAGGTCCACGCGCGGCAAGAGCAGCTCGGCGACGCCGACGGCGTCGAGGGCCTGGCCGCCCGCAGCGAGGCGCTCCAGCAGGAGATCGACGACCTCAACGTCCGGCACAAGGCCGAGCGCGAGCAGCTCGATCGCCTGCGAGGCGATCGCAACCGGGTCTCGCAGCGCAGCGCCAGCGTCGAGGCCACCTTGCTCTCGCGGGCCGAGTCGATCGCCGAGCTGCGCGACCGGGTCGCGAGCATGGCCATGGACATCGCCGAGCTCGAGCGCGGGGTCGACAGCGACACCAGCGAGCTCGACGACGAGCGGGCCGAGCTCGCGAACGCCGACCAGCGCTTGGCCGAGCTGCGCGAGCGCAGGCAGCTGCTCGACCGCGAGCGCGTCACGCTGCGCGAGCAGCTGCGCGCGGCCGAGGTTCAAGTCGAGACCGGCCGGCAAGAGCTGATGCGCGCGCGCACCCGGCTGCAGTCGCTGCAAGAGATCCAGGCCCGCTATCAGGCCTGCAACGGCGGCGTGCAGGTGATCATGGATCAGCGCGCGCAGCTGGCCGAGCTCGGGGCCGAGTTCGCCGGCTTCGCGGCGGCCGGCGCTCGAGCGCCGCAGGTGTTCGGCATCATGGCCGACTTCATCCGCGCGCCGGCCCACCTCGAGCCCGCGGTCTCGGCCTTGCTCGGCGATCGGCTTCAGGGCGTGGTCGTCGATGGACCGGTCACCGGGGCCAGCGGGGTCGCGCTGCTCAAGCGGCTCGAAGAGGGTCGAACGACCTTCTTGCCGATGCAGACCGGGTCGCGCCAAGCCGCCGAGGGCGAAGCCGGCGGTCCGCTCGGCTGGCGCTTCGGCCAAGCTCCCGCGCGCGCCGGGTCGATCGAGGTCGTCGATCTGACCGGCTCGAACGCGGACGTCGACTCCGACTCGGAGCTCGAGACCTTGCCCGCCAACGACGCCCCGCTCGAGCCCGAGGGCGTCGAGGCGATGTTCGGCGCGCTGGTCGTCGACGGTCGCGGCCCCGCCAAGCCTGCCACCATCCCTGCCACCATCCCTGCCACCATCCCCCCCGCCATCCACCCCGCCCTGGCCAGCCTGCTCGGGGTCGAGGGCGTGCTCGGCCGCCTGACCGAGCTGGTCGAGATCGACCCGCAGCTGCGCGAGCTGGTCGACATGCTCTTCGGCGACACGATCGTGGTCGACCGACTCGGGCGCGCGCTCGAGCTCTGGTACCAGCTGCGCTCGACCACGCCCGCGGGGGCACCCTTGCCGGCCACCTTGGTCACGCTCGAGGGCGATCGGATCGAGCCCAGCGGCGTGGTCGTCGGTGGGAGCAGCAACGCGATCGACTCGGCCTTGCTTCAGCAGCGGCGCGAGATCGCCGAGCTCGAGCAATTGGTCGGCGAGCTCGAGCTCGAGTTCGCCGGCATGCAGCAGCGCCGCCAGGGCGTGGCCGAGCGGCTCGACGAGGTCGAGCGCGGCCGCGAGTCGAGCGAGAGCGAAGTGCTCGAGGCCGAGAAGACCAAGGTCGCGCTCGCCCAGCAGCTCAGCGCGCGCGAGCAGGCCCGCGAGCGAGTCAGCCGCCAGCTCGACCAGCTCCTGCGCGCCCGCGGCGAGGTCGAGGCCACGCTCGCGCAGCGCAGCGACGACCTCGGCGACCTCGAGATCGAGCTGACCGAGCTGCGCGAGCGTCTGCCCGAGCTCGACGAAGCCAGCGAGTCCGCCGAGGCCCGCGTGTCGGCGCTCGACGAGGCCCGCGAGCACATCGCCAGCTCGCTGACCCAAGCCAAGGTCGCGCTGGCGAGCTGGCAAGAGCAGCGCAACGCGCTGGTCCAGACCCGCGAGCGGCTCGGCCGGCAGATCGCCAGCGAGCGCGACCGTGCCCGTCGCCTCGGCGAGAGCGCCGAGCAGGCGACCGCCCGGATCGCCCAGCTCGAGCAGACCATCGAGACGATGGCCGACCAACACGCCGAGCTGCTCGACGAGCACGGTCGGGCCAGCGCGGCCAAGCACGAGGCGGTCGAGGTCCACGACGCCGCCCGCTTGCGCGTCGACGAGCTCGAATTGTCGATCCGCAACCTCCGGCGCTCGCTCGAGGACGAGCGCGAGGCCCTGCAAGAGGTCGAGCTCGGCCTGCGCGAGCAGGCGATGGAGCGCCAGCACCTCGAGGCCGACATCCGCGACCGCTTCGACGCCGAGCTGCGCAGCCTGATCATCGACTACCACGACCGCGGGCTCTCGGGTCCGGCCGAGCGCGAGCGGGTCAAGGAGCTCAAGCAGGTGCTCGCGCGCATGGGCGAGGTCAACCTGACGGCGATCGCCGAGTACGAAGAGGTCTCGACCCGCTTCGAATACCTGACCCGGCAGCGCGACGATCTCGAGGACGCGCTGGCCCAGCTGCAAGACGCGATCGACAAGATCGACGCGACCACCAAGGAGCGCTTCCTCGAGACCTTCCTGGCCGTCGACGAGATGTTCCAGAAGCTGTTCCCGCGCCTCTTCGCCGGCGGCCAGGCCCGCTTGGTCCTGACCGATCCGAACGACATGCTGACCACCGGCGTCGACATCTTGGCCCAGCCGCCGGGCAAGAAGGTCTCGAGCCTCGAGCTGCTCTCGGGCGGCGAGAAGGCCCTGACCGCGGTCAGCCTGATCTTCGGCATCTTCCTGATCAAGGCCAGCCCCTTTTGTCTGCTCGACGAGGTCGACGCGCCGCTCGACGAAGCCAACGTCGGCCGCTTCTGCGACATGGTCCGCGAGCTCTCGGAGCGGACCCAGTTCATCATCATCACGCACAACAAGCGGACCATGGAGATCGCCGATCGGCTCTACGGCGTGACCATGCAGCAGCGCGGCGTGTCCAAGCTGGTCTCGGTCAACATGCGCCGAGCGGTCGCCGAGGCCAACTACAGCTGAGGCGCCGATGCCCGCGAAGCCGCCGACGCAGGTGAAGCCGCCGCTCGTGCTCTTCCTCGACTTCGACGGGGTGCTCAACGGCGACGGCTTTCTTCGTCGCCAGCGCAACCATCCGCCGAGCGGGCCGCATCGGATCTTCGACCCGCTCAACCTCGCCGCGCTCGACCAGCTCTGCGTGCGCCTGGCGGTCGCGGCGATCGTCGTGACCAGCACCTGGCGGATCGGCCGACCGCTCGCGCTGCTGCAGTCGATGCTCGCCGACGAGGGCTTCGAACACTCCGACTTGGTCGTCGACGCGACCCGGGACTTCGGCGCGGGGCTGCGCTCGCGCGCGGCCGAGATCCGCGCTTGGCTCGCCGAATTCACGCCCGAGCGAGGACCGCTGCGGGCGCTGATCCTCGACGACTGCGAGCTCGGGCTCGAGCCGCACGAGCAGGTGAGGTTTTTTCGAGTCGACGCGAGCGTAGGACTGAGCGCCAGCCACGTCGAGGCGATCGTGGCCGCCTGCTCGAGCTGAACCTGCTAGCGAGGACCGCTCGCGGGCAGCTCGAGCAAGAAGCGGCTGCCCACGCCCCGCTCGCTCTCGACCCGCAGCTCGCCGCCGTGCTCGAGCGCGATGCCGTGGCTGACCGAGAGCCCGAGTCCGGTGCCCTTGTCGCGGCCCTTGGTCGTGAAGAAGGGATCGAAGATGCGCGCCCGGATGTCCTCGGCGATCCCACCGGCCTGATCCTCGACGACGATCCGCAGCCAGGTCTGCTCGGATCGCTCGAAGCTCGATCCGAGGATCCGAACCAGCTTGCGCTCGTCGAAGCCCGGGTAGCACTCGTTGAGCGCGTCGCGGGCGTTGGTGACCAGGTTCATCAGGATCTGCTGGATCGGCTGCGGTCGACAGCGCAGCGGCGGCAAGTCGGGCTCGAGCTCGACCTTCAGCACGACGTGATCCTTGCGCATGACCGCGTGGATCAGCGAGAGCGTGGCGTCGATCAGGGCCCCGACCTCGATGCTCTCGAAGCTCTGCTCTCGCTCTTGGCGCGAGAACACCAGCAGGTTGCGGACGATGGTCGCGACCCGCTGCGACTCGGTCGTGATCTCCTGGGCGAACTCGCGGACGGTCTCGCGATCGTCGGCGCGATCGTGGATCAGCTCGGCGTAGTTGAGGATGCCCTGGACGGGGTTGTTGATCTCGTGGGCCACGCCGGCCGCCAAGGTCCCGATCGCCTCGAGCCGCTGCTGCTGGCGAGTCTGAGCCTCCATGGTCTTGCGCTCGGTGATGTCGTTGGCGATCGAGAGCACCCGCCGACGCCGGCCCTCGACCCGGATCGCTGCGAGTCGGGTCATGTACCAGCGCCGCTCGGCGCCCGGCGGGGCCATGCAGACCTCGAGCTGACGGACCACGTGAGTGCCGACGACCTCGCTCAGCGCCGCTCGCCACTGCGCCGCCGAGCTCGGCTCGAGCATCGCCGCGCCCGACTCGCCCACCAGCGTCCGCGCGTCGATCGGGTAGGGCGCGAGGTGATTGACGAATTCGATCCGGCCCTGCTCATCGAGCAGCATGATCACGTCGGGTGCTCCGTCGACCAGCGAGCGCCACTGGGCCTCGCTGCGGGCCAGCTCGGCGTAGAGCCGGGCGTTGTCGAGCGCGCTGGCGGCCTGGGCCAGCAAGATCCGCGAGGTCTCGAGCCGCTCGTCGGTGAAGGCCTTGGCCTGGAGGCGGTTCTCGAGCACGAGCGCGCCGATTCGGGCGCTCTGCTTGATGATCGGCATGCACAAGACCGAGCGCACGCCCGAGCGCAGCACGTAGGGATCGGTGTTGAAGCGCGAGTCCTCGACCACGTCGTCGACGACCACCGCGCTGCCGGTCCGCAGCACGAAGTGGACGATCGAGGTCGGCAGCTGCTCGCGCGCGCTCGCGAGCGAGAAGGACTGGTCGAGGAAGGCGGTGGTCTGGCCTTCGCGGCCTTCGGCGACGATCGCCAGCTCGCCGTCGCGGTCGAGCAGGAGCACGCCTCGGTCGGCTCCGGCGCTGGCGATCGCGCTGCCGAGCACGCGGCTGATGACCTCTTCGAGGCGCAGGTCCTCGCTGATCATCTGCACGGTCCCGAGCACCGTGGCGAGATCCAGGGACATCGGGTCGCTGCGGCTCGTGGGGTGGATGGTCGACTGCCGGCTCCGATCGCTCGAGCTGTGCGACTTGCTGCTGTGGGTGTCGTCGAGCCGAGTGAGCTCGGGCAGGGGCCCGGTCTTGGCCTCGATGTGCTCGACCACCGCCCATGCGCCCCAGCGTTCGAACGCGCGATGGGCCCCGCGCATCGAGCCTTCGGCGACGGACTTCCAGCCGGCCTGCTCGGCCAGGGCCGCGAGCCGCATGCACGCGAGCCCCTCGAGGTAGGAGCGCCCGGACTCCGCAGCCCGAGTCCGCGCGGCCTCGTAGCAGCGCGTGGCCTCGGCCAGCTCGCCGCGGACGCGAGCGAGCTCGCCGGCGACGATGTCGGCGATCGGCTGAAAGTTGTCGGGGCCCGGCTTGGCCCAGCGCTGGGCGCTGGCCAGCCGCTTGCGCAGCCGTCGAACCAGCCGCCGTCGCTCGGCCCCGCTCGCCTTGGCCGCCCGCTCGCCGACGATGATCGCGTCGAGCAAGACGAAGCGCGGGATCACCCAGCTGCCGAACATCAAGGTCTCGTGGGTCGCGGCGATCAGCTCGGTCAAGCTCCAGGCTCGGTCGAACTCGCCGAAGATCACCGCCATCCAGATCTGACAGACGACGCTCGCGCAGCGGGTCAGCGCGCTGATGGTCTCGTCGTGAAAGGCCGCGAGCCCAGGCGCGCGGATCTTGGCCGGATCCTCGCTGCTGGCCTCGAGCTCGGCCTTGGTCGTGGTCAGGCGAACGTGGGCGAACATCGAGATGCCCGCGATCGCGGCGGTCTCGGTCCCCGCCCAGTCCTCGTGCAGCGCGTGGAAGCGCTCGAACAAGCCCCGGAGCTCGGCCAGATGCGTGCAGGCCTCGAGGTGCAGCGCGAGCGCGAGCGAGGCTTGGAAGCCGGCCGAGAGCCGGTCGCCGAGCTCGAGCGTGCGGCGATGGTTGAGCTCCATCGGCGCCGCGCAGTCGCGGAAAGGCTGGGTCGAGGGCCCCACGAACATCAGCCGCACGCCCTCGGCCGAGGGCCGCGAGATGACGTTGCCGTGCAGATCGGCGAGCGCGATCGTGTCCAAGGCGAGCCGACCCGCCTCGGCGACCTTGCCCATCGCGACCAAGGCGAAGGCCAGCTGGGCGAGCGAATCGATCGCGGTCTGGTGGTAGCCGTGCTCGAGCACCAGCCGGGCATGGATCGCGACCACGTAGACGAAGAGCTCTTGATCGATCGAGAACGCCGACTGCTCGAGCGCCAACAGGATGCTCATCGTCGCGCAGAGCCGCTCGTCGTGGACGACCGGCAGCGCGAGCAGCTGGGCTCGCGTGAGCGGCTTGACCAGCCGCCAGGCCTTGATGATGGCGAAGATCAGCTGCGGCTTGGACGGCTTGGCGGGGAGGTCGAGCGCGCAGCGCTGGAGGCCGACGCGAGCGAGCGCGAAGGCCTGCTTGGTCTGGCCTGCCGCGACCAGGATCCGCGTGCGCCGAGCCACGACCGCGGCGTAGTCGACCAAGCTGATGTCCTGGCCGAGCAGGGCGTCGAAGGCCGCGGTCGCGCGCTCGCCCTCGCCCGCGAGCTCGAGCGCTTGAGCGTGGCCGAAGTGGGCGGCGAAGCGGCTGCGGTCGCGCAGGTCGCCAGCCCCGAGCAGGGTCAGGGCGTGCTCGAAGTAGCGGCGTGCTGCGGGCCAGGCCGCGCCGTTCAGGGCTCGCGCGCCCGCGCGCAGGTTGAGCTCGCCCAGCTCGCGCCGCGCGGGGTCGTCGAGCTCGGCCGAGCCCAAGCCTTCGTCGAGCTGATCGAGCACGACGAAGAGCTGCTCGCCCGACTGCGCCGCCAGCTTCGCGGCTCCGCCCGCGCGCTCGAGCAGGTGCTGGCCGATCGCCCAATGCAGGCGCGCGCGGGCAGCCGGATCGAGCGGGTCGTGGAGCGCCGCGCGGATCCGATCGTGGGCGAACTGGTAGCCCTGTCCGAGCGCGTCGATCAGCCCGGATCGGCCGAGATCGTGGAGCCGGGCGACCAGCGCGTCGCGATCGAGCCGCTCGCCATTCGGCAGCTCGACGGCCTCGAGCGTGGCGAGGTCGAAGCGCTCGCCGACACAGGCCGCGAGCTCGAGCAGCGCACGCTCGCCCGGGGGCAGGCGATCGAGCTTGGCGCTGAGCATCCCGAGCACGTCTTCGGGGATCCGAGCGCCGGCGATCGCCTCGAGGTTCCAGCCCCAGCCGCGATCCTGCTCGGGCCAGATCAGCCCGCCCTCGGCCAGGTGGACCAAGAGCTGACGGATGAAGAAGGGGCTCTTGCCGGTCTTGCGGGCGAAGTAGCGGCCGAGCGCATCGACCTGCTCGAGCTCGCGCCCGAGCACGTCGGCGAGCATTCGGTCGAGGCTCGCGTCGTCGATCGGGGCGAGCTCGATCCGCAGGCAACGTCGCCGCTCGCGTTCGAGCGCGCTGGCCAGCTCGAGCAGCGCGACGCCGCTGGCATCGCTGGCATCGCTGGCATGACGAGGATGGCTGCGAAGGCTGGTGACGAAGAGCACGGGACCCGAGCCCTCGCGGACCAGCGCGCCGAGCAGATCGAGGCTGGCCGGGTCGGCCCAATGCAGATCGTCGAGCGCGAACACGACTGGACCTGCGCTGACGAAGCCAGCCAGCAGGCGCCCGAAGGCCAGATGCAGCCGGTTGCGCGACTCGGTCAGCTCGAGCTCGGGCGGCAGGGTGGTCGCGCCGATGATCAAGACCAGCTCGGGGATCGAGCTGGCGACCACGCCGGCGACCGGACCCAAGGCTTCGCGCAGGCGCACCCGCCAGCTCTCGAGCCGCTCGTCGCTCTCGGTCAGGACCTGCTCGAGCAGGCTCGAGAACGCCTGGATGATCCCACGGTAGGGCGTGTCGACGCTCTGCGCTTCGAACTTGCCGATCGCCATGTAGCCGCCGCGCTGGCTGAGCGGCGCCTCGAGCCCGCGCAGCAGCGACGACTTGCCCATGCCCGCGCCGCCACGAACGACGACCAAGTGCCGGGCTCGGTCGCGCAGCACCGCGGCCAGCTCGTCGTCGAGCGCCCGCTGCTCGCGTTCGCGGCCGTAGAGCTGGTGGGGCAGCTGCAAGCTGAGCGGGCGGTCGTGGCTGGCGAGCGGCCCGCTCGGCTCGGGCGCCCCGCGGGCGAGCGCATCCGCGAGCTCGAGCAGGTCGGCGTGGAGGCCCGCGGCCGACTGGTAGCGGTGCTCGGGCGCCTTCTCGAGCAGCTTCATCACGATCGCCGAGAGCCGCTTGGGCAAGACCGGCATCAAGCGATCGGGCGGGGTCGGGCGGCGGGCGAGGTGGGCGTGGATCAGCTCGAGCGGGGCGTCGCCCTCGAAGGGCCGAGCGCCCGTCAGCAGCTCGTAGAAGGTCACGCCCAGCGAGTAGAGGTCGCTGCGGAAGTCGACCTCGCGCTTGGTCCGACCGGTCTGCTCGGGCGAGACATAGGGCAGGGTGCCGGCGAGCACGTCGGGGTCGTAGATGTGCTGGCGCTCGTTCTCCAGCAGCACCGAGATCCCGAAGTCGGCGAACACGATGCGGTCGGTCGCGGCTTCGATCAGGATGTTGCTGGGCTTGATGTCGCGGTGGATGACTCGGCGTGCGTGAATCCGGGTCAGGATCTCGGCCATGCTCAGGGCGCGCGGCAAGAAGCGGGCGACCCCCATCGGCGCGCCATCGGCCTCTTCGCTCAGGTTGTGCCCGTGCACGTACTCGAGCAGCAAGACGATCTGGCGGCCGGCTCGCTCGAGCCCGAGCGCCTGGACGACGCCCTCGAGCTCGAGCTCCTGCAGCAGCCGAAACTCGTGCTCGACCCGAGCCTCGACCGACTCGTCGCCGAGCTCGAACACCTTGGCCACGACCCGCTTGTGGTCGCGGTCCCGCTCGGCCTCATAGACCCGCGTCCGCGCCGAAGCACGGAGCAAGCGATGGGTCGTATAGCCAGCGAGCGGAACAGCCACGTGCATCCATTGTAGGTCGGCGAGGATCGGGTCAGCGAGCCCAATCGGGGGATCGAAGTCGCCCCGCGTGCGAACCAGCGCCGCGCGGCGAGGTCATCGCAGCGCATCTCGAGCGGGACGCTTCGACGCCCTCGACTCGCGCTCGGGCCGGACGTAACCCTGAATTCGCGAAGGTGGCGGCGGCCGAGCACCCGCGTCTCGCAGGGCGCCACGAGCGAATTCGAAGGCTTCGGGCAAGCTGGCCCACGACGACACGGCCTTCATCTTGTCGCCCAGGACCCAGCCAATCGCCGTCATCGCCCCACGGACGAGCGGATTCGTGATCACGGCCGGCAGCGCGATCAAGACCTCGGAGTCGAACTCGTGCTCGGTGAAGCGACGCCGGGCCTCGGGCTTGGGTCGGTCCGCGTCGATCGAATCGTTGATGAGGGTGAGCCGTTCGCCCCGCGCTCGGGCCTCGGCGATGCGTTCATCGAGCCAGACCTCGAATGCCTGGACGGTCTGGGCCGTGGCGGATCCAAACCAAGTGGCGATCAAAATCGGCGAGAGTCGGTCGTCGAGGACCAGCTCCGCGTCGTCGTCGAAGACGCGCTCGAGGGGCATGCCCCAGTATGATCCGAGTCGCGCCGATCGAGGGTGCGCCGAGTTTGCGAGCTTTCGCGGGCGTTCTCGACCGGGGCGAAAGTGATCAGCGCTCGTCGAGCAATGCACATTGCTCGGGGAAGCGTTTGCGCAGGATGCCGACGGCCAAATAGAAGAGTGGTGTATCCGCCAGGGCGAAGAGCCACTTGAAGAGCACGCCGTTGACGAAGAGCGCGGGCAGAGCCGCCCAGGTGATCCCGGCCGCGCCAAAGCTGGCCAAAACCGCGAGCACCATGAAAGTGTCGATCGTCTGCGAGGTCATCGTCGACGCGTTGTTGCGCAGCCACAGGTGCTTGCCCTTGGTCAGCCGCCGCCAAAAATGAAAGAGGCGGATGTCGATGTACTGGGCCGAGAGGTAGGCGACCATCGAGGCGAAGACGGCGACCTTCGAGAGCCCGAACACCGCGTGAAAGGTCGCCTGATCGGTGCCGAAAGGCGCCGCGTGGCTGGCGTCGGCGAGCTCGATCAGGCCGGCCGTGAACAAGCTCGCGACCAAACCCGCGGCGACGACCAGGTTGGCTCGCTTGGCCCCGTAGACCTCCGAGAGGATGTCGGTGACCAGGAAGGTCAGCGGGTAGGCGAGGATGCCGACCGATTGGATGAAGCGATACTCGCCGCCACCCGGGAGCGGGATCGCGACCACGAAGAACTTCTGGAAGATCAGGTTGCAGGCGACCAGCGAGGCGATGAACAAGCTCGCCAACATCAGGTAGGTGGCCTCGTAGCCGTCGGCGCGCAGAGCCGGCAACGCGGGCGGGAGCGGGTGGTCGAGACGGCGGTCGTTTTCGGCGTCCATGAAGTCAGCGGAGTCAGCGAGGGGATCGGCGTCGCGCCAGCGGCCAGCTCGCGGCCGTGAGCACGCCGAAGAACGCGATCACGCCGGCTCGCTGGGCGAGCATGAACAAGCTGATCGCAACCAAGTCGATGCCGACGAAGCCGAGCCCACCGGCCCAGCCGACCTCGAGCAGACCGAGCCCACCCGGGGTCACGCCGATCATCCCGGCGAGCTGGGCGAAGGGCGTGGCCTCGCTCATCTCGACCCAGGTGATGCTCAGCCCGACCGCGCCCGCGATGCCCCAGAACTGCAGGACCACGAAGCCAAAGCGCAGCAGGCTGTAGCCGGCGACCTTGGCCGCGAGCTTGGCGTCGACTCGGGGCACGCCGCTGCGGGTCTCGGTCGCCTGTTGCTCGGCCTCGGCGTCGGCCTCGACCTCGGCCCGCCGGCGGCGATCCAAGCGGAGCCGAACCACCAAGTAGAGGCGCAGGGCCAAGTGAACGCTCGGTCCGAGCAGCGGGATCGCCACGACCAAGAAGAGCAGCGCGCAGGCCAGCAAGCTCAGCCCAGGCGACGCCGCGACCCATGGCCCGAGCGTGCCGTAGCGGAGCGCGAGCGCCCAGCCGAGCAGCAGCAAGGGCAAGACCAGATCGAGCACGCGCTCGAGCACGACCTGCGTGGCGGCGTGTCCGAGCCCGCGCTCGCTGCCGGCCGAGCGCAGCGCGACCCCACGGCCGACCAGATCCATCGCCAGCGTCGAGGTGAATTGCCCGAGCAAGCGGGTCAGGACCAGCCCGTAGAAGTAGGCGACGTAGGGCAGGCGGTTGCCGCCCATGACCTCGGCGAGCAGCTTCCAGCGAGCCGCGGTCACGAGCGAGGCCAAGCTGGTCCCGAGCAGCCCGAGCGCCATCCAGCCGAAGTGCAGCTCGACGCGCTCGGCCAGCTCCGACCAGTCGGGCGCGAGCAAGCGCAGGACCACCACGAAGAGCACGACGCCGACCAGGAGCCGGCCGATCGACTCGAGCCGACGTCGGCCCCGATTCTCGCTGAGCTCGAGCTGCTCGATGGAGCCTGGCGCCATGCCGGTCCGCAGGGTCGCGCAAAAACCCAGCTCGAGCGAGGGCCTGTCAGGATCCGTCGCCGCTCTTGCCGCCCAGCCCGACCAGCGCGCGCCAGTCGAGCTGCAAGCGTCGCTGTGCGATCACCCCGAGCACGACGCCGAGCGAGAGCTGCGTGACGAACATCCAAAAGATGAACACGCTG
>JAMHUH010000561.1:0-4096 GCA_035904925.1 Nannocystaceae bacterium
CGCGCGCGCCGACCTGCACGGGACCTTCTTCTTGACCGGCCACGCGATCAAGGCCAGCACCTACCCGCTGGTCCAGCGCATGGTCGCCGAGGGTCACACCTTGGCCAACCACGGCTGGCGTCACGACGTCAGCATGGTCGAGCAACTCGACACGCTCGCCGAGCTCGACGCCTACATCGAATCGGAGCTCGAGCTGACCCAGATCCGCGTCGACATGGCCTTGCTCGCGCAGTCGGAGGCCGACTTTCGGGCGATGGACCAGCGCGTGTTCGCGGGCCTGCGCTGGACCGCCGAGCGAGCCGACCAGCTCGCGGCGATGCCCGAGCTGCGACTTCGCCATCGCGCCCTGCTCGACGAGCGCGGCTTCGCTGCCGACGAGCGGCCGCTGACCCTGGCGTGGGTCCGCCCGCCCGGCGGCAACCCCTACGTCGGCAAGCGCTGGACCACCGACGAGCGCGAAGCCTTCGCTCGCGTCGTCAATCGCATGCAGCTCAGCGTGGTCATGTGGAACCACGGCAGCGGCGACTCCGACCCCGCGCTCGCGCCCGAAGATCGCATGGACCCCCTCCGCGTGGCCGAGACCGCGCGCAAGGCCGGACGCCGCGGTGGGGTCTATGTCGCGCACGATCGGATCGATCCCGACGCCGCGCGGGCGTTGATCCAGGCGGTCGTCGCGAGCGGAGCGGTGGTGGTCGGGCTCGAGCAGCTGCGCGCGGCCAAGCTCGAAGCCTCGGGCGCCTGCGCGGGCTGACGCTCAGCGCCGGCGCTGAGCAAGCCGAGGATCGAGTCTGGCATCGCTTTGGCTGGGTCTTCGCGGCTGCTATCCTCCGGCATGCCCTCCCGGCCGGAGCTGGTCCAGCTATACCGCGACTTCGACCCCGCGGAGCCAGTCTCACAGGCGACCCTCGCTCAGTTCGTCGAGCGCCGGGGCGAGAGCGCAGCCACGATATTCGAAGATTTGCAGCTTGGCCTGGATCCGCTCGGTAAGTGGGTGATCACCGGGTCGGTCGGCTGCGGCAAGAGCAGCGAGCTGCTCGAGCTCGCCGCTCGGTTGCGCGAGGACTACGCCGTCGTGCCCTTGGACTTGCCGAACTCGGTCGCGCGGGTCGACATGCTGCAACCTGCCGAGATCGTGTTCTTGATCGGCGCTGCGACGGTCAAGGCCGCGCGCGAACTGTGGGGCCACGAGATCGCGGCGGACTCCCAAGATCGGCTGATCAAGGCCTTCGCGGGGCTCGTGCCCGATCGAGAGCTCGACCTCCATTCGGTGTTCGAGGGCGTCGCGTTGTTCCTCGGCGACCTCGTCGTGCCGGGTGCCGGCAAGGTGGTGGCCGCAGCGACCAAGACGGCGGGGCAGGCCCGACGCCAACGACCCTCCGCGCTCGGAGGCAAGACGCGTCCCTTGCACGAGGGCGAGGCCGACTTGCAGCGCTTGCTCGAGGCGCTCGATCTCATCTTGCAGGAGGTCCGGAGCGCCTATCGGCCGCCGGTCATCCTCGTCGATGGTCTCGACAAATTGCTGGAGCTCACGAAGATCCGCGATCTCTTCGTGACCGCGCGGACCTTGTGCGAACCCGCCTGCGTGATCATCTACACCGGGCCGATCACTTTGATGCTCGCGCCCGAGTGGAAGACCACGGGCGATCACTTTCGGCGGGTCCGCTTGTCGAACTTCGTGGTCCACGCGCCGCGGGTCGAGGGCGTGACGATCGAAGCGACGCGAATCGAGGAAGATCGCCTGTGCCTGCGCCAGTTGGTCGAACTTCGGCTCGACGCGCGCGGGTTCGGGATTGCCGACGTCTTCGAGGACGAATCGCTCGAATTGCTGATTGATTCGTCGGGTGGCTTGGTCCGTGATTTGGTCCACCTCATCAATCGCTCGATTCGCAGCACGCTCAAGCGTGACGCGGCCCGGATCGCCGAGCAGGACGTGCGAATCGCTCGTGACGAGCTTCGCAAAGACATGGATGTCAGCCTCAACACGATGCTGCGCGACGAACTCAGCCATGTCGAGCAACTCGGTGAGCCCTCGGGCAAGCCCGACGCGCACCGCTTGCTGCTCTGGGGCTATGTGCTGCCTTATACCAACGGAAGGGTGTGGTTCGAGCCGCATCCCTTGCTTCGCGCGTGACCTCGCTGGAGCCCATGGTGTCGACGATCACGCCGGACGCACTGAAAGAGATCGGGCTGACGGTCGACCTGGGCGAGCGGCTCAGCTTGGTCTTGGTGTTCGGGCCCGGCTATTTGGCGCGCGAGGGGTTGGCGGAGATCGAGGCGGCGGTGGGCGCAGATCGAGTGATTCGACATCGACTGGATCGCCTCGGGCCGAGCGTCGCCGAGAGCGTCGCCGCAGCCAGCGGCTCCTCGCGGCCGGTCGTGCTCGTCAGCGGGCTCGAGCGGATGAGCGCCGAGCGACACGAGCAGGTGCTCGTCAGCATGAACCTGTTACGCGACACGCTGAGCAACCAACCGGCGGCGATCGTACTCTGGATCCCTGCCGAGCTCGCGGATGAATTTCGGCGGCTGTGCGTGGATTTGTTTCAGTGGCGTACGCTCACCGCGTATGTCAATGACCCTGGAGACGAGGAGAAGCGGGTTCGTCACGACTATCTGGTCGCGTTGGCATCGATTTCGAGCAAGGTCGACGAATTGCAGGTTCAGGTCGAGAGCGAGGACGCGCCGCGGGGTATCGAATCTTGGCTTGCCAAGGTCGAGCGCGGGATCTTGCTGGGCCCCGCCGGGTCGGGGAAGTCGACCGCGCTTCTTCGCCATGCCGCACGGCGGGCCAACGAATTACTCGATGGGTGCAGCGATGCCGAATTGCCGGTCGTGGTCCTGGCACGATATTTGATTCAGCCCCGCGGGGACTCGGATATCTTGGCGATGCTGGCCAGTGCGGTCCTCTTTGGCACCGTTTGGCTCATGCGGCAGTTTGATTCTGCACCCGCGATCGTGCTCGTCGATGGCTTCGACGAGGTTGCTCCGGCGGCGCGGATGTTCTTCGCCGACCAAATCCCCCGGCTCGTTGATCGAAACCCGCGACTTCGTGTGGTGTTGGCGACGCGACGCCTGCCCGATGTCTCCTTGCCCCCGTGGCCCAAAGCGGAGGTCTTGCCCTTGGGCGGCGCCGCGATCGAGGCATGGCTGCGAAAGCTCGGCTACGATCCCGAGGTCGTGATGGAGCGCCTCGCATCGGAAGGCGCGAAAGCACTGCTCGCGTCGCCGCTTTTCTTACAAATGCTGAGCAAGCCCGACGAGGCGCACGGGGAGATCGATCTGACCCGGTGGATCGACAAAATCACGGACCGCCTGCTCGGATCTTGGGATGCTCATCGAGAGATATTCCTGCGGGTTCCCGGGCCGAAGTCGGAGGAACGCGAACAGCTCGTCGATCTCGCGATGACGCTGATCTCCACCCAGAGCGACTCCGCGTCCCTCCCCCGCAGCGAGACGCTCGATTTCATAGAGGCACGCTCGGGAATCCTTCGCCGCATCGGGGACGATCCCAGCGCGCGCTACGAGTTTACCCAACCGTCCTATCGCGACTACTTCGCAGGCGTCGGGCTTGCCGAGCGAGGCCCCGAAGCGCTCGTCGAACATGCCGCCGATCCGACGTGGCGTGCAGCGACCTTTCATGCGCTGAACCTGTTGGGTCTACGCGAGTTCGAGCACGCCGCCGAAGCGATCTGGGCCGCCTCCACCAACCAAGACGGGTCCACGCGCTGGATGATGCGGATGCTGGTGCTGCACGCGACCTCGACCCGCAAGGACGCGATCATCCGGACGCGTTTCGTCGAGCACGCCAAAGCCGACTTGGATCATGCACGCCAAGCCGGTGAAGACCCCGAGCTCTGGTCACCGCTCGCCGAGCTAGTCGAGCGCATGACGGACGCTCAGCGATAGTCTCGAGCGTTGCTCAGCGCCGCCCGTTGCTCGCGCGCACGACCCCGACCACGTTCTTCGCGGTCAAGCCGAGGATCGAGTCCGGCAAGATCCACACGACGTTGGAGCGGAACTTCCTACGCGGCTCATGGCGGTCGTCAACGCCGAGTTGCGCAGCACCGACCCGCGGCTCGCTCAGCGATAGCCTTCGGCC
>JAMHUH010000562.1:0-21455 GCA_035904925.1 Nannocystaceae bacterium
GCTCGAGCTCGCCGCCGAGCGCCAGCACCAACGCCAGCGCCCAAGTCGAGACGAAGAGCGCCAGCGCCAAGTCTTCGGCGCGCGCGAGCGAGGGCAAGCGCGAGAGCAGCAGCGAGCTCGTGAGCGCGAGCGAGAGCCCGAGCCCGACCCCGAGCAAGCCGCGTCGCAGGCGTCGCGCGGCCTCGAGCGCGCCGCTCCGCTCGCGCCGACGGATCAAGACCAACGCCCCCAGCCAGGCGAGCGCGACCATGGCCAGCCCGAGCAGCGCGGAGGCGAGCTCGACCCAGGCCCGCGGGCCCCACTCGCCGAAGTGCAGCACGAACGCGAGCGTGAACGTCTGCAGCCCGGGGCCCGCGGCTGCGAGCGCTCGACAGTCCAAGAGCGCGCCGGTCGAAGTCCGCGTGAACGAGCCGCGCGAGCGCAAGCCCTCGCCCTCGACATCGACCCGCACGCTCGCGCTGGCCAAGCCTGGATGCCGGACGATCACGCGATCGATCATCGCTCCCGCCAAGTGCTCGTCGACGCGCGGACACCCCGAGATCGCGAGCGCGCGCAGGTCGGGCAGCGCAGCGACCTCGTCGACCACGGGTGGGCGTTCGACCGCCAGCACGTCGCGCATCAAGCCCGCGCGATCGCCCGAGTAGGCCGCCCGCTCGACGATCGGGACCACGATCATCGTCAGCCCGAGCAGCGCGCCCGACCAGGCCCAGAACAGCGCCGGCGTCAGCATGCCCACGCCGATCCATTGATGCAGACGCATCACCAGCGGCGCGCGAGCCTTCGACTTGCGCAGCGCACTTCGAAGCCATCGACGCCGCGTCGCCAGCCCCGAGAGCAACACCAGCGCCAGCGCGAGGCCGAGCAAGCCGAGCAGGCTCTCGCCCAGCCAAGGCGGGAGCAAGAGTCGTCGATGCAGCTCGCGCGCGACCCAGAGCGGAGGCCGATCGCGGGCGATCGCGGCGCCCGTGTCGGGATCGAAGTCGACGCGGTTCCAGCCGCCTTCGGCGGCCCGAAAGTCGGCCTGGATCCACGGCTGCTCGGGCCTCGCGGGGCGCAAGCTCAGCTCGCCGCGACGCAGGTGCGGGTTGTCCTCGACCAGCGAAGCGAGCACGCGATCGAGCGGCTGCTCGGCCCAGCTCGGGACCTCGCGCGCCGGCTGGGTCGTCTGCCAGGCGCCGAGCGAACGATCGAGCAGCGCGCCCACGCCCGAGCCAAACACCACGATCGCGGCCAAGGCCAGCGCGCCGCCGAGTTCGAAATGAAGCGCCACCAGTCGGCGACGCGCGGCGCCCTCGCGAGCATCGCGGCCGCGCACCCTCGCCAGCAACCCGAGCGTCAGCGCGGTCCAGATCGGCACGAAGGCCACGCTCGCCAGCGTCGCCCCTTCGACCGGAGGCGCGGCCCAGCACGCGGCGATCGACCACGTCAGCGCACCCGCCAACACGCCCGTGCAGCCGACCGCGAAGCCAACGACGCCGAGCCTCACGACCGGCCCGCCTCGCGGCTCGACCAACGGATCAGCTGCCGCTCGCGCTCGACCACGAAGCGCGAGCGCCCGAGCACGTCGTTGAGGATCACCGCCGAGCGCCAGGCCATCAGGCTCAGCTGCGACTCGGCGATTCCGTGGGTCTTGCGACCGCCGTTGACGATGTAGAGCCGGCCCTCCGATCGCGTGCGGCGGCGCAGTTCGAAGCGCTCACCGACCTGCGGCGCGCCGAGCTCGTCGAGCTCGAGCTCGGGCAGCAAAGGCTCGACGCAAGCTGGCAGCTGCTCGCGCAAGCCGGTGCACAGGATCACCCAGTCGGCCTCGACCGGCTCGGATGCGCCATCGAGTTGGTTGTGGAGCGCGAGCTCGAACCCACGATTCCCTTCGTCCAGCCCGATCAACTCGCGGCCCGGCATCAGCTCGATCGCCGGGCCCTCGCCCGCGACCAGCCGCTCGTACACGCGATCGTGCAGCTCGCGGAGCGTGGCCAGCGAGATGCCGTCGCCGCTCAGCTTGTGCCGCTCGAGCAGCGCCGCGCGCTTGGCCTGGTCGAGACCGTGGAAAGTCGCGACGAAGCCCGGCGTGAACAAATGGTTGGTGAAGGGGCTCTCGTCGAGCGGCTCGAAGTTCATTCGGCGCGAGATCCAATCCACCCGCGCGGGCTCGCCCCAGCGCCCGCGCAGCAGCTCGAGCAGGATCTCGGCCCCGGTCTGGCCGCCGCCGACCACCGCCACCCGAGCGCCACGAACATCGATCGTGCGCGCGAGCGCGTCGATGGCATGAAAGCAGCGCTCGCCCAGCCGCGGCCGCGCGCACTCGGGCAGCGCGGGCACCCGGCCCGTGCCGAGCACGACATGGCGTGCGTGGGTGCGGCCGCGATCGTGGATGACTTCGAATCCGCCCGAGCTCGCCCGTAGCTCGCGAACCTCGACGCCAAAGCGGAGCGAGGGCAGCCGCTGCGCGACCCAGCCCAGGTAGTCGGCGAACTCGCGCCGCTCGATCGCCGAGCTCTCGGCCGCCAAGAACGCGTGAAAGCGTCCGCGCTCGACCAAATAGTTGATGAACGAGTGGCGGTTGGTCGGGCTGACCGCGCTGACCAGATCCTTGAGGAACGAGGTCTGCATCCGCGAGCCCGGAAAGAGCAAGCCTGGGTGCCACGCGAAGCAGGGCCGCCGCTCGAAGGCCCGCATCCGCAGCTCGGGCACCTCGTCGGCCAAGGCCGCGATGCTCAAGTTGAAGGGCCCGATGCCCACGCTCGCGAGATCGACCTCGTCATTCATGTTCATGCTCGTCATTCTCATCATCCTTCCGATCGCCAGAACGAGTCCGCCAAGGGGTTGCGCAGCGGTGGGCCGAGCTGCGGCGACGCTCGAGTCGCTCCGCCGCCGTGGCCCGGACGAAGGCGCGCGCGGTTGAGGCAGATCCGCTCCATCTGCGGACGCCACAGATCGAAGCGCGCGCACGCGTCCGGATGGGCGTCGCGGTAGCCCGAGAGCGCGCGATCCAAGCGGCGCAAGAACTCGAGTTCGGGCATGCCGAAGCTGCGCTCGACCAGCGGCGCGACGAAGCGCAGCACGCTGACGAAGTAGCCGGTGTAGAGATCGTGGACGAGCTGCTCGGGCGGCAGCGCGGGCAGCCGCGCGAGCGCTCCGCTCCATTCGCCCGGCGTGGCCCGTCGAAGGTCACCGTGGACGTCGCGAAGGATCATCCCGACCGGCAGGCCCTCGCGCAGGATCAGCCCGAGGTTCTGACCATGGGCGATCACGCCGAGTCCATGCCCGGCCAGGAGGTGCAAGAGCGGCAGAGCCGTGCGCTCGAACAGGGCGCTCAGCCAGCGCTCGAGCGAGACGCCGCTGCGCTCGACCCAGGTCCGCAGCAGAGGCTCGCCAGCGAGATCGGTCTGATGCAGGGCAGCCGCGGGGATCTCGACCTCGCCGAGCTCGAGGCGCGCGCGAGCGCTGGTCCGCCAGATCGCGCCCAGCTGCTCGCGCAGGCGATAGGGCGCGCCCGCGAGCGACTCGAAGTCGGGCTGCGGGACATGGATGCCGCCGAGATCACCGAGCACCCGCACGCCCGCGCCGAGCAAGAGTGGGTCACGCACGACGAGCTCGTGCAAGGCCGCGCCGATGCTCGCGCCCTGCTCGACATGCTCGGCCGCGAGCCCGCGCCAACACGAGGTGTTGAGGATCGTCAGCGCGAGCTTGAGATCGGCCCGCGCGGGCCGATCGAGGTTGGCCAAGGTCCGGATCGAGAGCCGCGGCGCGTAGCGATCGCCGAAGCGCCCGAGCGAGACCATGGCCCCACGCGCGAGCAGGCGACCGTACTGCGCCGCAATCTGCCGCTGCCACTGCCAGGGATGCACCGGCACCAAGACGCCCGTCGAGGCCAAGCCCGGCGCGTGGGCGATCAACGCTTCGGTCAGACGCTCCCGCTCGTCCGCGTCGCAGCTCTCGTCGACGAGGGCCTGCTCGGGCCCCCGCGCCAAGCCGCTGCGACGCGCGTACTCGGGCGCGACGACCAGCCAATGCAGACGCACGCGCCCGCCGAACTCCGGCGCATGGCTGGCGAGGTCGTCGAGGCCCCAGCCGAGTCGACCGCGATGGGCGATCAGCTTGGGGTGTCCGTCGAGGCGCTGGTCGAGCTCGACCCCCTCGAGCTCCGCCAAGCGGGCCGCGCTCCAGCCCGAGAGTCGGGCGCACTGCTCGGCCTCGGCGAGCACGCTGGCGTGGATCTCCTCGAGCCACTCGGCCAAGACCTCGACCGACGCGCCCAGCTCTCGGCGCGCGTCGAGGACCAGCTGCGCGGGCGAGTCGATCCGCTGCCAAGGGCCTTCGTCGACCCGGCGATCGACCGATCCCGGCTCGACATGGACACCTCCCCACGCGCTCGCTCGCGCCCGAAAGCGCCACTGCACGCGCTGGTCGAGATCGATCGTGTGGACCTGCGAGTCGATCGCCCGGGCCCGCAAGAACCCCTCGAAGGTCAGCTCGCCGATCGCCTGGGCCACGCGCCGATCACCAGCCAGTCGCAGATGTTCGCCCGCCATCGTTCAGCCCTCGAAGCTGGCGAAGAAGTCTTCGCGGGTCAGGACCATCAGCGCCGCGCGCTTGTGGGGCAACTGGATCTCGCCCTGCTCGCGCCAGGCCGTGGTCTTCGCCCAGCTGCGGACCCTCGCCTGATCGATCCGCGGCTCGCCGACCAGCCGCTGCGTGCGGGGATCGTCGAGGAAGCAAAAGTGAGCCATGGACTCGAACCAGTGCCGGCCATGGCCGCGATGGCGAAGCTCGGGATCACCGACCGCCATGTGGTAGCCGCGGTCATGGTCGGCGGCGGGGTAGTAGGCGCCGATGCGATCCTCCTTGGCCCAATAGACTTCGAAGTACGCGAAGGGTCGATCGTCGAAGCTGCCGATCGCCGGGATCACGTGCGGGTCGGCGAGGCGCTGCTCGATCCAAGTCGAGAGCTGCTCGCGCGGCCAAGCCTGCTGCCAGAATTCCGCGACCACCGGATCGTTCATCCACGCGCAGAAGCGATCGAAGTCGCGCTCGCGGTCGAAGCTGCGCAGGACGAAGGTCCGATCGATCGCGGGACAGCGGCGCCAGTAGAGCCGATCGCTCGACACGATCGGACGCCGCGGGTGCTCGATCGCGCCGGTCGTGGTCCGAGCGAGGGGCTCGGGCGCGAAGGTCTGACGATGATGCCCATGCGAGGCCTCGCGCAGCGGGTTGGCGAGCGGGCAGTAGATCGTCGAGGGATCGGCGAGCGCGACCTCGTCGGTGCCGCCCGCGAAGGCCCGCACGTTGGCCTTGGTCCACAGCCGCGGCGAGTCGAGCAGGTAGTCGATCGTCTGCAGGTCGCCGCGCAGCCGCGCGCGCTGCTCGAGCAGGCACTCGCGCAGCTGGCCGAGCAGCGCCCGCTCGCGCACGCCCGGGAGCTGCACGAGCGAGGCGATCACGTTGAAGACCGCGTTGATCACGACCGAGTAGGACCAGGCCCGCTCGGCCAGCGGCGCGTCGAAGCAGGCGCTGGCCAGGCCAGGCAGGCGCTCGCCATGCCGCTGCAGCGCGAGCCTCGAGTAGGCGCTGCCTTGCGCGTCGCGGAACCACACCCGCGTGGGCACGAGCTGCTCGTCGAGGTCGAGGATCAAATTTTGTTGGTGCGCGCTGAGCAAGAGGCCCTGCTCGGCTTGCAGCGCGACGATCGGCACCAGCACGCGGTCGAGGAAGGTCTCGAACCACGCGTGGGCCCGCGCGGGCGTGGCCTCGCCGGTCTTGCGCAGCCGCGTGACCAGGCGGCTGACGCCGCTGCGCGGGTCATCTTGCAGCAGGGTCGCGAGCAGCTCGATCCCCGGCTCGGGCGAACGAAAGGGGTTCTCGCGCAGCGCCGAGCGGCTGGCCAAGGGACCAAAGCCGAACCAGGTCGGCTCGCGCAGGATTCGAAACCAGGCGAAGCGGGCCGCCCACGCCTCGAGCTCGGGCTGGGCGAGCAGGCGACCGAGCAGCACGCCTCGGTCGAGCTCGAGCTGCGCGAGCGTACGCGTGGAATTGGTCAGGCGGATCGGCAGCGAGGCCTTGATCATCCAACGCGCGTGCGCGGCATGAAGGGTCCGCAGCGACGAAGTCGGCGACCAGGTTCGACCGCGAGGACCGAGCGGACGCAGCTCGCCGCGCCGCAGGCCCTCGGCGAGCTCGGGCTCGTCGAGCAAGGCGCGGTGCTGAAGCGGATGCAAGGGCACGACCACGAACTCGGATCCGAGCGCGGCGGCTTGCTCGGCCCACGCAGGGTCATCGGCGATCAGCTGATCGAGCGCGCTCGGATCACCGCCGATTTCGAGCCGCTCGCGTGCGACCGCCCAGAGCCAGAGCCGAAGCTCGCCGCGCAGCTCGGGCACCCACGCGTGATCGTCGGGCCCGATGCCCTCGCGCAGGCGAGGCGCGGGGTGGACGGAGTGCCCGAGCAGGAGCCCCTGCTCGGCCTCGAGGAAGTCGAGCGGGGCGGCGAAGATCCGATCGAGATCGCCGGCGCGGGCGTCGAGAGTTGCCGCGAGCGCCTCGGCGCTGGCCCGCACGCGCGCGACCAAGCGATCGGCCCGCGCGGGTGAGAGCTCGAGCGCCTGCGCGAGCGAGGGCTCGGCGACGAGGCGAGCGATCAGCTCGGCGCTCGAGAGCGGCGTCGCAGCACCCGAGCCGCGCCAACATGGCTGGCCCAGCGCGAGTCGGCCGACGCCGAGCTCGAGCTCGAGCGGCGCCTCGACGACCCCGCCTTGCTCGATCAGCGGCAGCACGATCGCGCGCCCCTGCTCGCGCTCGACCACCGACCAACCATCGATCTCGCGCAGCAGCGCGCTGAGCAAGGCCCGGCTGGAAGGATCGAACTTCATGGCCCTCGTTCGCTTCATGATCTCCACCTCAGTTCGGCTGAATGCAGGCGCCCACGTGGGCCTGGCCGGGATCCGCAGCACCGATCGCGACACAGACCGCGCCCTCGACCGAGCACGTGGCCGAGTCGTCGCTCGCGTCGCAGTACTCGGTGCAGCAGTAGGCGTCGGCCTCGCAACCAACCACCTGCGGCGAGCAGTGCAAGCCTGCCTCGCAGCTGACCGCGGTCTCGCAGGGCTCGCCGAGCGAGGCGCCCTCGGGGCCCGTGGGGAAGCAGACGAAGCCATCGGGCGCGCGGTAGATGCAGGCCTCGTTCGCGCCCGCGCAGGAGCCCGCGAGCAAGGGATCACAGATCGGCGCGCAGACGGGCAAGTTGCCGATCCCGACGCAGCGATCGTCGCTGGCCTCGCACACGCCTCCGACGCAGAAGGGGTAGCAGAGCCCCTCCCAAGGGTTGCCGTTGGGATCGAAGGGACCGATGCACCACGAGTTCGCGTCGCAGTCGTCGGTGCCCGCGATCACGCCGTCGTGCTCGCAAGCCTCCCCCACCCCCTTGTCGGCGAGCACCGGTAGACAGACGAACTCCCAGTCGGCCGCGCCACGTCGGAGCAAGCACTTGTAGCCGTCCGGGCAGTCTTGCAGGTCGGCTTGGCAGGCCGCGCCTTCGGGGTCGCTCGTGCTGGTCGAGTCGCCCGCGCTCTCGGCCGAGCCGGCGGTCTCGGCCGCGCTCTCGCTCTCGTTCGAAGTCGTCGGGTCGGTGTCGCTCGCCACGCTCGCCGGCGGATCGGAGGCGCACGCAAACAGGCAGGTCACCAAGAGGATGCTGGAGATTCGTCGCACCCAGACCTTATATGAAAACGAAAATGGTTTTCAAAATTAAATTTAGCTAGTCAAAAAGAGAGGATCCTCAGCACGCTGAAGATCCTCCCGATGAATTCGGCTTTCACTAGGCCGGTCGGCCGGCTTCGATCCGCGTCACTTGCAGGGGCCCGGGTACTGATACTTCGCCGTCGGGCAGTTGCCGTACTCGGTCTCGAAGGTCTTCCCGTCACAGCCGCAGTACTCGCGCACGCCCTTCTTGCAGGTGATCCCGGCGTCGCACTCCCAGACGGCCTCGCAGCCCTGGCCACCGATGCAGGTCTCGCCCTCGAGACAAGCGCCCTTCTCCTTGGGATCGCAGGAGCGATCCTCGGCGCCGTCGAGCACGACCTCGTCGGGATCTTCGGGCACGATCGGAAGCGTGGTCCCGGGCGGCGCAGTGGCGACATCCTCGAGCTCGGCTTGCTTGGCAGCCTCGGCTTGCTTGGCGGCCTCGTCCTTCTTGGCCTTGGCGTCGTCCTTGGGGGCTTCGTCGGGCTTCTTGCCGCACGCGGCGAGTGTCGGGACGAGCGAGAGCGCGAGGGCGATCGTTGCGAGGCGGCGCAGCATGATCTGGTTGTAGCGCAGTTTGTTCCCGTCCAGCCAGGCTCTCTAGGGACTGGAGTCCGCGAGCACCTTGGCCAGCGCGTCGGCGTCGAGCGTCACGTCACCGCCGGCACGCGAGAAGGTGATCATGTCCGTCATGCTCGCAAGGGTTCAGTCGCCGCAGTAGGCGTGGCCGCCAAGCTCACTGCGCGCGTCCCCGGCCCCGTGGGTCGGCAGCTTCAGCGCGCCTTCGGGCCGCTGCTTGCCGTCGATCTGCCACCAGAGCGGCGCCGGATCGTGGGGCTGGTTGCCGAGCTCGGCCATGGTCGCGGCGTCGAAGATCCGCCCGTCGATCACGGTGTAGTGGACCTGCTCGGTCACGCGAATGTCGGCGAGCGGATCGCCGGCGATGATGGCGAGGTCGGCCAGCTTGCCGACCTCGAGCGAGCCGATGTCGCCGTCGAGGCCGAGGTACTTGGCCCCGTTCAGCGTGCCCGAGCGCAGGGCTTGATGCGGGGTCATGCCGCCTTGCACGAACATCCACAGCTCCCAATGCGCGCCGAGACCCTCGCGCTGGCCGTGCGCGCCGAGGTTGACCCGCACGCCCGCGTCGGTGAGCTCGTGCGCGACCGTGGCCGCGGCGAAGTGGTTCCAGTCGTCCTCGCCGACATGCATGCGTCGACGCGCGCGCTCGTCGACGTACTCGCGCGGGACGAAGGCCAAGAGGCGATCGTCGTCCCAGACCTCGGTGTGCTGGTACCAGTAGTTCTCGCCCCACACGCCGCCGTAGGCGACCACCAGCGTCGGCGTGTAGCCGACCTCGGTGTGGCCCCAGAGCTGGCGAACGTCGTCGTAGATGGCCGCGACCGGGATCGCATGCTCGACGCCGGTGTGACCGTCGATGACCATGGTCATGTTGTGTTGGAAGAGCGAGCCGCCCTCGGGCACGACCATCATGTCGAGCTCGCGCGCCGCCTGCAGGACCTTCTGACGCTGGTCGCGACGCGGCTGGTTGTAGCTCTTGACCGAGATCGCGCCGATGGCCTTCATCCGGCCGAGGTGCATGCGGGCGTCGTCGAGGGTCTGGATCTCGGCCCGGAACGAGCCCTCGGCCCCATAGAGAATCGTGCCGGTCGAGAAGATTCGCGGGCCGACCGTCATGCCCGCGGCGACCAGCTCGGCCGACGAAAAGATCTCGAGCGAGTCGTTGCTGGGGTCGTGCACGGTCGTGACCCCGAAGCCGAGCTCGGCGTAGTGCAGCCAGTTTTGCTCGGGCAGGATCCCGCGCCCGCCTTGGGGGCCGTGCGCGTGGACGTCGACGAGGCCGGGGATCAAGGTGTGGCCGGAGACGTCGATCACCTTGGCGTCGGCCGGGACCGCCACGCTCGCCTCGGGGCCGATCGCGGTGATCCGGTTGCCCTCGATGATCACCGTGCCGCGCTCGATGATCTCGTCGCCCTTCATCGTGACCAGCTTGCCGCCGACCAGCGCGAGCTTGCCCTTGGCGATCGGTCGATCGATCGAAAAGCCGATGTTGGTCTTGCTGATGATCGGGTCGGGCTTCTTGGGCTTGGCGTCTTCGGCCTTTCCGGCTTCGGGCTCCGGGCCCTTGGGCGCGGCCTCGGGCGCGGCGGTGAGCAAGGGTGCTGGCGCGCCCGCGAGGAACTCGAACACGTCGCTGAGCTCGCGGGTGTGCAGCTCGGGCCCGAGCACCCAATGCAGCTTGCGAGCGTCGCCCGACCAATGCACGAACCACCCGGCCTGCTCGCTGACTTGACCGACCGGCAAGCCCTCGCCGCCCGGCCCGAGCTCGAGCTTGCGCCCGGTGGTCGGGAACGCGGCGACATGGACCCGGAAGCCCTCGACGAAGGCCAGCCAGCGACCGTCGGGCGAGACCTGGAATTCCTCGCCGCGCTTGCTCTGCGCGTGCTCGCGTCGTTGGTTGCCGTCGAGCTCCATGCTGACCAGCACGCGGGCATCGTCGTCGCCGTCCTCGACCAAGAACACGCGGTCGCTGGCCGCTCCGAAGTGCGGCGTCACGCCGCTGCGGCTGACCAGGACCTCGGCCGCGCTCGGATCCGAGGCCGCGCCTGCGTCGGCCTTGCGCCCGCGCTTGGGCTTGCTGGCGAGATCGAGGGGCAGCGCGAATACGCCGGTGTCTCGCGACCAACGCGGCGAGAAGAGCCCACCGCCGCTGGCTCGCCGATAGACCAAGGTCTTGCCATCGGGCGAGATCACGGGCTCGACGTAGTGGCCCGGGTGCGGGCTGACAGTCTTGCCCTCGCCACCGCCGATCGGCACGACCTTGATCGAGCCGAGCTCGGCGTCGTCCCACGCGACATAGACGACCTGCTTGCCGTCGCGCGAGAGCGAGGGATAGAACTCGTGATGATCGTTCTGCGTGGTCAAACGGCGGACCTGGCCGCTGGCCATGTCGCGCACGTAGAGCTTGCCGAGCGCCGTGTAGACGACCTTGCTGCCATCGGGGGTCAACTGCGGCCAGCGCAGCAGCTTGACGTCGAACTTGGCCGGCGCGACCTCGACCGGCGAGCGCACGGCCTTGCTGACGGCCCGCTGATCGACGACGTGAAAGGGGATCTCGACCGAGGGGCCGCCGCGCGCCGGGACCCGATGCAGCTTGCCGCCGGCCCAGAACACGATCGTCTGCGAGTCGGGCGTGAAGTCCATCTGCGGGTACACGCCGTGGATCGCCCAGGTCTCTTGCATGTCGCGATCGAGCGTGTCGTCGACCGCCCACTCGGCGCCCGACTCGAGGTCGCGGACCATCAGCACCGACTTCAGCCGGACGCGATGGACATAGGCGAGCAGCTTGCCGTCGGGTGAGGGCGTCGGCCGGACCGCGCCGCCGGGCCCACGCACGAAGCTCTCGAGCCGACCTTCACGCAAGTCGAGCCGGCGGATCGCATAGATCTCACCGTTGGGATCCTTGTTGTAGTCGAAGGCGCCGCCCGGGGTCATGTCCTCCGAGAAGTAGAGGTAGCGACCATCGGGCGAGAACACCGGCTCGCCGGAGTCTTTCTGCTCGGTCCGCTTCTCGGTCAGCTGCACGCCCTTGCCCCCGCTGCGGTGGTAGAGCCACATCTCGCCGGCGCCGATGCTGCGCCGCGAGGTGAAGTGCTTGCGCCCGACGATGTACTCGCCGTCGGGCGACCACGCGGGCGCGCTGAGCAGGCGGAAGTCCTCGTTGGTGATCGGCTTGGCCTCGCCCGTGGCTCGACCCTCGGCGAAGGGCAGGACCCAGATGTTGTCGCCGCCGCCCCGGTCGCTGGTGAAGGCCAGCCACTTGCCGTCGGGCGAGAAGCGCGGCTGCATGTCCCAGGCGATCCCGGAGGTCAGCGCGACGGCGTCGCCGCCCGCGATCGGCAGGACATAGAGATCGCCGAGCATGTCGAACACGATCGTCTGGCCGTCGGGGCTGAGATCGAGGTTCATCCAGGTGCCGGTCGTCGTGTCGATCGCAACCTGCTGCTCGTCGCCGGGCGGATCGTCGACCTTCCACGCGCAAGGACCCTTGGTCTTGGCCTGGGCCTCGGCGTCGCCCGCCGTGTCGTTGGGGCAGGCCGGAAGGTCCATGCCCGCGCTCGCGACCGCCACGCCGGGAGGCGCCATCACGGTCGTCTCGGGTGCGCCCTTCGTGCAGGCGAAACCGACGACGAGACCGATAGAGAGGAACAGCAATGTGCGTGCTTGCCCGACCATCCGAGCGGACTTTCGCACGAGGTCCGCCGGCCCGCAGGCCCGGAAGTAACATCTCCGCGCGCCACGGACACAACTCACTAGACTACTTCGCCCGAGAGATCGCCTCCTCGAAAACGCGCAAAATCCAGGCTCCTGGATAGGGTTTTGAGCGCTTTCATGACCCGAATTGATCGATATCGCGCGAAAAGAGGGGCGTTTTGACTCCCCATGAGTGATCTCCGGACGAAACGCATGTCCCTTTGGCCACAATTTGTTCGCTTTCGCGCATTTCTCGTCGACATTTTTCTTGCGTCCTTTCTGGTAATGGAGCTTAACTGAGGGGCCAGCGCTGATCCAAAGACCGGCCCATCGGTTGGCTCTCGCCCTCCCCTCCGCTCCCCCCGCTCCTCGCCATGTCCACCCGCCGCTTTCCCTCCCTCACCGCCCTGCTCCTCCTCCCGATCCTGGGCTCGAGCACCGGCTGCATCGACGACTTCTTCAACTCGCTCAGCCAGAGCTCGGTGATCGTCGACATGTTCGCGACCACCCACGGCACGCCGGACTCGCAGGGTGACCTGCCCGAGCGCAACGGCGGCCAGCTGGTCTTCGCCAACGACCAGGGCTGGGAGGTCTACCTCGACGACGCCTACGTCACGACCACCGCGCTGAGCCTGCACGCGTGCAACGGCGAGCGCTTCGACGTCGAGATGTACTGGGGCGCGCTGGCCGAGAACATCCCCGAGCACGGCGACTACGAGGTCCTCGGCGTCGGCGGGGTCCGGGCCACCGAGGGCAGCTACTGCTCGCTGCTGGTCGAGTACGGGCCCTCGGATGGCGGCATGGACAACCCCGACGCGGTCGGCAGCACCGTCTACTTGGCTGGCACGGCGATCAAGGGCGAGCAGATGGTCGAGTTCGTGTGGAAGACCGAGCTCGCGATCGACGTCGACGTCGACATCAGCGAGGTCGACGGTGGCGACCCCTTCCACGTCGGCGACAGCGAGTTCGTCAGCAAGAAGCTGACCGTCGCCAAGACCTACGACCGCTTCTTCGACGGGGTCGACTTCGCCGAGGTCGGCTCGCTCGCGCAGGCCGACATCGACGCGCTGCTGACCGACACGCTGAACCACCAGACCGCGGCCTTCATCGGCACCGCGAAGCCGAACTGAGCACGGACGGGATTCGGAGTCGGGGGAGCCCTCGCGCTGGTTGCGCGAGGGCTTTTTGCTTGGTTGTCGATACGAGCCGGAGCGGGAGCGCAGGAGATCGCGCGTCGTCGATCCCAGCCCTCCGATCGGGTGAGTCGACGCCCGCGCCAATGCGCCTGCCCGCGATCGCCCAACACTGCCCGTGCGGCGACGCTCCTGGAAGCCGGGGTGCGCTGAGCGAGTAGCGAACGCCCTTGCGCGGCGAGGCGTCGCGCCCCTAACCTCCGGCGCGTGAGCAAGGACGACCACATCGAGTTCGACGGCGTCGTCACCGAGGTTCTGACCGGCGGCATGTTTCGGGTGACGATCGACGAGGACCACAAGGTCATCGCGCATCTGGCCGGCAAGATGCGCAAGTTCAGGATCAAGGTGGTGCTCGGCGACCACGTCAAGGTCGCCGTCACGCCCTACGACCCCAGCCGGGGCCGCATCATCTACCGCGTTCGCTGAACCGCGATCATGTCCGCCACCGATGTCGAGCTGCTCGAAGCCTGGCGCGGTGGCGACGAACGTGCCGGGCGCGAGCTCTTCGAGCGCCACTTCGATCCGATCTATCGCTTCTTTCGGAGCAAGGTCGACGACGCGGCCGAGGACCTGACCCAGCAGACCTTCATGGGCTGCGTGAAGGGCAAGCAGGTGTTCCGGGGCGACGCCAGCTTCCGCACCTACCTGTTCACGATCGCCCGCAACCGGCTCTACACCCACATCCGCGATCGCCAGCGGCGCGACGCCGTGGTCGAGATCGGCGAGCAGTCGGTCGCCGATCTCGGGCTCGCGTCGCCGACTCGCCAGCTCGCCGATCATCAAGAGCAGCGGCTGCTCTTGCTGGCGATGCGCAGCCTGCCGATCGACATGCAGATCGCCCTCGAGCTGCACTACTGGGAGGGCTTGAGCGTGCGCGAGATCGCCGAGGTCGTCGAGGCGCCCGAGGGCACGATCAAGCGTCGCTTGCAGCGAGCTCGGATCCGGCTCGACGAGCTGATCGCCGAGCTGGCCGAGAGCGACGCCCTGCGCCAGAGCACGACCACCGACTTCGAGACTTGGGCGGCCCGGCTGCGCGCCTCGCTGGGCGAGCGCGACGAGGGCTGATGGCCAGCGCGACCAAGCGCAGGGCGTTGATCACCGGGGCCTCGAGCGGGCTCGGGCTCGAGCTCGCCCGGCTCTTCGCCGCCGATGGCCACGACCTCGTGCTCGTCGCCCGCCGCCGCGACCGACTCGAGGCGCTCGCGGCCGAGCTGGCCCGACCCGGGCTGAGCATCGAGATCGTCGCGGTCGACCTCGAAGATCCGGCCACCCCTGCGGCGCTGATCCAGGGGCTCGAGCGCAAGGGCATCACCATCGACTTTCTGGTCAACAACGCTGGCTTCGGCAGCCAGGGCAAGTTCTGGACGCTGCCGCGCGAGCGCGAGCTGGCGATGATCGACGTGAATTGTCGAGCGCTGGTCGAGCTGACCCACCGGGTCGTGCCTGGCATGATCGGGCGTGGCTTTGGTCGGGTGCTCAACATCGCCTCGACGGCGGCGTTTCAGCCCGGGCCCTACATGGCGACCTACTACGCCAGCAAGGCGTTCGTGCTCCACTTCTCCGAGGCGCTGGCCTACGAGCTGCGCTCGACCGGCGTGACGGTCACCGCCCACTGTCCGGGCGCGACGGCGACGGGCTTCGCGGAGGTCGCGGCGATCGGGCATACGCGGCTCTTCAAGGCTGGAGTCGCGGACGCGGCTGCGGTCGCGCGGCATGGGTATCGGGCGATGCTGCGCGGGCGGGTCGTCGCGGTCGCCGGGGTGTTGAATTGGCTTGGCGTGGTTGGGGTGCGGTTTTTGCCGCGTCGTTGGGTGCGGGCGCTGGCTGGGTGGATTTCTCGCTGAGGTCGGATCCTTCGCGGGTGATCGCTTTTTGGATCCTTCGCGGGTGATCGCTCGGACGATGGACGGGCTTCACGGTGGGAAGGAGGGTCCCCCGCTCACCTCAGACACGTCGCCCTTCGAATTTTGGGTGCCCTCGCTGTGGTTGCGATCTTGGGCGGCTCGTTGGCGTTCGCGGTGAAGGGAGGGGCTCGACTCGGTTCGGAGGGACCCTCCTTCCCCCCGCGCGCCTTTGTGCTCGGGGGCTGGCTCCGCCTCGTTGCAGTCGACGGGAGAAGGGGGGGCAGGCTCGGGGAGATCGGGGAGAGTCGGAGTCGCAGAGCGGAGTCGGAGTCGGAGTCGGAGATTCGGTCAGCCTCGTTTGAGGGCTTTTTGCTCGGACTTGGCTCGTTTGCGTTCGCGACGGCGGCGGCGACGGGCTTCGCGGCGGGACTCGCCGGTCAGGCGTTCTTCGATCTCGATCGAGCCGGCGAAGATGAAGCCGGTGATGCGCAGGTGGGGTTCGTCGGGGGTCCGGGGGGCGTTGGGGATGGTGCCTTGGCGCTCGATGCTGGCGAGCATCACGGAGGCGTCGACGATGACGGGGAGGCCTTGGGGGATGCGGATCTCGACGGCGCCGAAGAGGACTTGGAGGTCGAGCTGGGTCGCGCCGGGGCCGAATTCGTTGTCGCGTAGGTCGATCTCGGCGCTGCCGAACACGCAGGTCAGCTTGGTGCGATGGGCGAGCGGGCCAGCGCCGAGACCTTCGAGGGCGGAGAAGATGCAGGTCAGGCTGCGCTCGGCGGGGACCTGATCGGGGCGCGCGAGGGCGACGCTGGGGCGCAGGGCGAGGGCGTGGCTGGTCGGGGTCGAGATCGAGACGAGCGCGTTCGCGGGGGTGGTGCCGGGGTCGACGAGGTCGGCGATCGCATGCTCGAGCTGGGCCATGACGCGGGCGTTGGCGATCAGCTCCATGCGGCGATCGAGCTGATCGGCGTCGATCAGGTCTTCGCCGTAGCGCTGAGCCACGAGCGCTTCGGCTCGCTGACGAGCGTCACGCAGAGCGACGAGGTTGTCGGGCGCTTCGTCCATGCTCGCGTGATCCTGCCATGGCTCGATCGCGGCGCCGCCAAGCGATGGTGCGAGCGCCCGCACGCGACGCCGGCCGCTTGCCAGCTCGACGACGCTGCGCCACCATGCGCGCGATCATGGGCCACTACACGGGCAAGATCGTCTGGATCACGGGAGCCTCTTCGGGGATCGGCGAGGCGCTGGCGTACGAGCTGGCCCGCCGCGGGGCGACGCTGGTGCTCTCGGCCCGCCGCGCCGAGCAGCTCGAGCAGGTCCAAGGCCGCTGCGACCAGCCCGAGCGGCACCTGGTCCTACCCCTCGATCTGACCGACCCCGCGAGCTTGGCGAGCGCGACCAAGCAGGTGCTCGATCGCTTCGGCCATGTCGACCTGCTGCTCAACAACGGCGGGATCAGCCAGCGGGGCACGGCGACCGAGACGTTGATCGACGTCGACCGGCGGATCATGGAGGTCAACTACATGGGCACGGTCGGGCTGACCAAGGCGGTGCTGCCCAGCATGCTCGCGCGGGGCAAGGGCCACATCGTCGTGATCAGCTCGGTCGCGGGCAAGATCGGGACCCCGCTGCGGACGGCCTACTCGGCCTCGAAGCACGCGCTGCACGGCTTCTTCGACTCGCTGCGGGCCGAGGTCCACGACCGCGGCTTGCGGGTCACCGTCATCTGTCCGGGCTTCGTGCGGACCGACATCACGGTCAACTCGCTCAAGGGCGACGGAACGACCTTCGCCCAGATGGGTGAAGCGCAGGCCAAGGCGATGAGCGCCGAGGAGTTCGCCCGCCGAGCCGCCGACGCGATCGCCCGCGAGCGACCCGAGGTGCTGATCGGCGGGGCCAAGGAGATCTTCGCCGCGCAGCTGCATCGCTTCTTGCCGCGCGCCTACCACTACTTGGTCCGACACGTGAAATCGACCTGAGCGCGGAGCCGGACAAGACAGCGCGAGGCCGCTTCGAAGCGGCCTCGCTTTGATCGCGTTGGTCTCGCGACTCAGCTCTTCGCCCAAGGATCTTCGACGCCCGCGTCCTCGAGCAGGACGCGAAGCAGATCCGAGCGCGAGCGGGCGCCGGTCCGGGCCAGCACCTGCGAGACGTGATACTTGACCGTTCGCTTGGTGCAGCCGAGCAGCTCGGCGATCCGCTGATCGGGGTCGCCCCAGAGCAGACGCCACGCGGTGATCGTCTGGACTGGGCTGAGCCCGGCGATGTACTGGACGCGGGCGAGCGCGTGGCGGATGTCGAAGCTGATCGGCTCGGACTCGAAGCGCAGCAGCTCTTCGTCCTCGGCCGAGGGCAGGTCGGAGCCGGACTTTTGGCCCAAGGCGACCCGCCATGACTGGGTCGCGCGGACGGTCGCGCCGATGCCCGCGAGCAAGGTCGCGTCCTCGACCGGCTTTTGGATGTAGCCGTGGGCGCCCGCGCTCATCAGCTGGGCGGGCACGTCCTCGTCGTCTTGGCCGGTGACGACCAAGGACTTGCATAGGGGCTTGGCGTCGAGCAGCACCGGCACGAGATCGAGCGCGGTGCCGTCGGGTAACGAGAAGTCGAGCAGCGCGGCATCGAAGTCGCGGTGCTCGGCGAGCGCCTGGAGAGCCTCGACCTTGCTCGCGGCACCGACGACGTCGTAGGCCGCGCTGCGCAAGGTTCGGAGGTACGTCTCGAGCACAACGTCCATGTCCTCGACCACGAGGATCTTGGGCTTGGCCCGGGTGATGCGCCCGAGGCTGGCGGGGAGATCAGGGACCCAACGCGAAGTGGTGTCGTCGCTCACTGGAACCTCTGCGGCCGGGCCGGCCGCGTCCGCCTTGTTATCAACACTGGCCCGATTCTGTCCATGAAAGCATGCAATCGGCGAGGAGCGGGGCAGATCGTGGGCTGGCATACCCGTGCGGCATCGGCCGCGGGGCTCTGGAGCGGCGAGCTCGCGAAGAAGCTCGCGAAGTGGTCACTCGGCTGCCGGCTCCCAGCTCAGCCGCGCGTCGCCGCGCCGCTGCTTGAGCTCGAACTCGAGTCGCGCAGCGCGTTCGTGCGCGTAGGGGCCCCAGCGACGCAAGATCTGCCAGGGTCGACCTGCGCGAGTCGCCTTGGCGCCGCCAGGCCGCTCTCCGTTGTGCTGGGCGATCCGCCGGTCGAGATCGTTGGTGATCCCGACGTAGGATCGACCGGCGGCCGAGCGCAGCAGGTAGACCCACCAGATCGCGGGGGCGAGATCCGTCACCGAGGCGAGTGTACCCGCGCTCAGAAGCGGCTGAGCTCGACGAAGCGACGGTACCTCGCCTCGATCTCGTCGCGGCTCAGGCCGCGCAGACGATCGTAGGAGAAGCCCTGCACGCAGAAGCTGGCCATCGTCGAGCCCCAGATGATCGCCTGGCGGACGCTGGTCGGCGAGAGATCGCCGGTCTTGGCCAGCATGCCCATGAAGCCGCCCGCGAACGAGTCGCCCGCGCCGGTCGGATCGGCGACCTCGGCCAGCGGCAAGGCGGGCGCCGAGAACACGTCGTCGTCGCTGGGCCCGAAGCAGAGCGCTCCGTACTCGCCCTGCTTGATGACCAGGGTCTTGGGCCCCATCGCGCGGATCTGCTTGGCCGCGCGGACCAGGTTGGTCTCGGCGGTCAGCTGCAGCGCCTCTTCGCGGTTGATCAAGAGCACGTCGACCCGCGCGAGCACCTCGACCAGCTTGTCGTGGGCGATGTCGATCCACAGGTTCATCGTGTCGAGCCCGACCAGGCGCGGACGCTTGGCCATCTGCTCGAGCACGGCGAGCTGGAGGCTCGGCTGGATGTTGGCCAAGAACAAGAAGTCGCTCGACCGGTAGCTCTCGGGCAGCTTCGGCGCGAAGTCCTGGAAGCAGTTGAGGTGGGTCTCCAGCGTGTCGCGCTGGTTCATGTTCTCGTGGTAGCGGCCCTTCCAGCGGAAGGTCAGGCCCTCGGTCCGCTCGAGCCCGGCGAGATCGACCCCAGCCTGCTCGAGGTCGGTGATCGCGGCGCTCGGGAAGTCGTCGCCGATCACACCGACCAGCTGGACGGGGGCGAAGGGCGAGGCCGCCATCGAGAAGAACACGGCGGCTCCGCCGACGCTCTCGGGTCGCTCGGCGACCGGGGTGATGATCCAGTCGACGGCGACGCTGCCGACGACGACCAGCTTGCTGCTCGTTTGCATGAGGGAGATCGATCTCTTCGAGGTACGACGACTAAGGACGAGCGAGGTGGTGGCCGACGATGAGATCGAGCCGCTCGCGGGTGATGGCGGGGATTTTGCCGGGATCGGTGATCAGCGCGTGGTCGAGCGCGCGCGGCCAGGGCAGCTCGGCGCAGGTTCGAGGCAGCCGCTTGGCCAGCTCGACCACGATCGCCCGCGCGCGCGCGACGTTGGCGTGAAGCACCGCCAACACCGAGTCGACGCTGACCTCGTCGTGGTCGAGGTGCCAGCAGTCGTAGTCGGTCGAGGTCGCGAGCACGGCGAAGGCGATCTCGGCCTCGCGCGCGAGCGCGGCCTCGGGCCAGGCGGTCATGCCGATGATGTCGGCGCCCCACTGGCGATAGAGGTTGGACTCGGCCCGGGTCGAGAACGCCGGGCCCTCCATGACGATCAGCGTGCCGCGCTCGTGCAGCTGCTCGACGCTGCCCGCGAGCGCGGCCTTGGCCGCATCACCGACCAGCGCACGCAGGCGATCGTCGGTTGGATCACCGAGCTGGACATGGGCGACGCAGCCAGCCCCAAAGAAGGTCTGCTCGCGCCCACGGGTGCGATCGATGAACTGGTCGGGCGTGATCAGGTGACCCGGTGCGATCCCCTCGCGCAGCGAACCGACCGCCGAGACGCTGAGCAGGTGGGTGACCCCGAGCTGCTTGAAGCCGTGGATGTTGGCGCGATAGTTGATCTCGCCCGGCATCGCGAGATGGCCGACCCCATGCCGGGGCAGGAACACGGCCTTGACCGGCGGCCCGGCTGGGCGGGCGAGGCGGCCGACCGTGAAGGGGGCCGAGGGCGGGCCGAAGGGCGTGTCGATCGCCACTCGCTCGACCGCCTCGAGCTCGTCCATTCCATAGAGACCCGAGCCGCCGATGACGCCGAGCACCACCTCGCTGCGAGCTTCGGGCGAGGCGGGGTGTGGCGTGGTCTTGGCCATCCGAGCCCGGCATCCTAGTGTCAGCGCCCCGCGATTTACAAGGCTTGGGGGCGAGGACTGGCGCGAACCCCGAAAGCAGAAAAAACAACCGAAGCTCAACGGATCCGCTTGGCCGTGTCACATGGTTGGGAATGCAGGCTGCCGACGACATCGCGCTGGAGTACGCGCGACTTCGGGTCCGACTCGGGCTGGTCCCCGCCACCGAGCGGCCGACGCTCGACGGTCGCTATCGGGTCGAGCAGACGCTCGGCCGCGGCGCGATGGGTGTCGTCTACCGGGTTTGGGACGAGCGGCTGCGTCGGCGAGTCGCGCTGAAGCTGGTCCGCCCGACCCCGGGCGTCGCCGCGGATCGGCTCCACGCCCGACTCGAGCGCGAGGCCCAGGCGCTGGCCAAGCTCGACCACCCCAACGTCGTCCACATCCACGACGTCGGCAGCCACCACGGCGCGACCTACCTGACGATGCAGTTCGTCCCGGGGACCACGCTGCGCCGCTGGCAAGAGGACGAGCGCCACGGCGCGCGGGCCCGGATCGACGCCTACTTGCAGGCCGCCCGTGGGCTCGCGGCTGCACACGCGGGTGGCATCGTCCACCGCGACTTCAAGCCCGACAACGTGCTGGTCGGTGACGACGGGATCGTTCGCGTCGCCGACTTCGGGATCGCGGCCGCGCTCTCGCTCGACGATCTCCACGACACGCTCGACTCCTTCGCCGACGCCTCGCAGCGAGCGACGAGCGAGCGACCCGAGAGCGCCACGCTCGATCCGCTGACCGGCACCGGCACGATCATGGGTACGCCGCCTTACATGGCGCCCGAGCAGCTCCGGGGCGGACGCGCGAGCGCGAAGAGTGATCAGTTCGGGTTTTGTGTCGCGCTCTGGGAGGCGCTCACCGGCCAGCGGCCCTTCGCAGGTCAGTCGCTCGCGCAGCTGCTCGACGCGACCCGCAAGCCTCCGCGCGCGCCGAAGCTGCCGAGCTGGCTGCGGCCGATCCTGGTCCGCGGGCTGGCGTCGGATCCCGAGCAGCGCTTCGCCGACATGGACGAGCTCGTCGCCGCGATCGAGCGCGGCCGCGGACGGGGTCGGCGGATCGTCGGCGCCGCGGGGCTCGGCCTGAGCCTCTGCGCCGCGGCGACGCTGGGCTGGTGGATCTCCAAGCCCGAGCCGAGCTCGCGCGAGCGCTGCGACGCCTTCAGCGATCAGATAGACGCGGTCTGGTCCC
>JAMHUH010000563.1:0-15373 GCA_035904925.1 Nannocystaceae bacterium
CCGAGCCGCATCGCATCGACCGCCTGCGGGATCGTGCCGTAGGCCGTCAACAAGATGACGGGTGGCGGCCTCGCCAAAGCCTGCGCCGCGCCGAGCAACGCGATGCCGTCGGCCCCTGGCATTCGAACGTCGCTGACGACCACGTCGACGGGCTGCTCCGCGAGGATTCGTTGGGCGCGCAGGCCGTCCGCGACCGCGATCACGTGGTGGTCGCGATTGAGGATCTCGCACAGGAGCTCACGCAGCGCCGCGTCGTCCTCGGCGATCAAGATGGTCGTCATGTCCGCGCTCATGGAGTCCCTCGCCGGGGGAGCGTGACACGAATGATGAGGCCGCCCGGAGAGTCGATCACGCGCAGGCTGCCATCGTGCTCGCGGGCGCTCTTGAGCGCCATGGCCAGGCCGAGCCCCGTGCCCGAGGCGCGCGTGGTGAAGAAGGGCTCGAAGATTCGCTCGCGTTCCTCGAGCGGCACCCCCGGGCCACGATCGCGCACGTCGATCACGACCTCGTCGCCCGCACTGTCGGCGATGACGGTCACGACCTCGCCCGCGGGCGAGGCCTGAATCGCGTTGTTGAGCAGGTTGTCGAGCACGGCGTCGATGTGGTCGGGGTCCGCGCGAATCAGCAATCGCTCGGGACACTCGGAGATCAGGCGAACGTCGGCCTCGCTCGCCCTCGCATAGGCGCGCTCGATCGCGCGATGGATCCGCGTGACGAGATCGAATTCGACGAAGCGCGGCGGCGTCGGCCGGGCGAAGGTGACCAGGTCGTCGACGAATCGGGCGACGCGGCTGGTTTGTTCGACCATTCGCTCGACCAAGCCGCGCTCGCTGAAGCTGGCGTCGGTCCGCTCCTCGAGCAATTGTGCGTAGCCACGCAAGGCCGCGAGCGGGGTTCGAATCTCGTGGGCCAATACACCCGCGAGTTGGCCGAGCTCTTGGAGGTGGACACGCTGGGCGTGGCTGGCTCGCAATCGATTGGTGCGAATGCCGTCGCCCACGACATAAATCGCCAGCATCAACAAGCCGAGCGCGATGGCGACGGAGAAGCGAAAGTGTAGATTGGCGACGTCGCTCCCTTCCAGGCCGGTTTCGACGGACGCCAAGGTGCACGAGTATTCGTGCGAATCCCCGAAGAAGTCGCCGGGCGAGCCCAAGGGCGGTGGAAGTGGCGGTGGGAAGTCGGGTTCGAAGAAGCGCCCTGGAGTCGGCATGCAGACCTCGTACGCCCTCCCTTCGGCGGTCTCGACGATGCGCATGGGCGAGTGAATTCCCTCGCTGCGAGGGGCCCCCGGTCGTCGACCCAGGTCTTCCGCGTACGTCGAGACGATGACGAGGCCATCGTGGTCGAGCGTCCATCTCCAGTCGGGTGGCTCGGAGGGCAGCGAGATCAGAGATTCGGCGGTCGCGCGATCGCGGAGGTTGGTGAGGAAGTCCGCCGCGTGCAAGCGATTGATGAGGCGGGACTCGAGCGCGACATGGGCGTTGTCCAAGGCCGCCTTTCGAGCCTGCCACGCGACGAACACCAGACTCCCCGCGAGGACGACCAGGCCCGCAATGCCGACCAGGGATCGCAAGGAGAGCGCGCGAGACGGTGCTCGAGCCGACACGCCGCGAGCATGGCACGGCGGTCGATCGAGCGTCAACGGGGCGCAGAACGACGAGGGTGGCGCAAAATCAGGTCGAAAAGTGCAGTGCTTGCACTTCAAAGCCAATGCCTGCATGAGCCGCTCGCGCGGAGCACCATATTCGCCAGCGATCGAAGGCGCGCAGAGGGTGGCACTCTTTCTGCAATGGGACTCGAGCGGAACTCGATCGCGGATGCCCATCCATTTTCTCGCCACGCTCGCCCTCGCCACGCTCGACACGCTCGGCCTCGCATATGCGAGCGCGTCCGAGCGAGCGCCAGAAGTGCAACATTTGCACATGCCGGCACGCAGATGAAATTTCCTGAGCCCCTTCGCTTCGCCACCCTTTCCATCTTCACCGCGTTCGCAGCCAGCGCGTGCGTGGACGACATCAGCTCGTCGGACGACGAATTGGGCGAAGATTCCACCACCGGCGCCGACGGAAGCGAGGACTCGAGCGAGGACTCGAGCGAGGGGTCGAGCGAGAGCGGCGATGGCTCGACGCTCTACGATCCGGCCCGAATTCACGAGTTCCACTTCGTGCTCTCGGATGCGGCGTTGGACCAAATTCGGGCCGACGCAGACGCCTCCGGCTTCGATACGAACCACGTCGACACCTACGTCGAAGGCGATCTCGAGATCGATGGCGTGGTCTATCCGCAGATCGGCTTGCGGGTGAAGGGCAACTCCTCGCGGTCGATGAGCGTGGGCGACTATCTGCCCTTCAAGCTCGACATGAACCGCTTCGTGATGGGCCAGAAGATCGACGGACAGACCAAGATCAGCCTCCACAACAACGCCAGCGACGCGTCCTTCATGCACGACTACACCTCCTACGCCGCGTGGCGTCGGGCGGGCGTCGCGGCCTCGCGGACCGGTTGGGCCGACGTCTACCTCAACGGAGAATTTCTGGGGTTCTACACGCTCGTCGAGCAGGTCGGGGACGACATGCTCGCGCGCACCTACGCGGACGGCGACCGAGCGCGCTACAAACCGGAGCCTCCCGCGGGTTGGTTGACCTACGAGGGCGACATGATCGACGCCTACGAGAACCTCGACATCGAGAGCGAGGGCGAGGGCACACACGCCGCGTTTCTCGACTTCGTGCGCGCGATCGATCAGCAGCCGGTCAGTGAATGGTCGGGGGTCTTCGATGTCGAGAGCGTGTTGTTGTACTTCGCAGGCAACGTGGCGCTCGGAAACTGGGACACCTACGTGGCCATGGGGCACAACTACTACCTCTACGAGGGCGAGGTCGGTCGGATCGCCATGTTGCCCTGGGACATGAACCTCTCGCAGGGGACCTTGACGGGGATCTGCCCAGGCGACGCCGGCGGCTTCGGTGGCGGGGGCGGGAACATGCCCCCGCCCCCCATGGGCGGTGGATTTCCAAGCATGGGTGATCCGGTCTTGCACGATCGCCTGCTCGCCGATCCCGACGCCTTCGCCCAGTATCGAGCCCTCTTGGTCGAGCTGATCGAGAACGCGGCGTCGCCCGCCATGATCGGGGCCGACATCGAGGCCGTCGAAGGCTTGCTCGGCGAGCGGGTCGACGCCGTGGCGCTTCAACAAGTCCGCGACAATCTGAGCCAGCGCGAGACGACGATCCTCTCGATGATCGAAACGACCGCGACCTGTGTCGAGTGAAGTTCGTCAGCTGCTAGCTACCCTCGCTGGCGGGCGGTGTGGCGCACACGATCAGAGTCCGCGGAAGAGCGCAACCCAAAAATATACCCAATTCTGTTCGGTAATCTTGGTGCCGTTGAGGTTACATTTCTGTGATGTTCCCGAGTCTCTTGAGCGCCTGGTTTGCGCTCTCCCCGCCCGGGGATGCGACCGAGATTGACCGCCCGGAAGGGTCCATCGCCCCGGTCGAGATTCACGCCAACGAGCCCCCACCGGGGCCTGCCGACCCGCTTGCGATCCCTGCAGCCCCAAACGAGGGCGGCGAGTCGGCCCCGAGCGAAGCCGACCCGGAGCCGCAGGTTCGGCGCGAGATGGACGGCGAGCCGGAGGACGACAAGCCCGACGCCAACAAGAAGAAGGAGAAGAAGGTCAAGGTGAAGGTCCAGGCGCGCGTGGTCGCCGGCGCGCTGCTCACCCACGAGGAGCCCGCGCGCGACAGCAGCGGCGCGCCGGTTGGGCTGCCGGTCCGCAAGGGCAGCTTGCAGCTGCGCCAGGCTCGAGTCGGCATCGACGCTCGCTACCGCGACATCCTGCGGGTTCGGGTCAGCATCGACGTGGCCGATCTGCTCGACTCGCCCAAGCCGGGCAAGGTCATTCGCAACGCCTGGGCCAACGTCGCCATCCGGCCGGCCTTCCAGATCAAGGTCGGCAACTTCAAGCGGCCTTACTCGCGGCTCGAGCTGCGCGGCTTCTCGAGCATCCCCTTCATCGGTCGCGGCCTCTTCAACGGCTTCGCGATCGAGGACCTCGGCTGGGGTGATCGGGCGGTGGGCGTCTCGCTCTGGGGGGACATCGAGCCTGGCAAGCCGGGTCTGGATCGCTTTCGCTGGCAGGTCAGCGCGACCAACAACGCCTTGTCTGGTGCGCCGCACGGCGTCGATGCCCACGCGCGCGTCGTCTACGATCCCATGCCCTGGCTCTCGCTCGGCATCAACGGGGCGTTCAAGAACATCCAAGATCCGCTCGCCGACGAGCCGACCTGTCGCTCGACCTGGACGCGCGACGCGAGCTGTCGTCGCAACGTCTTGGCCGCAGGCGGCGACCTGGCCGTGAAGATCAAAGGCCTCTACGCCAGCGTCGAGACCAACCTCGCGCAAGACTGGCTCTACGCCGGCTCGTCACCCTGGGCGCTCGGCGTGCTCGGCTACGCCGACTACGAATTCGAGGTCGGCAAGCGGACCTCGCTCCAGCCCGTGCTCTTCGGCGAGTTCATCGACACCAACTTGACCTACGGCCAGAGCGAGGCGGTCCGCGCGGGCGCGGCCTTCAACATTCTGTGGACCAAGCACCTGCGGGTCGTGCCCCAGGTCGAATTCGTCAACCCCTTGTCACCGATCACCGCCTTCAACCGCTTCGTGACTCGGCAAGTCTACGGCGTGTGGATCTCCGTCCAGCTATGACACACGCGATGACACACGCGAACCAACCCCGCGTCATCGCCTTCGAAGGCGTCGACGGAGCCGGCAAGAGCACCGTGCTCGAGCTCGTGGCCGAGCACCTGCGTGGCCAGGGTGTGCGCCTGAGCCTGCCGCGGATCGGCAAGGAGCACGTGTCCAAGCCGATCCGCGAGATCCGGCAGCTGACCCGCGATCGCACCAACCTCGAGCTCGGGGCCCGGGCCGAGCTGCTGCTCTACGCGGCGCGCGAGGCCCAGGTGCTCGAGCAACACGTGCGCCCGGCCTTGGCTCGCGGCGAGACGGTCTTGCTCGATCGCTCGATGTTGACGCCCGTGGTGCTCGGGGCTCATGGCCGCGGGCTCGAGCTCGGATCGTGCGAGGCGATCGCGGCGCTCGCGAGCGAGGGTCTCCAACCCGATGTCACGCTGGTCTTCGACGTGGAGCCGCGGACCAGCCGGATCCGCAAGCGGCTCGACAAGATCCGCACGCAAGCGAGCCGCAACAGCGGGCGCAAGGGCCTCTCGGGCTCGGGCCTGAGCGAGCGAGTCCGCGAGGGCTACCTCGAGCTCGCGGCGCGCGACGGCTTGCCCGTGTTTCACTGCGAGCGCGCGACCCCGGCCGAAGTCGCGGCCCAGGTGATCGCCAAGCTCGAGACTAGCAGCTTCAGCGAGGCGCCCGATCAGGCGACGCCCTGGTGGAAGGTCGATCCTGCGGCGAGCTTCGAGCAGGCGATCGAGTCGCTGCCGAGCGTGCTCCGGCTCTACTTCACGCGCGGGCTCCAGCTCGGTCGCGGCGTTCGAGCCGAGCTGTTCGAGCGCGAGCCGACGCTTTCGATCTGGGCCAGCGATCTCGACGATCCCTTGCTCGCGCGCGCGGCCGCGACGGCGCCCGAGCGGGTGCTCGCTCGGCTCGGGCTCTCGCCCGCGGCCGCGGGCTTGCGCGAGCGCCTGCTGCTCAGTCACCCGCTCGAGGTCGCCCGCAGCCTCGCGCGGGTCGAGGGGCCCCAGGCCGATCGCATGCGCGAGCAGCTGGCCGAGCTCGCGCCAGGCGGCGTGGTCGAGAGCCTGATCGGGCGCGACGATGGCTTCGCTCGAGCGCTGCGCGATCGCCTGTGGAAGCAAGCCGACGTGCACGAGCGGGTCGCCAGCATCCAGCACTGCGACGACCCCGAGTCCTGGCGAAGGCGCGAGCGCTTGCTCGAAAAGGACCCGGCGATCGTGCTGCCGAGCTTGCGTGGGCTCGCGCCCGAGCGCGTCGATCCGATCCTCGCCCGCTACGCCGAGCGAGCGCCCAAGGCCGTGCTCGCGGCTCTCCAGGGGCGCGCCGACGCGACCGCTCACCGCCTGCGCGAGCAGCTGGTCGAGACCGGGCGCGAGGTCATCGACTCGATCGCGGGGCTCGACGACCCGGGCTCTTGGGCGCTGCGCGAGCGCTGGTTCGCGCGCTGGCCCTCGACCGTCGTGACCAGCCTGGTCGGACTTCCCCAGGACGCCCGTGCCCAGGCCCTGATCGCGCGCTGCTGCGAGAGCGCGCCTGGGGACCTCTTCTTGCTGCGTCGGCTTTATCTGCTCGAGAGCCCCGTCGATCGACTCGGCGCGAGCCACCTTGGAGCGAACCACCATGATGACTGACTCGAGCATGATCCAATCCCTGCGCAGCGCGCTGCTCGTACCCCTGGCCCTGACCTTGCTCGGTTGCGGCCAGCCGCCGCCGCCCGGATCCGACGAGGCCGGGACCGAGAGCAGCGACACTGCGACCGAGACCAGCGCCGAGACCAGCACCGACACCAGCGCGACCGAGACTGGGACCGACACGGGCACGGTCGAAGAGACGCTCTATCCCTTGGTCGACGGCGCGAGCTGGACCTACGTGATCACCAACACCTCGGGGCAGATCCTCGGGATGGACACGATCGATCTGAGCGAGACCGTCTGGATGGGCGGCCAGGCCTGGGAGATGGTCGACAGCCCCAACGCCAACGGGACCTGGAGCACCAGCACGATCATCCGCGACGGCGATCTCGCGCTGCGGGTCCATCGGGTCGAGATGGCGCAGGCGACCACGACCGCGATCATCGACTACGCCCCGGGCTTCGCTCGGGCCAGCGACGCCTGGACCACGCAGGGCTTCATCGAGGAGCTGCTCTACACGCGAACCGCCTACGACAGCAACGGCCAAAATCCCGTGGTCGAGGATCGCGGGCACACCTTCGAAGTCGTCGGGGTCGATCAATCGGTCACCGTCCCCGCCGGCACCTTCAACTGCGTCAAGGTCGAGCGAGTTCGTACGCTCGGGACCGAGGCCGGCGCGCTGGCCTGGTTCTGGTACGCGCCCGGGATCGGCAAGGTCCGCGAGGAGCGTCCGGTCGAGATGGAGATCGAGGAGCTCGTCAGCGTCTCGATCCCCGGCGGAGCGAACCTGCCGTGAACGTCGCCAAGGCCTACCCGAGCACCGACAAGATGTTCGAAGAGCGAGCCGAACTCACCTACTTCATGAGCGCGGACAAGGCCCCGGCCTTCATCGAGCAGGTCGGCAGGCAGCTCGAGGTCCATGCGTTTCATTGGAGCGAGTCCGAGGAGCCGCCGCCGCATTACGTGACGACGCTCTACTTCGACTCGGACACGCGAGAGATCGTCCGCGCCTGCGAGAGCGGGCACGAGAGCGTCCGGCTGCGCGCGCGCGAATACTATGATCGCGACCCCGAGCTCGGGATCCTCCGCGAGCCGCTCTTGTGGCTCGAGGTCAAGACCCGGGCGGGCGCATCGACTCGCAAGGCTCGCTTCGCGATCCCCTCGGACGAGATTCGATCGTTCTTGACCGACGGCTCGATCACCCGCGGCATGATCATGCTTCAGCGACCCGTCTGGGGCGAGTCGGCCGAGGCGGTGCTCAACGAGGTCGCCGATCTGTGCAATCACACCGTCGGCCCGCTCAAGCCCGACTGCCTGGCCCATTATCGACGGCGGGCCTGGCAGGACGCCGAAGAGACAATCCGGGTCACGCTCGACACCGAGCTCGCCTTCCATCGTCCGCCCGCCAATTTGTTTCAGTCGGGCATGACCCTGAGCGAAGCCCTGGTCACGCCACCCGTCGCGCAGCCGCCCTTTTGCCTGGTCGAGGTCAAGCTGCGCGGGCCCATGCCTGATTGGCTGGGGCAATTGATCCGCGACATTGGGCTCGAGCCGGCGCTCGATGGATTGCAGGCGTTCAGCAAATTCGTCGCGGCTTCCCACGCGGTTCATCCATAGGTCGCGATCTTGGTTCGCGAAGGATCCTTCGCGGTGGATCGGGTGCTCGATGGGCGGGCTTCCCCCCGCGCGCCTTCGAACTCGACTGCTGACTCCGTCCTCCACAGGGACCGCAAAATCCACGCGGCAGATCCGAGCTCCACGCTGTCTGTTGGGGACGGCGAGGACAATCGAAGGCAAAGGCGGGCGGGGGGAAAGAGGGTCGCTCCGAGGCGAGTCGAGCCCCTGGCTGTGAAACACGAGCGCGACAATCACCGGAGACCTCGAACCAGGGAGAGGGCGTGCGCGATTCGAAGGGCGACGTGTTTGAGCCCGAGCGGGCGACCCTCTTTCCCACCGCAGAGCCTGGTTGTCGAAGACACGATCGCCCGCGAAGGATCCACCGAGTCAGCATCCGCGAAGGATCCACTCGTTCACGAGAGTGCCCGTGATACCCTACTCGCCCGTGCTCGCCCCCGAAGACATCTTCGCCAATCCCTCGAACACGCCCGAGCCCGCCCTCGGTTGGGCGGCGTTCCTCGACTACGGATTCATCGGCCAGATGCTGGTCGTGCTCGGCATGGCCATCGCGCTCTCCGCCTCGATCGCCTATCACCCGAGCCTGCGCGGCAAGGCGACCACGCTCGAGGAGCTCGAGCAGCCCAAGACCTTCATCATGTACGCGATGGTCGGCGCCTTGATCGCGATCATCGTCAAGGTCCAGCCCAACATGGCCCTGGTCGTGTTCGGGATCGGCGGCCTGCTCCGCTTTCGGACCGACGCCGGCCAGGCCAAGGACACCGGTCGGGTGATCTTGGTGACGGTCGTCGGGCTCTCGTGCGGGCTCGAGCTCTACGTCGTCGCGCTGCTGGCCACCTTGCTCGCGTGGCTGTTGATCTTCGTGCTCGACACTCGCGCGGTCGATCGCGTGATCGTACAGGGGCTCGAGAAGGACACGATCCAAGCGGCCAGCGAGGCCTACACCAAGGCGCTGCGCGAGCTCGGCTGCACGATCGTCGGCGAAGAGAAGCGAGTGAAGAAGGGCAGCGTGGCGATCCTCTACCGCGTGCCCCGAGGCATCGCGCGCGCCCAGGTCGAGGACCACTTCGCGGCGATCTCCGAGCCGCAACGCGGAACGGTCAGCTGGGAGTAGGCTCGAGGAGGAGGGCTTCGACAATTCATCGACCCCACCTGCGGTTCGGTGGCTCACCTCGTCGAATGAAGCGGCCCGAAGGAAGGTGAATCGTCGCGTGGCTCGGTCCACTTTCGTGCTCTACGCTGGCTGAATGCCCACGCTCAATGACGTACTCACCGCCGGCAATACGACCAGCGGAAAAGACATCTTCGTCTCCGGTGGCGATAGCTTCACGATGCGCGAGAATGTGGCCGTGCCGGGAGGGGCCCCGGTCGCCGGGACGGGGAAGCTCTGGGTTCACAATACGACGCCCAATTCGCTCGCGTACACCAACGAGGCCGGCGCGACCGTCCACCTCGGTCTCTTTTCGGAGGTCGCGCTCAGCGTCCGGGATTTCGGCGCCCTCGGCGACGGCGTGGCCGACGACAGCGCGGCGATTCAGGCGGCGATCGACGCGGCCGCGGCTGGTTCGATCAAGACGGTCGTGATTCCGCCGGGCAGCTATCGCGTGACGACCACGATCGACCATCGCGCGACGGTGGTCGTGCGTGGGGCCGGAGCCCCGACCACGACGATCGTGCAGAGCTCGAGCGCATCGCCGCTCTGGCGCTTCGCCACCGGAGTCGTGCGCGGTGAATTGGCGGAGCTGGCGATCCTCGGTCAGGCCGGCGATGTCATCGCCAATCGGGTCGGCCAGGGCGTTTCGCTGGTCGCCGCGTTGTTCGTCACGCTTCGCAATGTCGAGATCTGGGACTTCGTGCTCGGGCTCGATCTCTCGGACGGCACGCCTTACAGCGCCTACAACGTGATCGGCCCGCGGGTCGAGGTCAACCGCTGCACCACCGGCATTCGGGCGCTGGCCAATTGCAATGACACGCTCGTATTCGGCTCGCGGGTGTTCTACGCGCACGGGTCGGCGGACGACGGGGTGGGTGTGGACGTCGTCGACGCCTCGGGCCTGACCTTGCTGAGCAACACCATCGAGGCCGCCGACGTCTGCCTGCGGATCCGCTCGGGCGCCGCCGACAGCCTGCGCGCGCTGATTCAGGCCAACTACCTCGAGCCCGGCAGCAACCCGATCTCGACCACGCTCGGATCGGCCTATGACATCGTCGTCGACAGCAGCAGCGGGGCCGCAAACGCCAACGTCGTGCAGGGGTTCGCCAACACGGTCTCGGCCAATCGCGCGTCCGCCGAATTGCGGCCCTCGGCGGGGCATCATTGGGACGGGCCGAGCGCCGCGCCCTTCGGGGCGATGATCGCGGGATCGGCCGATCCCAAGCGCAACCTGATTCGCAACGGTGGCTTTGGCTACTTTGGCGCGACCTTGCCGGATTGGTTTTCGGCCAACGTGGTCATGACCGCGGCGAATGGGGTCGGGCAATTCGTGACCGGCGTTCGCTCGCTTCGCGCCGGGGCGGTCGCCACTTCCGGCTACGTCGCGAATCGCTTCGCCGTCTCGGATCCGCGGATCGAATGGATCACGGTGGGCGTGCGCTACCAGGTGCTCTCGGGCACGGGCTTCTCGGTCACGGCGGAGTCGGGCAGCAACCTCGCGCAGCGGCCTGATCCGCGCCCGGCCGATGGCAATTGGCGAGAGCTGCATGTCACGGTCCGCCGCGATCCGACCAGCAGCGTCGCGGCGATCTATGTGCTGCCGGACACCCTGGCCGGCTCCGGGGACTGCCTGATCGACGAGGTCTGGGCGGTCGCGGGTCGCCACGCCGTCGACTCGACCCAGTATGGCGAGCGGGTCGAGCTGCTCGAGGCGCCGATCACCATCGCGGCGGCGGCGGGGCTCAACGCCAACTCGCTGTGGGGGCCGATCGATCTGACCAACCTGCCGGCGGCGCTCGGCTCCCCGCTCGATGACTTCTCGACCGCGCCGCTGGGTGTGTGTGGAGCGATGCTTCGCCTGCGCCTCGTCGTTCACGACGTCGGCAGCGGGCTCCTGGCCTCGCACAACTGGATCTACGCAGACGTCCCCGGGGTGGCGGGGGTCTTCCCCGCGACCGTGCAGCGGGTGACGGCGGTCTACGCCAACAACCCGGCCGAGGGCACGGTCACGATTCGTGGCACGACGGTGTCGGGCGGGGTCAATCGGGCCAGCGGTGCGCTCGCCTACGACTACGAGGTCGCGCTGGTCGGCTGGATCCTGCGTTGAGCCGAGCCTTGGCGTCGGGCGAGATCGACCTCTCGTGGTCTCGCTCGAACGTGGGATGAGCTCGCGTGACGTGGCTTGGCCTGCAGCGCGGAGGCTGCGATACTCGCTCGCTCGCATGGAAATGCCCACGCTCGCTTCTCGAGTTCGCGCGGTGACGGTCTTTCGTCGCGGCGCCCTGGTCACTCGTGAAGCTCGGCTGAGCGGGGCGCCGCCCGAGCGGGTGCGGATCACCGGCCTGCCGCTGACGCTCGACGACAATTCGCTGCGGGTCGAGCTTCATGGTGAGGGCGCGCTGGCGATCGCCAGCGACGTGCGCGTGACGATCGCCGTGCCCGACGCGGATCCGACCTTGCCTCCGCCCGACGACGCCGAGCTCGAAGCCGCCGAGCTCGATCACGCCCAGCTCCAACGCGAGCTCGGCGATCTTCAGCGCGCGCTGGCCAGCCTGACCAAGCTCGAGCCGGGTCCTCGTGGCGAGGCCAAGCCCGGCCGCGAGCCGATCGCTTCACCCCTGGCCGCGCGGCTCGAGCTGCTCGGGTTTCGGCGCGAGCGAGCCGACGCCTTGATCGTTCGGATCGCCGAGCTCGAGGCCCGAGGGCGGGTCGTGTCCGAGCGGGCCTCGACCTTGCGCGAGCGCAAGCGGGTCGCCTCGCAGGCCCGCAACGTCCGACCCTTCGAAGTCCGCAAGGCGGCCGAGATCCGGCTCGACGCGCGTGGCAGCGCGGCCGGCCCGACGACGCTCCGGCTGACCTACTTCGTGAGCGGCGCTCGCTGGACGCCCGCCTACACCATCCGGCTCGACGCCTCGATGCGCGCGGCGACCTTCGAGCTGCGCGCGCTGGTCGGGCAGAGCAGCGGTGAAGACTGGACCGACGTCGCGCTGGTGCTCTCGACGGCGAGCCCGCAGCAGTGGACCGAGCTGCCCGAGCTGCGCGCCCAGAAGATCGGTCGCGCGCAGCCGGAGCCGGCGAAGACGGGCTGGCGACCGCCGCCGATCGGCGCGGGCGAGCTCTATGCCGACTACGATCGCGATCTCGGCGAGCGGCCTTCGAGCGGCGGCATGCGGATCACCGATGGTGCCGCGCGCCCGCAGGTCGAGCCCTCGCCGGTTGCGCGTGGCGGCGACATGGGGATGCGAACGCAGGCTGGAACGATCGATCCGGCCAGCGTCGCTCAGTTCAACGAGCTGCTGGCCTCGGCGATGGACGAGGGCGCGCCACGCCGTCCGCCATCGGCTCCGCCCAGCTTCGCAGCGCCGCCCGGCGCCGCGATGGCGATGCCGGTGCCAATGTCGCCACCGATGCCGTCGCGGATGGCCGCCCCGCAGTCGATGCGCAAGCGCTCGGCCGGGCCGATGCTCGGTGGCTTTGGCGGAGGTGGCCACGAAGAAGAGGAGAAGGAGAAGGCCTACGTCGATCTCGAGGAGGCGTCCGACCTCTTGCCAGCCGAGCCGAGCGAGCTGGTCGCCGGTCGCGAGCTGCTCGACTATGGCCGCCTGCGTCTGCACCCGGCCGCCAACACGCAGCGCGGCGCGCTGCGAAGGGTCGATCAGCGCGTCGCCTACCAGCAGCGGATCGTTGGTCACATCCAATTCGACGCCGCGTACTCGCAGGTCGAGGTCGCGCTCGGACAGGCGCGCAGCTTCGAGTCTGCGTCCGCGCCGACCCGCCACCGTTTTCCTGCGGGCGAGGCCGGCTTCGACTACGCCTACGTCGCCGACGCGGCGATCGATCTCGCCAGCGACGGCAAGTTTCACTCGCTGGCGATCCGCTCCGACGCGGCCGAGGCCACGCCTCGCTACGTGACGGTCCCGCGCGAGACCCAAGACGTGTTTCGGATCGTCGCGCTGCGCAACCCGCTGAACGCCCCCTTGCTGCCTGGACCCGCCGACGTCTACGTCGCCGGTCGCTTCGCGCTGACCTCCGACGTCGAGCTGACGCCGGTCGGCGGCCGGCTCGAGCTCGGGCTCGGCGTCGAGCAAGCGATCAAGATCGCCCGCAACGTGAAGTTCGAAGAGGACACGACCGGGCTGATCAAGCGCCAGCACGCGCTCATCCACACGATCGAGGTCGAGGTCGGCAACAACCTCGCGAGCGCGGCGAAGGTCGAGGTCCGCGAGCGTCTACCGATCGTCCCGACCGGGCTCGAAGGCGACATCCAGGTCACGCTGCGCGAGGCCAAGCCGCGCTGGGAAGACTACGAGCAAGCCAGCAGCCCGATCGAGGGCGGACGCATGTGGACGATCGACGTGCCTGCGGGCGAGCAGCGCAAGCTCGAGGCGACCTGGGTGATCACGATCCCCAACCAGCACGAGCTGCTCGGCGGCAACCGAAGGGAGAGCTGAACATGAGTGAACCAGCGATTGCATCCAACCAGACCAGCGCGCAGCCGAGTGAAGCCGGCGTCCAGACCCTGAGCGCGAGCGTGCCGGTCGTCGAGGTCACGCTGCTCGAGGATCGGGCCTCGATCGTTCGCCGGGCCACGATCGAGCTCCCGCCCGGCCGTTCGCGCCTGCGCCTCGACCAGGTCGCGCCCGTGCTCGTCGACAAGACCCTGAGCGCGAGCCTGCGCGCGCGCGATGGCGAGGCCGAGCTGGCCGAGGGCGTGCGCGTTCGCGACAGCAAGGTCGTCCGACTCTGGCGGACCAGCGACGCGCAGCGACCCGAGGCCTTGGTCGCGCTCCACGTCGCGCAGCGAGCCAAGCAAGCCGATCGCCAAGCGGCCCACAAGCGCCGCGAGCTGCTCGACCGCGAGCTCGTCTCGCTCGCCACCATGATCACCCAGCTGCTGCAGGAGATCGTCGAGGACGTGGGTTGGGCCAAGCAAGAGCGGGCGGCCTGGACCAGCCAGCTCGACCAGCTCGAGCAGCGCCAGCGCGAGCTCGGCCAGCAGCGCTGCGTCGACGAGCAGACGATCGCCCGGATCGATCGCGACCTCCAAGATCTGCAAAACCAAGTCGCCGCCCACTCGACCAGCGCGAGCTCGGCCGAGGCCGCGATCGAGATCGAGCTGATCAACCCCGACTCGCTCGGCCGCAGCGTCGAGCTGCGCGTCGAGTACCTGGTCCCGGGCGCGCTCTGGCGGCCCTGGCACAGCGCTCGCTTGATCGAGGACGCCGAGGGCGGGGCCAAGCTCGAGTTTCGCTGCGAGGGCTGCGTGTGGCAGGCGACTGGCGAGGATTGGACGGACGCCCAGCTGATCTTCTCGACCGAGCGGCCCTCGCTCGGCGTCACGCCGCCGCTGCTCGCGACCGACATCCTGCGGATCCGCAAGAAGGGCGCGACCGTCGAGGTCCAGACCCGCGAGCAGAAGATCCACACGGCCGGGCTCGGGGCCGACGCGGGCGCGAACAAGCAGGTCGCCGAGGACGACCTCCCGGGCATCGACGACGGCGGCGAAGCCTTGCTCTTGCGCGGGTTGGCCAAGGCCAGCATCCCCAGCGACGGCAACCCTTATCGCGTGCCGATCTTCAGCTTCGAATCCGCGGCCGACACCGCGCTGATCTGCGCGCCCGAGCTGGTCGAGGCCGTCTTGCTCCGCAGCCGCCAGGTCAACAAATCCAGCCACCCGCTGCTCGCTGGCCCCGTCGATCTGGTCCGCCACAGCGGCCTCGTCGGCCGAACCTCGATCCTCTTCATCGCCCCCGGCGAGCGCTGCGACCCCGGCTGGGGCCCCGACAGCAGCCGACGCGTGCATCGCAAGGTCGAGCTGCTCGAACACGAGCGCAAGACCCTGAGCTCGTGGACTCGCAAGCCGCGAAAGGTCGAGGTCAAGCTCAGCAACCTCGGGCCCGAGGCCTGCACGGTCGAGGTCAAGGAGCGGATCGCCGTGTCCGAGGTCGAGAAGGTCGAGGTCGAGCTGGTCGACGCGAGCCGCAAGGCGAAGCCGGACAAGGATGGGTTCGTGACTTGGGAGGTTCGATTGAGCGGGTTTGGGCATGAGGCGTTGATGGTGCATTGGACTTTGGTCGTGCACGACGATGTCGTGGGGATGTGAAGGGCTTTTGCGAGGGATCCTTCGCGGTGGCTGGGGTGCCCGATGGGCGGGCTATCCCCATAGCGTCGTGGCCGCGCAAGCCGCGGAATTTCGGCGTTACCTCGCCACCCGGGCCATTCCCTCCATTCCCGCGAGGTCAGG
>JAMHUH010000564.1:0-6668 GCA_035904925.1 Nannocystaceae bacterium
CTCGATCGGACGCACGCCGATCGTGTCGACGTTGGCTCGCCAGCCCCGGCCCCGACGCTCGATCGCCCAATGCTGGTTGCCGATCTGCAAGCAGCGAACATCCCGGATGTACTCGACGAAAGGCTCGGTCGCGACGTAGGTGTCCGCGGTCGCGATCAAGTCGACGTACTCCGACCAACGCTCGCGCTCGTCGACTCGCAGCTTGCCAAAGCCGCCGTGGAAATTGCCGACTTTGACCACGAAGGGCGGCTCGCGGGCGATCGTCGCGAGCGCCCCCAGACCCAGGGCGACATCGCAATCGAGCATCGGCAGATCGAGCTCGCGCAGCTCGGCGAGCATCTCGAGCCGATCGAAGCCAGCGAGCAGCGCCTTCGCAGAGTTCACGCAAGGCACCCCCGCGAAGCGAAGCAGGGCCAAGACCTCGCGCTGACGCAGCGTCGGCTGAACCGCGCCGACTCGCCAGAGCAACGCCCTCACCTGCACGCGGCCACTCGCGTCGATGCACCAAGTCTCGCCGCCGCGCAGGATCCAGCCGCAGCGATCGAGCTCGCGCTGAACGACCCGATGCGGAGCCAGTCGCTCTTGCCAGAGCGCGAGCGGCTGACTGCCCTGAACGACGACGATCGCTTGCTCGTCCACGCCGACTTGTAGTCCAAGACGAGCGACTGCACACGAGCTCGAGGCTTCGCGTCGAATCTGGCTGTCCTGTCGAGGACGGAGCCGGCAATCGAGTTCGAAGGCGCGCGGGGGGAAGAAGGGTCCCTCCGAGGCGAGTCGAGCCCCCGGGCTTGCGTGCACGAGCTCGACGATCACCATCGATCACCACCCAAGGAGAGAGCATCCGCGATTCGAAGGGCGACGTGTTTGAGCCCGAGCGGGGGACCCTTCTTCCCCCCCGTGAAGCCCGTCCATCGAGAACCCGATCCACCGCGAAGGATCCATCGCGCTCATTCGAAAAACTCATCAGGCAATGTCGAACGCGTAGGCCAAAGCCAGCGCCGCAGTCAGCCCCGGTGACTCGATGCCCAAGTAATGCCACACGCCCGCCGGCTGCTCGAGCAGCTCGAAGTCCGCCGCCGCCACGCCCGGCCCGACCAACTTGGGTCGGATCCCACAGCCATCGTAGACGAGCGCGTCCTCGTCGAGCTCGCCGAGCAAGCGCTGGGCGGCGACCCGAAAGCGCTCGCGCTTGGCCTCGCCCTGCGCGGCCGAGTAGTCGTCCTTGCTCGCGTTCCAGTCGAGATCCGGGCCGAGCCGACAGCCGCCCTCGAGCTCGAGCGTCAGATGCACGCCGAGCGAGGCGCTGCCGGGCACCTGCACGGGATAGACCAAGCGCGTCCAGGGTCGAGGCCGACGCAGACGAAAGTAGTCGCCGCGGGCCGGGATGATCGTCCGCTCGACGCCGACCATCGCGGCGATCGTGTCGGCGTGCAGGCCCGCGGCGTTGATCACCCTGGCGGCCAGCAAGCTCCCGCGAGTCGTGGACACGAGCCACTCGGATCCTCGCGCCGCGATCTCGTTCACCCTCGCACCGAAGAGCACCTGAGCGCCCTCGCGCTCGGCCTCGATTCGAAGCGAGCGCACGTAAGCGTGGGCGTCGACGATCCCCGATCGCGGCGACCACAAGGCCGCTCGAAGCTCGCCGCGCAGCTCGGGCTCGAGCGCGCGCGCTCGCTCGGCGTCGACCCATTCGATCTGCGCCCCGCAGGCGATCGCGTTGCTCGCCAGCTGCTCGAGCGGCGCGAGCTCGGCCTCGTCGGTGGCGACGACCAGCTTGCCGGTCCGACGATGGCCGACGCCCTGCCGCGCGACCCAGGCCCAGAGCCGGGCGTTGCCCTCGACACAGGCGCGCGCCTTCAGGGAGTCCGGCGTGTAGTAGAGGCCGGCATGGACCACGCCGCTGTTGCGGCTGCTGATCTGCGTGCCCTCGCGCTCGGCCTGGTCGAGCACGACCACCCGCTCGGGCCCGAGCGCCTGGGCGAGCCGCCACGCGAGCGCGCAGCCGACTACGCCCGCGCCGACGATCGCCACCTCACACGTCGCGTCGGGCTCGCTCACGCGCTCAGCATGCCCGGTTGGCGCCGGGCTTTTCTAGCTCCGCCGCGTCGGGTACCGTCTGCGCGGCATGGCCTTCGACTACAAGCCGGGCATCTACAAGACCACCAAGTTCCTTCCCGGTCACGAGGCCGAGATCGCGCCGAACATGTTGGTGCTGATCCGCACCGACGCCGAGTTCGCTCCGGCCTCGGTCCTCGTCCCGGTCAGCAACACCAACAACCAGTGGCGCTTCCAGATGCCGGGCGTGAAGATCCCCGGCAACTCGCTCAACTGGGGCAACACCTTGGTCAAGCTGCCGCACGAAGGCTTCTATCGGCTGCTCGAGGAGCTCAGCTTCGGCGACACCGGCAAGTGGCTCAAGAACGCGATCGTCCAGCTCGGCTACACCCGCGGCGGCGACCCGATCTTGTTCATCGCCCAGCGTCGCAACCCGCTGTCCGCGAACGACCTCTACTTCTCGGACAAGGGCGTGAAGATCGAGTTCGAGAAGCTCGACTCGATGATCGAGCCGCTCGCTTGGTACCAAGAGCCCAACCGCGAAGCCGCCAAGGTCGCCGATCCGGCGATCCACTGAGCCGCTCGGAATCGGCAGCGCCGAGCGCCGAGGGTCGCTAGACTCTTCGCATGGGAGACCCCGTACAGCGGACGAGCTACGCGGAGTACCTCGCGCTCGAGGCCGAGTCCGAGCAGCGCTACGAGTTCGTCGACGGCTTCGTCCACGCGATGGCAGGGGGGACGCCCGAGCACTCGCGGCTGGCGATCGCCGTGGCCGCCGAACTTCGCAGCGCGCTCGCGGGCTCGAGCTGCGCCGTGTATGGCAGCGATCTGAAGCTCCGCATCGACGCCACCAAGCGCACGATCTACGCCGATGTCGTCGTCGTCTGCGGCGCCGAACAGACCTCGCCGATCGATCCCAACGCGATCACTAACCCGACGATGATCGTCGAGGTGCTCTCGCCCTCGACGGAGGCGTCCGATCGCGGGGAGAAGTGGCGGCACTATCAGCACCTCGCGTCGCTGCGCGAGTACGTGCTCGTCTCGCAGGGCGAACCCTACGTCGAGGTGTTTCGCCGAGAGGGCGAAGAGTGGGTGCTGCGGACCTTCGTCGCCGGGCAGCGGATCGAGCTGCCCTCGCGCGGCGTGCAGCTCTCGGTCGATGCGATCTACGCCGATCCCCGCGTCCGCGCCTGAGTCAGTCGCCGAGCGCCGCGAAGGCCTCGGCGAAGACCTGACCGCGGTGCACGAAGCTTCGGTACATGTCCCAGCTCGCGCATGCGGGCGACAAGAGCACCGCGTCGCCCGGCCCAGCCATGCTCGCGGCGAGGCGCAGGGCCTCGTGCATGTCGGCTGCCCGCACCGCTGGGACGACGCCCTCGGCCATGGCCACGAATTGCTCGGCGCTCTCGCCAATCGCGACGACGCCGCGGCCCTGCGCGGCCAAGGGCCCGCGCAACAACGAGAGGTCGTCGCCCTTGGCCCGACCGCCGCAGATCAACACGAAGGGCCGCTCGAACCCGTCGAGCCCGGCCAGGACCGAGGCGACGTTGGTCGCCTTCGAGTCGTCGTAGAAGCGAACGCCTCGGCGCTCGCCGATCAGGTTCATGCGGTGCGGCAGGGCTCGAAACCCGCGCAGGCCCGCGACGCAGGCCTCGTGCGAGACCCCGAGATGGCGGGCGGCCGCGAGCGCGAACAGGCTGTTGACCAGGTTGTGGCGACCGGCGAGCGGGACCTGCTCGCGATCGAAGCGCTCGTCATCGCTGAGCTCGAGCACGTCGCCGAGCAAGCGCGGGGCCGCGTCGCCCTCGACCAAACGCAGCGTCGCTGCGCTCGGGACCAGCTCGGCGAGCATGGGCGTGTAGGGATCGTTGGCCGAGAGCAGGGCCAGACCAGCAGCGTCGAGGCCCGCGAAGGCGCGCGCCTTGGTCCGCGCGTAGGCGTCCATGCTCGGGTAGCGATCGATGTGATCGGGCGTGATGTTGAGGATCATCGCGACGGCGGTCGGCGGCGCCTCGGGGGCGATCCGCAGGGTCTCGAGCTGGTAGCTCGAGCACTCGAGCACCAACGCGCCCGGCCGGCCTCGCCGACCTTCGACCACGTCGAGCAAGAACTGGCAGAGCGGAACGCCGAGGTTGCCACCGACGAAGGGATCGAGCCCGCCCGCCTCGAGCAGCGCGCCGGTCAGCGCGGTCACGGTGCTCTTGCCGTTGGTCCCCGTGATCAGCAAGGTCTTCGGCATCGGTGGGCCGACGCGGGCGATCAGCCACAGCGCGAGGCTCAGCTCGCCGTGCAGCTGCGCGTGCGGGGCCATTCGCTGATGCGCGTCCAACCAGGGCTGCGGCGGCACGCCCGGGCTCAGGACCAGCAGATCGAGCGACGCGAGCACGGCGTCGTCGACCATCGCCGCGCCGAAGTGACGCACGCAGCCCTCGAGCCGCGCGGGCAACCCGGCGACTTCGGAGCGCAGATCGTAGAGCTCGACCTCGACGCCGCCGCTGACCAGCAGCTCGGCCGCCGCGACCCCGCTCTGGCCACAGCCGACCACGAGAGCGCGAGGCGCAACACCGCGCCGCGAAGAGAATCCAGCGAACGCAGCCAGCATGTCAGCGGAATTTCAAGGTTGCGAGCGCGACCAGGGCGAGCGCGAAGCTGATGATCCAAAAGCGAACGATCACCTTGGGTTCGGCCCAGCCCTTGAGTTCGAAGTGGTGGTGGATGGGCGCCATCTTGAACACCCGCTTGCCGGTCAGCTTGAAGCTCGCGACCTGGACGATCACCGAGACCGTCTCGAGCACGAAGATCCCGCCGACGATCAGCAAGGTGAACTCGTTCTTCGAGGCCACGGCCAAGAAGCCCAAACCAGCGCCGAGCGGCAGCGAGCCGACGTCGCCCATGAACACGCTGGCCGGATAGGTGTTGTACCAGAGGAAGCCGACCCCGGCCCCGAGCATGGCCCCACAGTAGATCGCCAGCTCGCCGACTCCTGCGATGTGCGGGATGTTGAGGTAGCGCGCGATGTCGAAGCCCGCGAGCATGGTGCCGGCGGCGTAGGTCAGGGCCATGAAGGTGCCCGACGAGATGATGACCGGGCCGATCGCCAGACCGTCGAGGCCGTCGGTCAGGTTGACCGCGTTGCTGGCTCCGACGATGACCAGGACCGAGAACACCCAATAGAGCGCTGGCGGCAGCGTGATCGGGTTGTTGTAGAAGTCGGTCAGCGGCAGGGCCAGCTGGTAGCGCAGCGCGTCGGGCATGATGTCGCCGCCGTAGAGATAGGCGACGACTCCGGAAGCGACGATGAACTGGGCCAGGAACTTGTAGCGACTCGCCAGCCCGCCCGAGCTCTTCTTGCGGATCTTGAGGAAGTCGTCGAGGAAGCCGATCACGCCGAAGCCGGCGGTGACCAAGGTCGCGAGCAGCACGAAGGGGTTGCCGAGGTCCGACCAGAGCACGGTCGGCAAGATCACCGCGAAGATGATCAGCGACCCGCCCATGGTCGGGGTCCCGCGCTTGCTCAAGTGCGACTGCGGGCCGTCGTCGCGGACCACCTGACCGAGCTGGATCCGCTGCAAGGTGCGGATGAACCAGGGGTAGAGAAAGAGGGTCAGGAAGAGCGCGGTCAGGGTCGCCAACAAGATGCGCGTCGACGTGTAGCGCAGCACGTTGAGGAACGAGAGCCAGCTGGCCTGGTCGTGCAGACCATAGAGGAGGTGGTAGAGCACGGCTTTTTCAGGAGTGGCACACCCTGACCACCTCACGCAAGAAAGGTGGTCTTGGGCGTGGTCGGACGACGCGCGACCCGGGCCGGGTTGTTCGAGCCCATGCCGTGGGTGGTCGACACGAGCAGCCGCTGGCGACGGCCGTGGTCGGCCAAAACAGCTTCCAAACGGCGTTCTGAGCCGAAATTGCATGAGTTGAGTCCCGCGAGTCAACTCATGAGCTTCGCCGATCAGCCGCTGCGTGGCCTCCTGCCGGCGCTCGAGCGCGCGGCTCGGACTTGGTCTCGGCTTTGCACAGGCGCCGCGCGACCACGACGGGTGAGGGCTCGACGCCGAGTCCCCCGCACGCGGTCCCACGCGACCACGCGTCGCGACACCACCGAGATCTTCACCATGCTTCGTTCGCACACGCTCACCTTCCTCACCCTCTTTGCCACCCTCTCGCTCGGCGCCTGCATCAGCGAAGACGAGCTCCTCGACAGCGAGCTCGAAGCCCTGCTCGAGGCCGATGAACTCGATGAAGACGAGATCGTCGACGACGAAGTCGGCAACGACGACCTCGAGATCGACGAGGATTCGGACGAGGCCCCGACCCTCCCCGCCGGCCCCGACACGCTCTCGCCCAAGCCGATCCCCTGCGACCCGCCCCTGCCTCCGCTCGAGATCGCGATCGACGAGGATCAGGCCCAGAGCCCGATCAAGCCGCTCGGCTACGACGCCAGCGAAGTCCCCGACGCCGACGACGACTGCGAAGAGGGCGACGAGGACTGCGAAGACTCCGAGTGAGTCAGACCCGTCGACCGTGGCGCAGCTGATAGGCCGCGATCCCAAACGCGACCGAGACATTGAGCGAGCCTTTGATCCCGGCCATCGGGATCCGCACGACTCGCTCGC
>JAMHUH010000565.1:0-3888 GCA_035904925.1 Nannocystaceae bacterium
TCGTAGGCGACGCAGCGCTGGCCGGCGTCGATGCTCGCGTCGCCGCTCGCTCCGGGCAGCTCGAGCGCGAGGGCGGGCTCGCGGCGCAGGACCTGCAACGACGCGCCGAGCAAGGCGTCGGTGGGCGGAGCCTCGAGCCACTCGACGTCGGGACAAAAGCCGCTGGCGATCCCACGCACGACGTGGACGTCTCCAGCCCCGGCGGCGAACTCGAGGTCTTCGACGCCGCTCATCGGCAGGCCGAGCTCCGACCACGTGTCGGTGTCGAGATCGTAGGCCCACACGCGCGCCGCCGTGCCGCTGCGCAGCTCGAAGAGCGCTCGGCCGTCGCGATCGATCGCCGCGCCGCGCCCGGCACAGTCGAACCAATCCCAGCCCGGCGGCGGCGTGGGCTCGATCGCGCGGGCCTGGGCCGCGTCGAGGTCGACGCGCGCGAACACTTCGGGGCTCGCGTCCGCGCGCACGAGTCGAAACTCGCCCGCCGCGGCGACGAGGTAGGCCTTGTCGACGAAGGGGGCTGGCAGAGCGATCTTCGCGGTCCCGCTCGGCTGCGCCTGCGCGTAGACCAGGGTCGAGCCGTCCAAGCTCGCGTACTCGAGCGTGCGCCCGTCGTCGCCGACGACCACTGCGTAGGGATCGATCGGCGCGAGCGTGACGGGGGTGAAGCTCGAGTCGGCCAGCGCGATCCAGCCCGGCTGGCCGAACACCGAGTCGCCCATCAGCTCGACGACGGGGACTTGGCCTTGGGCGGGCCCCCCGAGCGGCACGTGAGCGGCGAGCGAGAGCCCGCCCGCTTCGCTCGCGACGAGCCCGACCGGCCCACCACCGAGCAGCTCGGTGGTGCTCGCCGCGAGCCCCTCGGGCCCCGCCCAGAGGCCCGTGCTCGCCACGTCCGCGAAGCTCTGCGACCAGAGCAAGGCGCCCGCGCGATCGAAGCCGTGCAGCGTGGTCCCGATGTCGCTGTTCTGCGCGACGCCGACGAGCGAGCCTTCGGCGGCCGCGCGCACGACCGTGGTGGTGCCGGGCCCGACCAGGTCGAGCTCGATCGTTCGACTGCCCTCGATCAGCCAGGCCCGATCCATGTCGACGCGCAGCGCGAGCGGCCCGAGCTCGCCCTCGCCAAAGCAGGCGCTCGGCTCACCCCCGTCATCGCCCGCGTGCGTGCAGCCAGCCAGCAAGCTCGAGATCGAGACGACGAAGACAGCCGCGACGCGCATGGCCGCATCCTCGCAGATCGTCAGGGTGCTGGCGTGCCCCAAGTGGCGTCGGCGGCTCGACGGCTCGACCGCGCCGTCTGCATCTGGCTCAGGTTTCGGCTCCCACGCGAGCGCGCAGCCGCGAACGCGATCTCGACGAAGTCCGCGACGAAGCGCCGCTCGACGTTGGGCAAAGCCATCACCAGCGCGCGCAAGAGCTCCTGGGCCGCGACCTCGCTGCTGCGCGAGCTCGAGTAGCCTGGCGGGACGTCGACGAACCAGCGTCCGCCTGTCTGCCGCCAGCTCGGGCCACCGAGCCCCGCGAGCTCGCTGACCTCGAGGTCGCTGGTGACGACGCCGCGCATTCGCTCGAGCCGCTCGACGATCGCGGCGAGCCGGACATGATCGCCGCTGCCTGGCGGGGGTCGAACCGGGCGAGCGCACGCGTGGTCCAGCGCGCCCGTCGGAGCGCCCCGCATCTCGAAGCGGCCCGCGATCGCGCGAGCGGCCCCCCTGCGATTGCCCGCGTTGGCCGTGTCTTCGACGCAAGGCCAAGCGCCTGCGGCCTGCGCCTCGCGGATGTACTCGTAATAGAAAGTCTGATCGAAGGCCGAGAGCACCAGGGCCATCTGGACCGCGCCCAGAGCCGACGTGAGCGAGACGCCGCTCGGCTGCACGAGCCCCGGAGCGCGCAGGCGACCTTCCCAAGTCCGCCGGTGGCCGCCCGTGGTCGGATCGCCGAGCTCGACGATCACGCGCGTGATCGAGTCGGCGTTGAACTGGCGCTGATCTGCAGTCAGGCCTTCGAACCCGCGTTGGTGCTGATACTGGATGTCGGTGAATTCGCCGGTCCCGTGCGCGGCCTCGTGGATCAGCGCCCAGGGTCGGACATCGACCGCGATCGAGTCGTAGAAGGGCCGACACAGGCTGATGCCATTCGGCCCACCGGACGCGATCGTCGAGCACGAGGTGTCGCAGCGATCGTGACAGACGTGGCCCTGGCCCGCGTTCAGATCGGTCGTGGCCGGACCCATGCGCCCGACCACGGCCTGCACCCGCTGGATCATGTCGACGATCTGGCGATCGCCCTGCGCGGCCGTGCCCGCGTCGACGCCGAGGTTGGTTCGCTCCGCCGCGTGAGAGCCCGTGCGCATGGCATCGAGCGCGCCCTGGCAGGTCGTCACGGCGCGCGGCCAAGCGCTGGCGAACGCGCTCTCGCAGCTGGTTTGATCGCGGGTTCGAGTCGCGGGCAAGTTGGCGACGCTGCACTCGGCTCCGGCCGCGGCCTGGGTCGTGTCGACTTGCACGAAGCGCTGGCGGCGATACTCGATCTGCCCCTGGCTGGCGGCGAGCTCGATTGGACGACGAGTGATCCGGGTGAACCCGGCCGCGCGCAGGCGTTGCTCGACCGCCGCCATCCGCTGGTTGGCGAGCACGCGATTGTGGCCCGCCCGGCCCTCTTCGCTGGCCATGCCGGTCAAGAAGATCTCGGCGGGCGCTCGAGCGCGCAGCCGCGCGATCAGGTCGGTCAAAGGCGTCTCTTGGCTGGCCGCGATCGCGGCGCTGTCGAGATCGAAGAACACCCGATCGGCGTCGGAGCTGCTGCGCTCGCGCTCCTCGTCGACGATCCGAAACTCGGGCTCGCGCTGGATCGCGGCGACTCGGCCCTCGCGCTGCTGGATCACGTGGGCGAGCTCGTGGGCGAGCAAGCGCCGACCCGACGCGCTCTCGGGCGCCCACGCGCCAGGGCCGAAGTAGATGTCGCGCCCCCACGTGAACGCGCGGGCCTGCAGCGCGCGGGCGCTTCGTTGCGCTTCGGCGTCGGTGTGGGTGCGGACCTGCGAGAGATCGGCGCCGAGCCGCGGCTCGAAGGTGGCGCGCAGCCTCGCGTCGAGCGGACGACCCTGACCGGCCCGTCGGCTCAGCGCCGCACCGATGGTCGGCCCAGCATGCGTCAGGGTCGAGCCGCTCGCCTGCCGCTGGATCTCAGGCTCCTCGACCTGCCCCTGCTCGCGGCAGGCTTGGCAGGCTCGCTGGATCATCGGCTTGGCCGACGTCAGCTGCATCCAACCGCTCGCGGCGCCCGACCCGACCGCTCGATCGGCGAGGGCATCGGCCTCGCGCTCGAGCGCGTCGTCGGGCCGACTCAGCCGTGGACCCGAGGTCGTCGTTCGACTGGTCGCCAGCCCCTGCCAAGCAGGGTTGAGCGCGATCGCAGGGTCCGGCTCGCGCGGCTTGGCCGGCTCGCGTCCCGCCGGTCGAGGGCGGGCTACGTGGGCGGACGCGCGATCCATCGATGCACGATAACAGCTTCGTTCGATGATCCGTGCCATCGGCCGAGTGGATCGATCGCTCGATCGTCGATTTTGATCGAATGCTTGCCGCTGCTCGGCTTCGATCGCACCATTGTTCCCATGCGTGTCAGTAAGCTCGGTCTCGTCTTGGTCAGCGTCTGCGTGCCGAACTTCTCGGGTTGTGGACGAACACCCGCCGACGAGACGGCCAGCTCCGACGAGGTCGCCGAGTCGAGCGACGTCTCCGACGACCCCTCGGGCCCGATGACCTCGAGCGAGAGTCAGACCGACACCAGCACGACCGAGGATCCGAGCACGACGACGACCGGTGACGGCGACGGGGATCCTTCGACCACCGGGCCGACGACCGAGACCACCACCGACAGCACCGACAGCAC
>JAMHUH010000566.1:0-2944 GCA_035904925.1 Nannocystaceae bacterium
CTCGACCCACCGCCCGAGGCTGCTGCGCGAGGCCCAGGCGATGGCCCGCGTGACCCATCCCAACGTCGTCTCGGTCTACGAGATCGGCGAGTTCGAGCACACGCCCTTCATCGCGATGGAGTTCGTCGACGGCGAGACCCTCGGCGAGTGGCGAGCCCGCGCGCCTCGGAGCCGGGCCGAGCTCCTCGCGGTGTTCGAAGCCGCCGGCCGCGGCTTGGCGGCGGCGCACGACAAGGGCGTGATCCATCGCGACTTCAAGCCCGACAACGTCATGGTCAGCCGCGAGGGCCGGGTCCTGGTCATGGACTTCGGGATCGCGCGAGGCGAGGGCGAGAAGGACAAGACCACGCAGACCGACGAGCAGCCCGAGCTCGCCGACGCGAGCGCGAGCGTGCTCGAGGTCGACCTGACCGCGACCGGGGTGATGGTCGGGACGCCGGCCTACATGGCGCCCGAGCAATTTCGCCGGGCCGAGATCGGCGCGCCGAGTGATCAGTTCAGCTTCTGCGTGGCCTTGTGGGAGGCGCTCTACGATCAGCGCCCCTTCCAAGGCCGCAACTTCGCCACGATCGCGAGCGCGGTGCTCGAAGGTCGGATCCAAGCGCCCGAGCGCCGCGACGTGCCGAGCTGGCTGCGCAAGGTGATCGAGCGCGGACTCGCGACCGAGCCGGCCCAGCGCTGGCCCTCGATGCACGAACTGCTCGACGCGCTCGCTCGGGATCCCACGCGTCGGCGACGTTGGCTGGTGGCGAGCGGCTTGGGCATGGGCTTGCTGGGTCTGTCGTGGTTGGGCATCGACGCTTGGCTCGCGCGTCAACAGGCCGCGGGGATCGAAGCTTGCGCCGCGGAAGGTCGCGCGCTGAGCTCGGCGTGGAACCCCGAGAGTCGCTCGCAGCTGGAGGCCACCTTCGTCGGCGCCGACGACCCTGCGTCCGCGGATCTCTGGGTTCGGACGGCGCGACGGCTCGACGACTACGCCCACGAGTGGGCCACGCTGCGCTCCGACACCTGCGTCGAAGCCAAGATCGCCCACACCCGCGACGAGGCCTCCTACGCACGCGTGAGCGCCTGCCTCGACGAGCGCAGCGCCGTGTTTGTCGCCCTGCTCGAGACCTGGTCGGCGAACGAGGGCTTCGATCCCAAGGCGCTCGGTCGCGTGCCCAAGGCGGTCGCCGATCTGCCGCCGCTCTCGCTGTGCACCCACGAAGGCTGGCTCGCCCAGCGGGTGCCTGCGCCGGACGACGAGGCCACCCGCGTGCGCGTGACCGAGCTGCGGACCAGCCTCGAGCGCGTCGAGGCCTTGCAGCTGGCCGCCCAATACCAGGACGCGCTGGTGCTCGCCCGCGAGGTGCTCGAAGCGGCCGAGGTGATCGCTTGGGTGCCCTTGCAGGCCGAGGCGCGCTTCGTGATCGGCGATCTGCAAGAGCTGCTCGGCGACTATCCCGGCGCGGTCGAGACCCTCGAGCAGGCGTTGTTCGAGGCCGGGGCGGTCGGCGACGACTTGGTCGCGTTGCGAGCCGCGACCAAGCTGACCTGGACCGTCGGGGTTCGCTTGGTCGAGTTCGACGAGGGCCTGCGCTGGGCCAAGCTCGGCTCGATGTTCGTGACCCGGATGCAGCTCGAAGGCACGATTCACGAGGCGCAGCTGCTCAACGCGATCGGTGCGATCCATTTTCGCCGCAGCGACTTCTCGCGCGACGACCTCGACCAGGCCCTGCGTGCTTACCAGCGAGCGCTGAGCATCCGCGAGACCGTGCTCGGGCCCGACCACCCGCTGGTCGCCGCGACCCACAGCAACATCGGGCTCGTGCTCTGGGCCCAGGGCAACTACGAAGGCGCCCTGAGGGCGCATCGGCAAGCCATGGCCGCGCGCGAGGCCGCGTTCGGGCCCGAGCACCCCGAGGTCGCGGCGTCGCTGAGCAACATCAGCCTCGTGCTGACCAAGCAGCGTGCCTTCGACGAGGCGCTGGTGGCCGCGCGCGAGGCTCATCGAATCTTGGCCCAGGCCTTCGGGCCCAAGCATCCCTCGGTCGGCTCGGCGCTGACCAATCTGGGCTTCCTGCTCGAGGCTCGCGGCGACTACGAAGACGCGCTGGTGATCGATCGTCAGGCGCTGGCGCTGATCCGCGAAGTGCTCGGGCCCGAGCACCTCGCGGTCGCGGGCGCGCTGACCAACCTCGGCAGCGTCCTGGCCGAGATCGGCGAGGCGAGCGAGGGCCAAGTGCGAAGCGACGCGATGCAGGAGGCCCGCGAGCTGCTCGAGCGCGCGTTGGCCTTCCCCGATCAGGACTCGCGGCGCGCCGACCAACGCGCCCGCAACCGCTTCGCGCTGGCCAAGGTGCTCTGGTTCCAGGCCGGGTCCGAGGCCACGCCCGAGGCCCGCGAGCGCGCGCTGGAGTCGGCCGAGGCGGCGATCGAGCTCTTTCGCGAGTGTGGCGTGAGCGAGCGGGATGCGCTCGAGCGGGCCGAAGCCTGGCTATCGGCGGCCAAGCTCGGTTACTGAGCGCGGGCCATGCCGAACATCTCGAACGAGATCCTGATCTACGGCGCCTACGGATACACCGGCGAGCTGATCGCTCGGCATGCGCTCGAGCGAGGCCTTCGTCCGACCCTCGCCGGCCGCGACGCGAGCAAGACTCGGGCGCTCGCCGACGAACTCGATCTGCCGCACCGCGTCTTCGCGCTCGATCAACGACCAGCGATCGTCGCCGGGCTCGAGGGCATGGGCGTGGTGATCCATTGTGCCGGCCCCTTCGCCCAGACCAGCCGGCCGATGGTCGATGCCTGCCTCGCGGCCAAGACCCACTACCTCGACATCACCGGCGAGATGACGGTGTTCGAGCGCTGCGCGGCCAAGACCGAAGCGGCCCGCAGCGCCGGGATCATGGTGATGCCGGGCGCGGGCTTCGACGTCGTGCCCTCGGACTGTCTGGCCGCCCACCTG
>JAMHUH010000567.1:0-1523 GCA_035904925.1 Nannocystaceae bacterium
AGAACTGCCCCTCGAGCGGGCGGAGCTTGTCGACGAACGACGCGGGCATGCCGTCGCGCTCCCACGATTCGAAGAGCGCACGGTCGAACCCCGACTGCACCGCTTTCGGCTTCAGCCACCAGAACAGGCCGTGGGGCGGACCGGCGATGTCCTGGTTGCGAATCGTGCGGGTCGACGCCTCCATCCAGGTGCGGCTGAGGATCCGCTCGCCGCGCCACGATCCTTCGTCGAGCACGAGCTGGCCCAGCCGCGCGAGATCGGCGGCCTGGATCTGCAGGCCGGACATCACCTGGGTGTTGCCGGCCGGGTCCTCCGACCATTGGACGTCCTCGATCCCGAGCCGCGCGAAGAGGTGCTCCTTCGCCAGCGCGCCGAGCTGGGAGCCGGTCGCCCTCTTCACGACGCCGGCGACGAGGTTCGAGGCCTTGTTGCTGTAGAAGAAGCGCGTCCCCGGCGCGCGCTCGATCTTCGCGTCGAGCGCGAAGCGCACGAAGTCCTTCTCGGCGTAGATCGCGCGCGTCGTCGGCTCGTCGGCGAGGCCGCTCGTGTGCTCCAGCACGTGGCGCAACGTAATTTCCCCGCGAGGGTCGTCCTTCCATTCGGGGAAATACCGCGCGAGTCGGTCGGAGAGGCTCACGGTGCCGGCGTCGATCAGCTGCCCCAAGGCGAGGCTCGCGATCGACTTCGTGATGCTCATCGCCTCGAAGCGCGCGGGCACGCCCGGTCTCTGCCATTCGAGGAGCGGGATGCCGTCCTGAAGCACCACCAGCGCGTCGCTCCTCTCCTTGTCGGCGAGCTTGCGGAAGCGCGTGAGGGCGCGGGCGTCGATCCGGATCATCGGGATCGACCTCGCCTCGCTACCGCTCGACCCGGAACGGCCCGAGCGGATCGTCGAGACCTGCGTCGCCTGTGCCGACCGAGTCGACCCGGGCCGCGGGAGGCCCGCTCACGCCCTGGACCTTGCCGCTCACCCGAAACGCACGGCGCACGCGACTCCCTCACTCGTCGTCGCCAGCGTACTGTTCGTAGTCCCCTGGCGCGAGGTTGTCGAAACGCGTGCACGACGCCGTCCACCGCAACATGACCTTCCCGGTCGGCCCATTGCGCTGCTTCGCCAGGATGATCTCGGCGATGCCGCGGCGATCCGTGGTCTCCGGGTTGTAGTAGTCGTCGCGGTAGATGAAGATGATCGCATCGGCATCCTGCTCGATCGCGCCCGACTCGCGGAGGTCCGACAGCTGCGGCCGCTTGTCCTTGGTGGTCCGCGTCTCGACCGCGCGATTGAGCTGCGAGAGCGCGATGACCGGCACGCGCAGCTCCTTGGCGAGCTGCTTCAAGCCTCGCGAGATCTCGCTGATCTCCTGCTCGCGGCTGTTCGCTCCCTGGCGCCCCGTCATGAGCTGGAGATAGTCGATGATGACGCAGCCCATCTTGCGCTCGGGCTCGGTCTCGGTGGCCGGCCGATCGTATTCGGCCTTCATGCGGCGGACCTTGGCCCGCAGCTCGAGGAGCCCGATGGCCGG
>JAMHUH010000568.1:0-16086 GCA_035904925.1 Nannocystaceae bacterium
GCACCCAGGCGCCGAGCCAGCGGGCGGACCAGTCGAGCTTGCCGGGGCCGCCGAAGCACTCGTAGCCGGCGCCTGGTTCGGCGTCGTCGAGGTCTTGATAGAAGCCGGCCTCGTCGGGGCCAGCGACGAAGACGATCACGTGATGGACCATCGCGGTCTGATCGGGGTCGACCTGCTGGGCGACGACGTATTGGTCTTCGGTGATCTCGGCCGGCCAATCGATCACGAAGCAGCGGTAGTCGTCGGGCACGCCGGTGGGCGTGTAGGGCTCGGGCAGCTCGACCTCGACGTCGGCCTGGAACTCGGCCGGCGGCTCGGGAGGCTCGGGCGCGTCGGCGGGGTCGCCTTCGATGGCGCCATCGGCCAGCCAGGTCAGCAGGAGCTCGCGCTCGTCGTCGGCGAGCGAGCGGGTCAGCGAGTAGCTGTTGCACGAGGCCGCGGGCGGCCAAGGTGGCATCACGCCCGACTCGATCGCGGCGCCCAGGATCGGCGCGAGCGCGAGCACTTCGGCGTAGGTCTGCAACGAGAAGGGCGCGACCATGTCGGGCTGATGGCAGGTCGCACACTTGCGATCGAGGACCGCCTTGGCGTCGCGCCAGTAGGTGTAGCCCTGGGCCTCGCCGGTCTCGCTGGTGCTGGTGCTGGTGTCCGTGTCGGTGCTGGTCGTGTCGCCCGGGTCGGCCGTGGTCGACTCACCGCTGTCGCCGACCTCTTCGTCGCTCGGGCCCTCGCTGGTCTTGCAAGCGGGCACGAGCGCGAGGGCAGCGAGGGAGACCAAGACGAGCGGCGAAGTCCGGAGCATCGCGGCCATCATGCCGGAAGCTCGAGCGGCCCGGGCCCGCGATTCGTCGCGGATTGTTTCGGGGCTCAGCCCGCGATGTGGCGGGCCGGTCCGCGTCGAACGCCGCCGCCACCGAGCTGGGCCTGGCGCTCGTAGGCGTAGTAGCGGCGCAGCACCGACTTCACGTAGGCGCGGGTCTCGACGTAGGGCGGGACGCCGCCGTACTTGAGCACCGCGCCGGGGCCCGCGTTGTAGCCGGCGGCGACCAGGACCATGTCGCCGTTGAAGCGGTTGGCCAAGAGCCGCAGCAGCTTGCAGCCGCCATAGATGTTCTGGCGCGGATCGAAGGGCGCGCTGACGCCGAGGAACTTGGCGGTGCTCGGCATCAGCTGCATCAGACCCATCGCGCCGGCCGAGCTGACCGCGCTCGGGCTGAAGCGGCTCTCGGTGTGGATGACGGCGCGGACGAACGACTCGGGCAGCTGGTAGCGACGCGCGGCGCCGCTGATGTAGACGTCGTAGCGATGCGCCCGCTCGCTGTCGAGCGTGAGCGTCTGCGTGGTCCCACCGCCACCACCGAGCCCGGCTCCACCGCGAACCGGCGCACCGGTGCGGTTGGCCGCGATGCTCTGGTAGAGCTTCCACGCGCCTTGTTTGCCCTGCGGCCGGTTGGTGATGTGGATGACCCCGTCGCCGTCGACGTAGCGGTAGTAGTTGTTGCTGTCGCGCTTGGGCGGACCCGCGTCGGCGGGGCCGGGCATCAGGGCGAGTCCGACCAGCAGACCCAGCAAGCCCAGCCACGCGCCTCGGGGAGATCCAGGCATCGGCGGCCAGTCTAGCAGCGCGAGCGCCTGCCAGGCCAATCCCGGGCAAAACCAGCGTGAGGGCTCGACTCGCCCCAGACCCATCGTTTGGGCTACCCTGCTCCCGCCCGTGCCATCCACGCAGGTCCACCGCACTCAGACGCTCGTGCTCGGCAGTGGCCTCGCGGGGCTCTACTTCGCCTTGCAGGTCGCCGATCGCCGCAGCGTCACGATCCTGACCAAGCACCAGCGCGAGTCTTCGAACACTCGCTGGGCGCAAGGCGGGATCTCGGCCGTCTTCGATCCCGAAGACAGCGTCGAGGCCCACGTTCACGACACGCTCGAGGTCGGCGCCGGGCTCTGCCGCGAGGACTTCGTCCGCTACGCGGTCGAGCTCGGACCCAAGCTGGTCAGCGGGTTGGCGCGCGATTTCGGCGTGCAGTTCGATCGAGTCGGCAACGAAGACGGCGCGCCCTTCGTGCTCGGGCGCGAGGGCGGCCACTCGCAGCGGCGGGTCGTGCATCACCGCGACATGACCGGGGCCGAGATCGAGCGCGCGCTGGTCGAGGCGGTCGAGCGCCACCCCAACATCACGATCCTCGAGCACCACGACGCGATCGACCTGCTCAGCTTCCGCAAGGTCGACGGCACGACCGGCTGCTTCGGCTGCTACGCGCTCGACATCGTCCACGATCGCGTGGTCGCCTTCGTCGCGCCGGTGACCGTGCTCGCGACCGGCGGGGCCGGCAAGGTCTATCGCTACACCTCCAACCCCCACGTCGCGACCGGCGACGGCATCGCGATGGCGTACCGGCTGGGCGCCGAGGTCGGCAACCTGGAATTCATGCAGTTCCACCCGACCATCCTCTTTCACCCCGACGCCAAGAGCTTCCTGATCTCCGAGGCGCTGCGCGGCGAGGGTGGGATCCTGCGCACCGACGAAGGCGCGGACCTGATGAAGGACCGGCACCCGATGGGCAGCCTGGCCCCGCGCGACGTGGTCGCCCGCGAGATCGATGCCGAGCTCAAGCGCAGCGGCAAGCCCTGCGTGTTCCTCGACATGACCCACCTCGATCCCGACTTCATCGTGGATCGATTCCCGGCCATCCACGCCCGCTGCATGACGCTGGGCATCGACATGCGCAGGACCCCGATCCCGGTCGTGCCGGCCGCTCACTACACCTGCGGCGGCGTGGTCGTCGATCACCAGGGCCGCACCAGCGTGCCCGGGCTGATGGCGATCGGCGAGGTCGCGATGAGCGGCATGCACGGGGCCTGTCGACTCGCTTCGAACAGCCTGCTCGAGGCGGTCGTGCTCGCCTACGGGGCGGCCCAGACCTGCGACGAATTCGGCCGCGAACCACCGCCGCAGGTCGACGCCTGGAACGAAGGCGACGCGGTCGACTCGGGCGAGGCCGTGATGGTCAGCGCCAACTGGGAAGAGGTCCGCGCGCTGATGTGGAACTACGTCGGCATCGTGCGCTCGGACAAGCGACTCGCCCGAGCGCGGCGCCGGCTCGAGCTTCTCCATCAGGAGATCCTCGACTACTACTGGAACTACCGGGTCACCCGCAACGTGCTCGAGCTGCGCAACATCGCCTTGGTCGGCAACCTCATCGTCGAGAGCGCGATGCGTCGCAAAGAGAGCCGCGGCCTCCACTACACCCTCGACTTCCCCACGCCCGATCCCGAGCAGGCGCGCGAGACCCTGTTCAGCAAGCAAGACGGACCATGATCACCGCACCTCGTTCTCCGACCGGCCTCGCGCTCCTGCTCGCGCTCACGACCGGCCTGACCACGCTCGGCTGCGCCGCCGCGGCCAAGCGCAGCCCCGAAGGTCTGCGCGACGCCTATGCGGCCGCGCTGCGCAGCGACGACGCCGACGCGGCCTACAACCTGCTCGCGCCCGACGTCCAAGCGCGGACCGACCCCGCCGAGTTCCGCGAGCGCTGGGCCAAAGACAAGGCCCAGCACGAGGTCGCGCTCGCGGCCCTCGACGAGCTCGACGACGATCACGCGGCCGCGGTGCTGACCGGCACGACCACGCACGAGGGCGGCGCGGTGCTGCGCTGGACCTACACGAGCACGGGCTTCTTGGTCGTCGACGGCCTGCCTGGGCTGCCCGACACCTCGACCCCCGCGGCCACGACTCGCGCCTTGATCGCGGGCTTGCGCGGCGCGACCACCATGCAGCTCGAGCGCGTGCTCTCGACCGAGATGCTCGAGCAGCTGGGTGAGGACTGGAAGACCCGGGCCGACGCGATCGAGAAGGCGCTCGAGCAGCCGGGCTCGATCAGCTATTCGGCCGACAACTCGCGCGCGGTGCTCCACTATGGCGCCGGGCGAGCGATTACCTTCGAGCAGACCTCGCAGGGCTGGCGGATCGCCGAGATTCGTTGACGTCGGGCAAGGCTGAATCGAGTTCACTCGCTCGCCAAGGGCCTCCCCGAGCGCTGGATCGGGCTCGTGAGAAAGAGCGTGGACGCGTCCTCGCCTGCTGCGCAGCCTGAAAGCCAAATTCCAGGCTCTGCGGTCTGGGCTGTGGCAGGGTGCCCCACCTGGACAGGTCCGCCATGGGCGAGTTAATCTATGCCCACTCCGTCGCGACCCCAGGACGCGTAAAAACTCACTGAACGACGTTTTAGGGTCTAGCTGGCCGATGCCGCGCGACTGCGCCCAGTGATCCCAAGCCATGGTGGCAGCGGGACACGAGGAACACTCATGATCCACCTCTTCGAGAACTTCAACGTCGGTGACATGGCTGTCTACCCCGCACATGGTGTCGCCGACATCATCCGCGTAGAGACCAAGGAGATCGCAGGCAACCCGCTGCGCTTCTACCACCTGCAAGTTCGGGGGAGCGGCTTGAAGATCATCGTGCCGATCTCGAAGGCGCTCGAGAACGGGATGCGGCCGCTGGCCAACCCGGACGAGATCGACAAGATGTTCCAGATCCTCCGCGACCACGACGTCCCGGCCGATCGCCAGACCTGGAACCGCCGCTATCGCAACTTCATGGAGAAGATCCGGACCGGGTCGCTCTACGAGGTCGCCGAGGTCTACCGTGACCTCTCGCTGCTTCGCTCGCAAAAGACGCTCTCGCACGGCGAGCGCGAGATGCTGCGCACGGCTCGTGATCTGCTGATCGGCGAGCTGACCGTGGCCCGCTCGGCGACCGAGACCGAAGTTGCTCAAGAGCTCGATTCGGTGTTCAAGTCGAGCCAGCCGGTCGCGGCTGAGAAGAACTAATGGCGAACCACATCCCGCCCGACAGCGATCTGATCCCCGCCGCACAGGCGTCCCCTCGGGCCAAGGCCATCGAGATCATCCTCTCCACGGATCCCTGGGAGCACCTCGACGTCGACGCCTTCGTCTGTCCGGTCAACTCCGAGGGCGTGTTCACGCGCTACCCGGCCTCGCGGATCAAGGAGCTCAGCGGCCTCCCGCTCGACGAGCTGATTCGGCCCCACACGCCGCTGGCCGTGGGCGCCGCGTTCGTGACGGAGGCGGGCCGGATGAAGGCCCGCTTCCTGATCCACGTGCCCAACACCCCCTCGCCGGGTGACCAAGTCCAGGTCGAAGACATCGCGCGCGCGACCGCGGCGGTGATCGTCGCGTGCGAGGTCAAGGGCTTCCAGAGCGTCGCCGTCCCGCTGATGGGCGCGTTCGAGACCGGCATCCCGGCCGAGGAGGCCGCCCGGGCGATCCACAGCGAGTTCCGCAGCCACCGCGGCGAGAAGCCGTCCAAGGTGCTGCTGGTCGCCCGCAACCCGGACGAGATCGACGTGTTCGAGATGGCGATCGAGGGCTTGGGCTGAGGCCACCCGTGGCTGAAAAGCCTCCGATGTGATAGGCCGGTCGCGTCCATGGCGGCCGCCTATACCGTCTTGCTCGTGATCGCAGTGATGGGCGTGGGCCTGGGCTGGCGGCTCACGCCTCCGCGCTCGGACAGCGCCCATCCGGTCGGTCTTCCTCGGGTCCTTCAGCTCGGCATCGCTGGCGCTGCCGTGGTGGTGATGCTGCTGCTGCTCGTGCCCTGGCTGAGCGGCCTCGACCAAGCCACGTGTGTCGATGCCGACTACGCGACCGGCGAGTGCGTCGCGGGCCTGCGTCAGCAGGCGATCTTCGGCTCGGCGATCTTCGCGTGGATGGTCGGCGCGGGCCTGGCCTTCGTGATCCGCAAGGGCGTGATCGACTATCCGCTGGTCGCCCTCGGCCTCGGTGAGCAGGACGACGAGGTTCCACCCGACGAGCCGAAGGCCGAGGTCGCGAAGGCCGAGCCCAAGCAAGCCGAGCCGGTGAAGGCCGAGCCGGTGAAGGCCGAGCCGGTGAAGGCCGAGCCGGTGAAGGTAGAACCGGTGAAGGCAGAGCCTGCCGAGCCCGAGCCCGCGAAGCCCGAGCCCGAGCCCGCGAAGCCCGAGCCCGCGAAGCCCGAGCCCGAGCCCGAGCCCGAAGAGGCGCCCGAGACCCGACCCCGCGAGCCTTCGGGCGTGGCCCCCTGGCGGCGGCTCGAGGGTCCCGCGTTCCAGGCCTTCGTCGACGATCGCAGCGCGACCTTGGACGAGGCGATCCAGACGGCGGCCAAGCGGCTGCGCAGCGACAGGGTCGCGGCCGTGTTCTCGCGCGGCGCGAGCAAGGAGGCCAACCTGGCCATGCTCGAGCTGGCCAACGCGCTCGACGCCTATCGCTACGTGCTCGAGGGCACCGCGGCGGCGACCGAGGGCGTGCCCGTGGCCGACTCGCCCGACCCCCACGAGGCCGACGAGATCGCCGGGCCCGACGCCCGTCATGCCGGCGAGCTCGCGCTCGATCTAGCTGGTTCGCTGATCGAGACCGTGGTCTTGATCGACACCCGCGTGGCCTTCCCGGAGTTCGTGCTCGGCAAGCTGAGCGAGCTGCAGTCGGTCTGCATCGCCCACGCCCACGACGCGGTCAGCGGAGCCTGCCAGGTGCTCTTGCCCGGCACCAACCCGGGCGAGCGCGAGGGTGAGCTCGCGGCCAACGAAGGCGAGACCAACAACCGACGCACGCGCGAGTGGTTGGTCTTGCAGATCGTCGCGGCCCTGCGCGAGCTCGAGGCCAAGCCCGAAGCTGCCGAAGCCACGAGCCAGCCCGACGAGAGCCCGTGAGTGCCCGATCGTCAGTCACCTGGCTCGCGTTGCTCGTCACGCTGCTGACGACGCTGGGCCTGCTCGGCTGTGCGCCGGAGCCCGGCATCGCGCTGGTCAGTGATCCCGCCACGCTGCGCTTCACGCCCGAGCACACGCGCGCGAGCGTGGCGATCCACAACCCGGGGCCGCTCGCTCGGCCGATCTCGAACATCCGGATCGGCGGCCCCGACTGGGACGCGCTCCGCTTCGTCGACGAAGATCTCCCACGCAGCTTGATTGGCCACGACGTCGCGATCTTGACGCTCGAGGTCTCGCCGAGCGCCTTCCTCGACGGCGATCGAGACCACTGGCGAGCGGGCCACGCGACCCTCGAATTCGAATCCGAGGGCGACCATCACGAGATCGCGATCGAGTTCGCGCCCGAGGCTCGGCCGCGCGCTTCGATCCTCCAGGCCCTGCTGATCACGCTCGGGCTCTCGCTCGTGGCCGCAGGGCTCGCGCGCGCTCGCGGGCCGCTCGTGGTCCCGCGCTCGCAGGTCGCCGTGCTCGGCCTCGCGCTGGTGCTCGGCGGGCTCGTGGCCAGCGCCGCCCTGCTCCCGATCGGGCCCGCGTGGTGCAGCGCTCGACTCGGCCACGTCGTCGGCACGCTCGAGCTCGGGCAGTGTCGCGCCGGCCTCGGAGGTCACGATCTGATTGGCTGGGCGGCCGGCCCGAGCCTCGCCTGGCTGCTGGTCAGCCTGAGCGCGGCGACCTTTGGTCTCGTGCTGCTGGGCTCGCCGGCCGAACGCGATCGGCCGGCGCGCTTGGTCGCGCGCCTCCTCGGCTTCGGGCTGATCCTCGCCGCGCTGGTCGCGAGCTTGGGCCAGGGCGAGCTCGGCGGGTTGGTGGCGGCGCAGCGGCAGACGATCGAGCTCGGCACGCTCGGGCTGCCGCGCCTCGGCGCGCTGGTCCAGCCGCTCGCCTTCGTGCTCGCGCTGCTGCTGGTCGCCGACGCGGACCTGCGCGCACCCGAACCCACCCGTCTGGGGACGATCCTCGCGCGCCTCGACGACCTCGTCTGGTCCGCGCTGATCGTCGTGCTCTTCCTCGGCGCGGGTTCGATCCCCGGCCTCGACGATCGGCCCATCCCTCGCCTCTTGCACGGGCCCGAGATCACCCTGGCGCTGGTTGCCTTCGTGGCCAAGCTCGCGCTGGTGATGGTTCTCGTCCGTGGTCTGCGTGGCCGCCCTGGCCACGCGACCCCGATCGATCGTCGGTCTCGCACCGTCGCCACGTTGGCGATCGTCAACCTCTTGCTGACGGTCTCGTGGCTGGCGCTGGCACGGTTTTTTTCCGGCTGAGTTCACGCCGCGGCGTGGTCATTTCACGCGGCGGCGTGCTATGTAGATCGAGCAGCCCGCTCCGCCCCGTCCGGAAAAGTTCTACCTACATCGTTCAACTAGGGAGGCCGCCTCTGGTCGCGGGTGTGCAGGCCCGTCCAACGGGAAGCCCGAAGTGACTAACGTGCCACCCACCTACTCGCTGTAGGGGTTGGACCACTCCGGGGGGCGTAGCGGGCTTCCTTCTTCGCTCAGGCCTCGCGGGCGCGCAGGCGCTCGCTAACTTGCGCCTCGACCCGATCGACCAACGCCGCCCCGCCGCGGATCGAGAGCCCCACGTAGGTCTCGCTCTCGACGAAGATCGACTCGCCCTCGACCTCGAGCTCGAGCATGTCGACCTCCTGCGAGCCGGCTGCGCCGCGCCGGTGCGAGCGAAAGCTGGCGCCGAGATCACGCAGGACGTCGAGCACGAGTCGCCGCAGGGCTTCGTCCCATTCGGGCCCGAGCTGGAGCTTTCGTTCACCGGTCGCAAGCTCGCCCGCCGCTTCGGGCAAGCTCACTTGTTGCCCTTCTTGCGGCCCTCGGCGCCTCCGCCCGGCGGCGCGGCCGGGACTTCGGCGGTCCAGTCTTCGCCCGCCATCAGCAGCGTGATCACGTCGCGGACGCGCTGGCGAAACCGGTCTTTGCCGACCAGCTGCAAGGTGTCGAAGATCGGCGGCGCGGCGGTCCGGCCGACGGCGGCGATGCGCAAGAGCATGAACAGGTCGCCGGGCTTCCAGCCGTGCCGCTTGCAGAACTCGCGCGAGAAATTCTCGAGCCCGGCGACGTGGAAGTCGCGGGCCTCGTGGTCGCGCTCGATCTCCTCGACGTAGGTCGAGAGCACCTCGACGACCTCGGCCCGACTGCGCTTCTTGATCCGCAGCTTGTCTTGCACGCCCGAGTAGTCGAGCGAGCCGCCGAAGAAGCAGCTGACGTAGGGGATGAAGTCGTCGAGCCGGTTGATCCGCTCTTGCGCGTGGGCGAGGAGGCCGAGCAGGCGCTCATCGTCGAGCACGTGGGTGCGGATCTCGGCGAGCAGGGCCTCGGGCGCGAGCGCCCGGATGTCGTGGCCGGAGAAGGCCTCGAGCTTGGCCTGATCGAAGACCGGCGCCCCGACGGCGACGCGGTCCCACGAGAAATTGTCGATCATCTCTTGCAGGGTGAAGCGCTCGACGTCGTTGCCCATCGAGAAGCCGAGCGTGCCCAAGAAGTTGAGCAGGGTCGAAGGCATGTAGCCGAGCGCCCGGTAGTAGTCGATCGAGACCGGGTTCTTGCGCTTCGAGAGCTTCGACTTGTCGTGGTTGCGCAGGAGGTTGAGGTGGTACCACTCGGGCGCGTCCCAGCCGAAGGCCTGGTAGAGCAGGATGTGCTTGGGCGTGCTGGTGATCCACTCTTCGCCGCGGATCACGTGGGTGATGCCCATGTGGTGATCGTCGACGACGTTGGCGAGGTGGTAGGTCGGGAACCCGTCCGACTTGACCAAGACCTGATCGTCGATTGTGTTGTTGGCGAACACGATGTTGCCGCGCAGGCCGTCGGCGACGACGGTCTCGCCCGAGAGCGGGATCCCGAGCCGGACGACATGGGCCTCGCCGGCCTCGGCTCGGGCGCGGCCCTGCTCGGGATCGAGGTCGCGACAGTGGCGGTCGTAGCCGAGCGTGCGCTTCTCGGCGACCTGCAGCTGGTGGACCTGTTCGAGCCGCTCGCGGGTGCAAAAGCAGCGATAGGCGGCGCCGCGCTCGAGCAGGGTCGCGACCTCGCGCTGGTAGAGCTCGAGCCGCTCGGACTGGCGATAGGGCCCGCAGGGGCCACCGACGTCGGGGCCTTCGTCCCAGTCGAGGCCGAGCCAGCGCAGCGCGGCCAAGATCGCCTTCTCCGAGCCCGCGGTCGAGCGCTCTTGGTCGGTGTCCTCGATCCGCAAGATGAACTGGCCGCCCTGCTTGCGCGCGAACACCCAGTTGAACAGGCCGATGTAGGCGGTCCCGACGTGTGGGTCGCCGGTCGGGCTCGGGGCGATGCGAACCCGCGGAGCGCCCCCGCGTGGCAAGGGCGGCTTGCCGCTCAGATCGCCCGTGTGCTGGCCTTGGCTGGCTTCGCTCGGCATGGTCGGCAGTGCCTACCACGAGCGTCCCGCGACCAGTACACTCGGGCCGCGTGAGCGACGTCAGCAGCGAGATTTACCAAGCAGTTCGAGAGGTCATCGCGCGTCGAAGCTACGACCGTGCGATGGCGGCGACCGGGCTGTGCGAGCGACTGCTTCACAACGAGGGCGCGATCGTTCGCCAAGAAGACGAGATCCTCGTCGGCGATCGCAAGCTCAGCATGGACCGCGAGCTGCTCCCTCGCATGGCCCAGTCGACCGGGCTCGGCTTCGCGATCTACGCCGGCAACCGCAGGATCGCCGTCGCGGCGGTGCTCGACGCTGGGACCCCGCCCGAGCTCAACGAGTTCGCGCCGAGCGACCTGGTCGATCGGGTGCTGCGTCGGCGCGAGGTCTACAAGGGCAGCGTCTACTACCGCGACCGCGAGTACATCTCGGTCTGCCGCCCGCTGCACGCCTCGGGCGGGCAGGACTTCGCCCCGATCGGGATGATCGAGGCCTTCCAGGACAAGGAGGCCTACTTCGATCTGCTCGCGGCGGCGGCCCGCACCGGCGTCGAGGATCAGGTCGCCGACCTCGAAGAGCGCGCCGATGGGATGGAAGACATCATCCACTTCATCGACGACGTCGCCCGCCGCCTCCAGCTGCTCGCGCTCAACGGCAACATCATCGCGGCCCAGGCCGGCGAGCACGGCCGGGCCTTCCGGGTCGTCTGTCGCGAGCTCGGCAGCCTGGCCGACCAGGCCAAGCAGACCGGCGGCGACGTCCGCAAGCTGATCCAGGCGATGGGCCTCGAGCGCGACGACACCGCGTACATGAACCAGCTCGACGGTCTGGCCCGGGAGCAGGAGCTCGCCCAGCTCGCCGCCGAGACGGCCCCGGTGCCCGTGATCCCGACGCCGGCCCCGGCCGCCAGCTCGCGCCGGACGGGACCCCCTCCCTCCTCGCGCCCGCAGCCCGCCCCGGCCACGCCCGCCGGCCGTCGCCCGACCCGCCGCTGACAGATCGCGCCAGGCGCGATCTCTGTCCCAACCTCCCAGTCGGGTCGGTCTCGCACACACAATTGTGTGTGTTTTCAAGCATTTGGCGCCGCCGACCCCGCCGGCGCGGCATTCCGACACATCGGAATTCACCAACATTTTCAGCCCTTTAGTGCTTGTATGCGAGGATCTGGCCGTGCTAGGGGACCCCTAGGCGGAGTTTTAACTCATGGATCAGATCTTCGAGAGCCACTTCGGCGGCAACAGCAGCAACTCGAACGGCGGTGAAACCGACGGTTACTGCCCGAAGTGCCGTGCGGATACGTCGCACATCATCCTCGAGAGTTACGGCGACGAGGTTCGTCGCGTACAATGCGCCGTTTGCGGCGACATCCACGCTTTCAAGAAACCGCGAGGCGCCGAGGACGACGCCGAGCCGGTCTCGGTCACGCGGCGGCGCAAGCTCGAGAAGCTCGACTGGTTGTCGGGCATCGAGAACTACGACCGCAACTCGGCGATTCGCTACAGCCCCAAGGCGGGCCTGGCGATTCACCAGGTCATCGTGCACCCGAGCTTTGGCGTCGGCTTCGTCAGCGAGGTGATGGGCGACAACAAGGTCGAGCTGACCTTCCGCAACAACGTGTCGCGGATCGTCGTGCACGGGCGCGGGGCCAACGAGGAAGAGCTGCGAGGCGAGCGGGTCGACGAGGCCGAGCTCCGCAACCTGCTCAAGCTCGAGATGGGCCCGACCCCGGAAGAGATCGCGGCCGAACGCGAGAAGCGACTCGCCGACGAAGAGGCCGAGCGCAAGAAGCAGGCCGAGGAGCGCAGGCTCGCGGCCGAGCGGGCCCGCAAGGAGGCCGAGGAGCGGCGCGAAGAAGAACGGCGCAAGCGCGAAGAAGAGCGCGAGCGCAAGCGGGCCGAGAAGGACGCCGACCGCAAGCGCAAGGAAGAAGAGCGCCAGCGGCTTCGGGCCGAAAAAGAGGCCGCTCGCGTCGCCGCCAAGCAGTCCCGCGAAGAAGACGCGGTCCGCAAGAAGGAAGAGCGAGCCGAGCAGGCCCTGGCCAAGAAGGCCGAGCGCGACGCCCAGCGCAAGGACAAGCAAAAAGAGCGTGAGGCCGAGCGCAAGGCCAAGGCGTCCGAGAAGAAGCAGAAGGACGAAGAGCGCAAGCGCAAGCAGGCCGAGAAGGACAAGCTCAAGCGCGAGAAGGACAAGGAAGTCGAGCGCAAGCGCAAAGAGGCCGACAAGCTCAAGAAGGCCAAAGAGAAGGAAGCCTTGCTGGCCAAGAAGGCCAAGGACAAGGAGAAGGACGCCGAGCGCAAGCGCAAGGAGGCCGAGAAGGCCGCCAAGGACAAAGAGAAGGACGCCGAGCGCAAGCGCAAGGAGGCCGAGAAGGCCAAGAAGGCCAAGGACAAAGAGAAGGAAGCCGAGCGCAAGCGCAAAGAGGCTGACAAGCTCAAGAAGGCCAAGCCGGCCAAGAAGGTCGCCAAGGCCAAGCCCGCCAAGAAGGCCGACAAGAAGGCCAAGCCCGCCAAGAAGGTCGCCAAGGCCAAGGCCAAGCCCGCCAAGAAGGCCGACAAGAAGGCCAAGCCCGCCAAGAAGGCCGACAAGAAGGCCAAGGCCAAGCCCGCCAAGAAGGTGGCCAAGGCCAAGGCCAAGCCCGCCAAGAAGCCCAAGAAGAAGGGCTGAGGCCGCAGCCACAGCCGAGAGGGCGAGCAGGAGACTGCTCGCCCTTCGCTTTTGGTTGGTCTCAGTTGGCGAACCCGAGCGCGCGCGCGAGCCAGCCACCGAGCAGCACGCTCGCGACCCCACCGACCAGGTGCAGACCGATCTGCGCGGCCAAGACCGCCCAGCGGCCCGCCTGGCCGAGGTCGACGCTGAACAACGCGAACGCGCTGTAGGTCGTGAAGCCGCCGAGCAGGCCGCCGAGCACGATCATCCGCCAGTGCGCTTGGCTCAACGCGACCGCGGCGAAGCCGATCAGCAAGCAGCCGAGCAGGTTGATCAGCAGGACGCTGGCGTGGGGCAGCCGGGCGACCACGAGCGGCTCGAGCCAGCTCGCCAGCGCGACGCGCAGCGAGGCCCCGAGCCCACCCGCGACGAAGACCGCGGCCATCTGGCTCGCCGTTCCCATCCCCGCGCTCGCCTCAGTCATGCCCCGCCACGATCCACTTTCTTGGGTCCCCCGCGAGGTTGGCCCACGATGGTCGCCCATGGCAAGCCAGCCAGCGCCCAGCGTGCCGACCCGGCGTGCGCGTCCGGCTACCCAAGGCACGCTGGGCAACCACCTCGCCGGACGCGTCGATCCGCTGACCAGCGCGATCTTGGTGTTCCCGCTGCTCTTCGTCTACCAGCTCGGGATCCTGCTCAGCCGCGGCCGCAACGGCGTCGACTACCTGACCGCGTCGCTGGTCGAGCTCAGCGAGCGCGACCTCGGCAACTACCTGTGGATGCTCGGCGGGCTGATGCTCGGCTACGCGGCGCTGCTGCTGATCCTGCGCCAGCGCGAGAGCTTCGACCCACGCGCCTTCGTGCCGGTGCTGGCCGAGTCGAGCTTCTACGCGCTCTCGATGGGGTCGATCATCTTGTTCGTGATGCACCGCTTCGTCGAGATCGTGCCCGGGCTGGCGCTGATGCCTTCGCTGGCGATCGCGGGCGGCAAGCTCGGGCTGGTCGACGTGATCGTGATCTCGGCCGGCGCGGGCCTGCATGAAGAGCTGATCTTTCGGCTTGGTGGCGTCAGCGGATTGTCGTGGTTGCTGGCCGGGATCACCGGCGAGAAGCGGGCGTGGATGTGGGCCGCGCTGATCTCTTCGTTGGTGTTCTCGTTGGCGCATCATGTCGGGCCGAGTGGCGAAGCGTTCGAGTTCGCCGCGTTCACCTATCGGGCGCTGGCGGGGTTGTTCTTCGCGGTCATTTATCAGGTCCGCGGGTTCGCGGTCGCGGTCTGGACGCATGCGCTCTACGACGTGTACGTGCTCTCGCTGAGCTGAACGACTCGACGCGTGGGCCCTCGACGACTTGCGAGCATTCACGCGCGTTCGTATGCTCGGCACCATGGTCGACAGCCACGAGCAGGTCCTCGGCCGGCTTCATCATCAGTTCGAGGCGAGCAACCAAGAGGGCACGGCTTGCGTCGTGAGTGGCAGCCCCGGTTCGGGCAAGACCTACCTCGCCGAACGATTTCTCGGCAACCTGCCCACGACCGTTCCTCGACTCCGAGGCAAAGGCCGACAGACAGGCGTCACTCCACTTTTGCCGATCTGTGAAGCGATTCGCTCGCACGAACATGGTGGTAATCTCGACCAGCTTCGGGCCGTCGCAGAAGAATACGTAGATGCGATCCCGCTGCTCAAGGACGTCCTCGGCCCGCTCTTGCGAGCGCGCGCGCGCACCGTCGACACCCGATCGACGCTGCGCGAGGTGATCCCCTCGGAGACGTTCACCTTCGTGGCTCTCTCGCGACTCCTCGCCTCGTTTGAGGGCCGAGCGCCCCCGGTGCTCTTCGTCGACGACATCCAATGGATCGATGCGTCTTCGACGGCGTTCCTCGGCTACTTTGCCAGTCAAATCCGCGCACGCCGAGTCTTTCTACTCCTCACACGCCGGGCCAACGGTCATGTCGACGAACGGACCCGCGCGCTGCTCGACACGCTCCAGCGCGACATGGGCGGGCGCGCCCTCGAACTCTCGATTGGCGGCCTGAGCCGAACCGAGCAGCTGCATCTCGTTCATTCGGTCGTTGGTCCGGTCGATCTCAGTGACGAGGACCTCGATTGGCTGAATGCATCGTCGCAGGGCAAACCCTACTATCTACGCGAGGTCGTCCGCCTCTTGCTCGATCGCGGCGAGCTCGTTCGCGAGGGCGCAGCATGGCAGCTCCGCGCTCATCCGCGCGTGACGATCGTCCCGCCGAGCCTCCAGCAATACATTCGACACCGAATCCAGGCCGTGACCGGGCCTCTACCCGACGCGGGCGAGATCGTGCAGTTCGCCGCATGTCTCGGAACGACCTTCGACGCGCGGGTGCTCGCCGAGGCGCTGAATCAACCCATTCGAAAACTCGCGGGCGTGCTCGAACTCGTCGAGCAGCACACCGGTTTGATTCATCGTGATGGGCGCTCCACGATCTTCAATTTCGATCATGATCTGACCCGTGAGGCCGTGTTGGCCGATCTCGGTGATCTGGCCACCGAAGTGCACGAACGATTGGGCAACGTGCTCGCTGCGCGTGGTGCTGCGGCCTCTTCTGGCAGCCCGAGAAGGTGATCGAGACCATCAAGCGGGCCTTGGTCGTCGCAAAGCGTCTCCACCTGAGCCACGAGATCGCGCTGTGCGAGAACAACCTTGGAAGTGCATATTGGGCGATCGCCGACCTCGAGCGCGCGCGCACCCACTTCACCCAATCGGATCGGCGACTCGAAGCGCTGGGCGGCTATCGGCGCGACACACCCCTCAACAACCTCGGGATCCTGCACATCGTCACGGGTGACTTCGACCGCGCCCGTGGATTTTTGGAGATGGCGCTGCACAAGAGCTGCGACCCCCACTCGGCGCTCTTCATCCAATCCAACCTCGGCGTGCTCGAAGCCATCTCGGGTGACCTCGCCGCGAGCGAGGCCCGGCTCCGGTCGGCGGTGGTGATCGCCGACGCGAGCGGCGACGTCTTTTTCCAAGACTGCCTTCGTCACAACCTCGCCAACCTGCTGCTCGAGCTCGGACAGCCAGGCGAGGCGCTCGATGTGGCGCAAGGGTGCTCGCTCCATCACAGCCATGGCGACGAGTTGCTGGTCGCGGGCAAACGCGCGCGCCTGCTCGTTCGAGCTTTCGAGGCGATGGGCCTCGACGTCCCAGACGAGCTTCGCATCCAATCGGCGGTGCTCGATCGCACGACCAAGCCTCAAGCATGGCTCTATCGATCGCCCTGGTACATCACCGATATCGAGTTCTG
>JAMHUH010000569.1:0-4925 GCA_035904925.1 Nannocystaceae bacterium
TGCTCGGCCGCTGGCATCGTGGCATCGCGTGCGTGAGCGCGTCGCCCTTGATCCGCGGGCTGCTCAAGGGCGTCGTTCAGCTCGGCGCCTTGCCGATGCCGATCGCCAGCTTCGAGTCGACCGAGGAGGCGCGCCTGTGGCTGGCCGAGCGGCTGACCGAGGGCCGCGCGGGCGCAGCAGCCCGCCCAGGCTGAAGCGCCCCCTCGAGACGGCTCGAGCGACTCCCCAATACGCCGTCTCGAGCGAGCTCCAAGACGCCTCCCGAATACCGTCATGAGCGAGCGAACGCGACGCGAACAGGCGCGAAGCGCTTGCGAGGAGGGGGCCCCAGTTGGACTCCGTCCAACTGGGGGAGGGCGGCGGAACGCCCTCCTAAAACTAGAACGAGCTGTTGTCTTCGAACACCGGATCGACCGTGTTCGGCCACGCGGGCAGCTTGCCCTGATACATCAGGTCGTAGGTCGCGTGGACCTCCATGACCCGGCGGGCATAGTTCGCGGTCTCGGAGAAGGGAATCTCTTCGACGAATTCATCGAGCCCGATGCCCGTCGGCCCCTGGCTCTTGCCGGCCAGCCAGCGCGCGACGTTGCTGGGCCCGCCGTTGTAGCTGGCGTAGGCGAACACCGCCTGGCCGTGGAACTTGGTCAGCAGCTCGTCGATGTAGTAGGCGGCGAGGCGCGAGTTGGTCTCGATCTCGAAGAGCACGTCGGGATCGAAGCGTCCGCCGGGCTCGAGCTCGCCGAGCCGCTCGACCAGCTGCCGACCCGTCCAGGGCATGATCTGCAAGGCCCCGCGCGCGCCGACGTGCGAGACCACGTGCCGGCGAAAACGCGACTCGGTGTACATCAGGGCCCACAGGTGATGCGGGTCGATCTCCCGGGCCCAGGCGTGGCGCTCGATCGGCTCGCGATAGGCGCGCAGGTGCCAGCGACTCCGATAGGGGTAGTCGCTGGCGCTCAGCTTGGCGAAGGGATAGGGCTCGGGCGTCGCCCAAGTCAGCTGCATGAAGAGCTCGCGCAGGGCCGCGCGCTGGCCCTCGTCGCGCATCTGCTTGCGAGCGACGCGGCTGGCCGAGGCCTTGACCGAGCTCCACTCGGGCGCCCACGCGAGCCCGGCTCGCAGCGACTCGCTGCGCGAGCTCGGCATCTCGCTGCCCTCCCAAGCGCTGCGTGCGTTGACGAATTCGTCGGACGCGACCCGCAGCTCGCGGCTGGCCTCGTCGAACCAACCGGACGCGAAGAGCTGCTCGGCGCGGACCAGCGAGGAGAAGGCTTCGCCCTGCTCGCGGCTGGCCTTGCGCAGCAGCTCGAGCTGCTCGGCGTGACCGATCCAGCGCTCTTCCCAGTCGAGCGCGGCGAGGGTCGGCTCGGGCCCCGCGTCCTCGCCCGCTTCGTGCAGCCGCGCGCGCGCGAGCAAGCCGTAGTAGAGCACGAACCCACCCGAGACCCCGTGCGACGCCAGCTCGACGTCCGCCTCGCCAGACAAGTGCTGAAGCCGACGCACGCCTTGCAAGCGAATGTCGCGGTGCTCGTTGGCCAGCTCGAGCTTGCCCAGGAAGTAGCGAGCCGCTCGCTCGCGTCCGCCCGCTTGGCGCTTGTCGAGCAGCTCGGTGAAGGCGAGGCGCGCGGCCTCGGCGTCACCCAAGCGCAGCGGCAGCCAGGCGTGCAGCCAGCGGCGCTCTTGCCCGTGGGACTTGTAGCGCAGCTCGAAGGTGGTCAGCAGCTCGTTGGCTCGCTGGTAGCGACCGCCGAGCATCGCCTGCTCGAGCGCGGTCCACAGCGCCGTCGCGCCGTAGCTCGACTTGCTCGAGTCGTACACGCCGACCCACAGGTCGATGGCCTCGTCGGCCATGCCCGCTCGCTCGTAGCAGCGGGTCAGCTCGTTGCGAGTGTCGACCGAGGGCACCGCGGCGTAGAGCTCGGCGAGGACCTCGGCGCAGCCGCGGTGATCGAGCTGCTTGTACTGCGTCCACGCGAGCGAGTGGCCGGCCTCCCGGCGAAGGTGGGTCTGCGCTTCGGGGTCCTTCCAGACCGACTCGAGCAGCTCGCGCGAGCGCTCGAGTCGGCGCAAGGTCCGAGCGAATTGCCCGGCGTCGATCCGCTCGCGCGCGCTCAGGGGCGACGCGTCGATCTTTTTCGAACTCGCCGCGAGCCGCTCGAGCTCGACCCAGGCCTGCGCGGCTTCGGGCTCGCCCGCGCGCTCGATGTGGACCCGCCGCAGAGCCGCGCCCGCGTCGACCGGCTTGCCCGCGCGCTCGCGGGCCAGGGCCTGATCGAGCATCCACTGCCCGACCGCCGGGTGATTGGGGAAGCTGACGATCAGCCGACCGAGCGCGTCGTCGGCCTCGGTCGCCGCCCGCTTGCTCGCCTTGGCGTCGGCGCCTCGGATCGCGGCCATCGCTTCGCCTTGGGCGACACGCATGGCAGCGACGATTCGATCGGGCTGAAGCTTGCGCAGCTTGCCGAGCTCGCTCACCGCCCGATGCAGCTGCTCGTCGGAAGCCTCGCGCTCGAGCGTGCCCGACTTCGCCCAAGCGATCCGAGCCCGCGCGAGCTCGTAGCCGACCAGGTCGACCGGCAAGTGCTTGGCGATCTGCTTGCTGGCCAAGCGCGGCTCGAGCTCGGCGACCGCGGCTTCGAAGTTGCCGAGCCGAAGCTGGGCTCGGCCTGCGATCGCGCCGGCCTGAAACCACGCGGGCGACTCGGGCTCGGCGGGCGAGAGCTCGGCGAGTCGATCGAGCGCGGCCTGGGCGTCGCCCTTGGCCAACCACTGACCCGCGCCGTCGACCCCGGCGAGGATCGGCTCGGGCGGCGGAGCCCAAGCCGGAGCTCGCTGGGCTGGGAGCTCGGGCTCGGGCTCGACTTGGGCGATCGACTCGAGCACGGGCGCTTCGGCGCGAGGCTCGGGGGCCAGCGTCACTTCGCCGGCGCCCGGCCCGGTCGCGCAGCCGTCGGAGCCGAAGGCGACCAACGCCAGCAGAGCGCTACTCAGCAGGCAGACGGCACCTTGACGCATCATGAATCCACTCGGAGGGAGTCTAGCAAGGCCGGCGAAACGAGCCATCTTTCCGCACTTTTGCCTGGCAGATCCCCTGTAGCCAGCGAGGCTCGCCGAAGTCTACAGTCCGCCCCGTGACGCTGAAACGACCTCCTCACCAGCTCGTCGCTACGGTGCTGGGTTCCGGCACGATGGGAGCGGGCATCGCCGCTCACCTGGCCAATGCCGGCGTCCGGACCTACCTGCTCGACATCGTTCCCAAAGGCGTGGCCGCCGACGCCCCCAAGGCCAAGCGCGACGCGCTGGCGCTCGGGGCCCTCAAGGCGCTGCCCAAGGCCAAGCCGCCCGCGTTGATGGCCGGGGCCTTCGCCGACCGGATCATGCCCGGCAACTTCGATGACGATCTCGACCGCGCCGTCGCGGCCAGCGATCTCGTCATCGAGGCGGTCGTCGAGCGGCTCGACATCAAGCAGTCGTTGTTCCAGCGGGTCGCCGCCGCGGCCAAGCCGACGACGATCCTGGCGACCAACACCTCGGGCATCCCGATCGGCGACATCGCCGAGGCCCTGCCCGAGGACGCGCGCAAGCGCCTGCTCGGTCTGCACTTCTTCAACCCGCCTCGCTGGATGCACCTGCTCGAGGTCATCCCCTCGAAGTACAGCGACCCGGCCTTCGTCGCCGACACCTGCGACTTCTCGGACCGCGTGCTCGGCAAGGGCGTGGTCCTGTGCCGCGACACGCCCAACTTCATCGGCAACCGGATCGGCATCGGCGAGATGCTGCTGACCTTCGCCGCGACCAAGGCCGGCAGCTACACGATCGAAGAGGTCGACACCCTCAACGCCACGCTGGTCGGGCGGCCGAAGACCGGCAGCTACCGACTCGGCGACATGGTCGGCCTCGACGTGGTCGGCCACGTGGTCACCAACATGCGGGCCGCGCTCTCGGGTGATCCGAGCGCGGCCAACTACGACCCGCTCTTCGACCTGATGGTCGTGTCGGACGTGATGCAGACCATGTTCGAGCGCAAGTGGTTCGGCGACAAGACCGGCCAGGGCTTCTACAAGAAGACCAAGGGACCCAAGGGCGAGACCATCATCCTCTCGCTCGACCTCGACACGCTCGACTACCGTCCGCGCCGAGAGCCGGCCTTCCCCGAGCTCAAGAACGTGATCAAGAAGCCGCTCGCGGCTCGGATCCACGAGGCGCTCCGGCTCGAGGGTCGGGCGGGCGAGTTCCTGCGTCAGGTCTACCTGCCGCTCTTCAACTACGCCGCCGCGCTGACTGGTTCGATCTGCGAGATCCCCAAGCAGATCGACGACGCGATGTGCTGGGGCTACGGCTGGGAGATCGGGCCCTTCGCGATGATGGACGCCGCGGGCGTCGAGTGGGCGGCCGCGACGATGAAGGCCGCGGGCATCGAGCCGGCGCCGGCGATCGTCGCGTTGCTGGCTGCCCAGGGCAAGGACGCCAAGTGGTACCAGGGCACGCCGGGCCGCGATCGGAGCGTGTTCGACGGCAAGGCCATGGCCAAGGTCCCGGTCCCGGCCGGGATGCTGATCCTCGACGGCTTCAAGCCGCAAGCCGAGATCGAGACCAACTCGAGCGCCGCGCTGATCGACATCGGGGACGGCGTCGCGCTGCTCGAGCTGCGCAGCAAGGCCAACATGCTCGACGAGGGCGTCGTCCGCATGATGGAAGCCGCGCCGCGGATCGTGGCCGAGAAGGGCCTGCGCGCGCTGGTCATCGGTGGCCAGGGCGACCACTTCTGCCGCGGGGCCAACCTGCTGCAGATCGGCATGCTGGCCAAGATGAAGAACTGGGCCGGGCTCGACGAAGCCGTCAACGCGCTCCAGCAGACGGTCATGAACCTCCGCCACGGCATGGTGCCGGTCGTCGTCGCGCCCTACGGGCAGACGCTGGGTGGC
>JAMHUH010000570.1:0-7586 GCA_035904925.1 Nannocystaceae bacterium
CGCCGACGCAGGCGGCTGCGCGCAGTGGACCCTCGAGTCGAGCGACCTCTCGCCTTGGTTTCGCCAGCCCAGCTTCACCATCGACGCCGTCGTCGACGGAGCCGCGCGCGATCCAGCCCCGACCTCGCTCGAAGTTCGGGTCTCCTTCGTGGTCGACGTCGAGGACAAGCGAATCCAATAGTGGCCCGAGAAGCCTGCGAAACAACGTTCTAAAGGTTTCATGATCGATCGTGCGCAGCGATGGCACTGTGCCCTCATGTCGAGCTTCGATCCGCGGTCGTGGAACCTCTTGCCCTCCGGCCTGCTCCTCGCCGCCGCGTGTGGTCCACCCGGGATCCCCGGCAGCGACGAGTTCGGCGACGTCGCGGACTCGCCCGACTCGACCGATGCGACCGACGTCGCGGGGGAGTGCACGATCGACAGCGACTGCCCGGTCAACTACTACTGCGCCGACTCGGTCTGCAAGCCGCAGCCCTACACCGACTACTCGGACTACTCCGACTGGTCGGACTACGCCGACAGCTACACGACCTATACCTCCTACACGACCTATACCGACTACTCGGACTACTCCGACTGGAATTACCAGTGCTACAACGACTACGACTGCGGTCCGGGCTACGTCTGCCTCTACAACTACTGCCAACCGGAACCACCGCCGCCGCCCTACACCGAGCAGCCGATCGACTGTGACGGCCCGGCGCTGATCGAGGTCCCGCTCCCCGATCTCGGCTTGGTGCTCGACCTGCACTTCGCCGACGTCGACGGCGACGACGACGACGAGCTGATCGCCCTGCGACCCGACGGCTTCTCGGTCGTCCACGACGACGACAGCGTCGTGGTCACGCCCTGGGCCATGCCGCCCTCGCAGCAGCTCCGGCAATTCACCGCGCTCGCGCGCGACGGCGACGGCCTGGTCGACGTGGTCGCGTTCCCCCAGATGGTAGGCCCCGCCCTGGTCGCGACGGGCGACGGCACCGGCAGCTTCATCACGCTCGGCGAGATGCCCGACGCGCCCGCGATCGAACGTGGAGTCGGCTTCGACCTCGACCTCGACGGCACCGATCGCCTGCTCGCGCGCCGGACCGACCTCAACCGGATCACCCAATTCTCGAACCCGCTGGCCCTGACCGGCAACAACATCTTGCTCGGGCCGGTCAACGCCAGCGACCTCGACCTCGTCCTGCTCGACCCCGAATTCGCGCCCGACTTGTTGATCGGCTCGGCCTGTGGCGCGAGCGTGCTGAGCGGGCCGAACCTGGCCGTGACCGGCATCATCCCGCCCCTGGATGTCGGCGCCGGCATCTGCGAGTGGGACGCCGTGGCCTTCGTCGGCGGCGAGTCCGATCAGCCGCTGACGATCTTCAACGGCGGCGACATCGGCTATCTGCGCCGCTGGAACAAGCTCGACGAGCAGAGCCACCTGCTCGAGCTGCCCAACGGCTTCGGCTCTTCCGGCGTCGCCAACCTCGAGGGCGACGGCGACTATGTGATGATGAGCGACGCGGGCGACGGTCGCTTGGTGTGGGGGTGGACGGACCAGACGCCGGCTTGTATTGCGCAGCTGCCTTTTGTTGGGGTGCTGAGTTATGCGATTGGGGATCGGGATGGGGATGGGCGGCAGGAGGTCGTGACGATTTCGGGCGCGGGGGGGATCCGACTCTGGATGGTGCTTTGATCCTTCGCGGACGCTCTCTCTCTTGAGATCCTTCGCGGACGCTCTCTCCTCCGGGATCTTCCGCGGACGCTCTCTCCTCCGGGATCCTCCGCGGACGCTCTCTCCTCCGAGATCCTTCGCGGACTTGGACGGTCACGATGCAGAGCCTGTGGGTGCCTCCGTGGGGGCGCATCGGTCCGAGTCTTCCGCCGCGGAGCATCGCTCGATTTGGCCGACATCCGCTTGGGCGGCTCCACATTCGAACCGATGCGCCCCCACTGCGTCCCCCGATCTTCGATCGACTGGGCCCGCGGGGAGCAGGCAATGCAGAATATGAGGGGGCGCTGTATTCGGTCGTTCTTTCTGGAGCTCGAACCACGGAGTCTCGATTGTGCCCTGCGAGCCGAGTCGATCGAAGCCTGGGGGACGCAGTGGGGGCGCATCGGTTCGAATGTGGAGCCGCCCAAGCGGGCGTTTGCCGAGCCGCGCGATGTTCCGCGGCGGAAGACTCGGACCGGTGCGCCCCCACGGAGGCACCCACAGGCTCTGCATCGTGACGGAGTGGTCCGCGTAGGATCTCGAGCGCGTCCGCGAACGATCTGGAGAGAGGGAGTGGGCGCCCGCGAACGATCATGGGAACGAGAGTGGGCGCCCGCGTACGATCATGAGAAAGAGAGGGGGCGCCCGCGAACGATCATGAGAAAGAGAGGGTGCGTCCGCGGACGATCATGAGAATGTGGAGGATCCCGATTCGAGGGACTCCAGCGCTCAGCAGATCCGCGGCAGCTGTTCGCCCACCAACATGTCGACGATTCGTTGGCCGCCGAAGGTCGTTCGCATCACGACTCGGCCGGGGCGGGTGGTCGTGATTCGGCCGATCGTGGCGGCGTCGCGGCCGAGGGGATGGGCGCGTAGGGCTGCGAGCGCGGCCTCGTGCTCGGGCTCGGGGACGATGCAGACGACCTTGCCTTCGTTGGCGAGGTAGAGCGGGTCGAGGCCGAGGAGCTCGCAAAATCCGCGGACTTCGGGGCGGATTGGGGTCGTGCGTTCGTCGATCTCGATGCCGACTCGAGCGGCTTCGGCGATCTCGTTCAGCACGGTCGCGAGGCCGCCGCGGGTCGGGTCGCGCAGGCAGCGGGTGGTTGGCGCGGCGTCGAGCAAGGTCGCGATCAGCTCGTGCAGGGCGGCGCAGTCGCTGGTGATCGCGGTCTCGAGCCGCATGTCGCCGCGGGCTTGCAAGATGGTCGCGCCGTGATCGCCGAGCAGGCCGTTGACGATCACGGCGTCGCCGGGCTGGGCTCGATCGATGCCGAGCTGGACGCCCCGGCGAATCACGCCGATGCCCGAGGTGGTGATGAAGAGGCGATCGCAGGCGCCTCGCTCGACGACCTTGGTGTCGCCGGTGACGATCTGCACGCCGGCCGCCATGGCCGTGTCGGCCATCGAGCGGGCCAGCCTGCGCAGCAGCTCGAGCTCGAGGCCCTCTTCGAGGATCACGGCGCAGCTCAGATGAAGGGGGGTCGCGCCGGCGACGGCGAGGTCGTTGATGGTGCCGCAGACGGCCAGCTTGCCGATGTCGCCGCCCGGGAACTCGAGCGGGCTGACGACGAAGGCGTCGGTGGTGAAGGCGAGCTGATCGCCCCGACTCGCCAAGCTGGCCAGGTCGATGCGGGCTTGGTCCTCGAGCGCGGCGCCGGGCTGGTAGGCGAAGGTCGAGACGAAGACGTCGTCGATCAGGTCGTGCATGGCCTTGCCACCACCACCGTGGGCCAAGGTGACGTGGGTGGCGGCGAGCTTGCCGAGCCGGCGAGGCGAGCTCATTCTGGACCTCGGAGTTGGCCTCGGAGTTGGCCTCGGAGTCGGTCTCGGAGTGGGCCTCGGAGCTCGACGAGCTTCTCGACCCGACCGTAGCGATGGTAGGCCGCGCAGGCGCCCTCGGACGAGACCATCAAGGCGCCCATCGGGGTCTCGGGCGTGCACTCGGCTCCAAAGAGCTGGCAGTCGTGGGGCTTGAGCGCGCCCTTGAGCACATCGCCGCATTGGCAGGCTTGGGGGTCGGCGACGCGCAGATCGGGGATTGCGAACTTTCGCTCGGCGTCGAAGCGGGCGTAGGCCGGGCGAATCTTGACGCCCGAATGATCGATCGAGCCCAGCCCGCGCCATTCGAAGTGGTCGCGCAATTCGAATACCTCGGCGATGGCCGCGAGCGCGGCCTGGTTGCCCTGCTCGCCGACCACCCGCGCATATTGATTCTCGATCTTCGCCTCGCCGCGGGCGATCTGTTCGAGCACCATCCAGATCCCCTGCAAGACGTCGAGGGGCTCGAAGCCGGTCACGACCAAGGGCCGATGGTAGCGCTCGGCGATGAAGCGATAAGGCGCGTTGCCGATCACCATGCTGACATGGCCGGGGCCGAGGAAGCCATCGATGGCGAGGCCAGGCGCGGCCAAGATCGCTTCGATCGTCGGGATGATGGTGATGTGATTGCAAAAGAGCGAGAAGTTCTCGATGCCCTCGCGCGCGGCCTCGAGCAGGGTCAGCGCGGTGCTCGGCATGGTGGTTTCGAAGCCGAGCCCGAAGAACACGACTTGCCGGGTCGGGTGCTGCTTGGCCAGCTCGAGCGCGTCGAGAGGGGAATAGACCATGCGCACGTCGGCGCCGCCGGCCTTGGCCTCGAGCAGGCTCTTGCGCGAGCCGGGCACGCGCATGGCGTCGCCGAAGGTCGTGAAGATCACGCCCGGGGTCTCGGCGATCGCCACACAATCGTCGACCCGGCCGATCGGCAGCACGCAGACCGGGCAGCCCGGCCCATGCACGAGCTCGATCTGGGCGGGCAGCATCGTCTCGATCCCATAGCGAAAGATCGCGTGGGTGTGGCCGCCGCAGACCTCCATGATCGCGATCGTTCGCGGCCCGCCCGAGTCCCGCTCGATCCGCTCGACCTGCTCACCGATCGCGCGCAGCAAGGTCTGGGCCTTGTCGGGGTCGCGGAACTCGTCGACGTACTTCATCGCTCGGACTCCCGCGTGCGCAGGGCGTCGAGCTCGTCCTGGAGCTCGCCGAGCTCGTCGAGCAGCTTCAGGCTGGCGGCGGCCTCGCTGGCGTCGATTCGATTCATCGCAAAGCCGACGTGGACCAGCACCCAATCGCCGACGCAGGCGTCGATCGGGTGCTGCTCGTCGACGATGCAGGCGAGGTTGATCGGCCGCTGAACGCCGCTGATGTCGACCGTGCCGAGCAGGCGCTCACGATCGACGATCTCGATGATTTGACCGGGGATTCCGAGGCACATGATTCATGCTCGCGGGTGTTCGTGCGTGGCCGCGGCGACCAGCAATTGCCCGAGCGCGAGGCCGCCGTCGTGGGCGGGCGTTCGGATGTTGGACAGACAATGCAGGCCCAAGGCGAGGACGCCCGCCTCGACCGCCTCGAGCAGGATTCGATTGAGGAAGCAGCCGCCCGACAATGCGACGGTGTCGAAGCGTTCGCGCTCGGCCAGCGCGGCGATCATCGCGACCACGCCGCGCGCGAGCCCGAGGTGAAAACGCAGCGCCAGGGTCGAAGGCGCGATGCCCCGAGCGCGCTCGTCGAGCAGCGCTCGCCACATCGGCGCAGGATCCAAGCGCTGAAGGCCCGCGCCAGGATCGTCGACGATCGCGAAGGCATAGGCTGACTCGCGGTCAAATTCTCGACCCGGACGGGTCGACTCGGACAGTTCGCGCGCGGCCAGACTCTCGAGCGCCATCGCGGCTTGGCCCGAGTAGCCGACGCGATCGCGGCAAAGCCCGAGCAGGGCCGCGACCGCGTCGAAGAGCCGACCGCAGGAGGACGCGAGCGGCGAGGCGAGCTTGGCCGCGAGCATCCGTTCGAGCCCCGCGACGGGCTTGTCGGCGAACTCGCCCGCGACCTTCGGCCACGACCCGATGCGCTCGAGCTGGGCCCAGAGGTTGCGCCAGGGCTCGCGGGCCGCCTGGGCGCCGCCGGGCAGCGCGACTGGGCTCAGCGAGGCCAAGCGCCGAAACCCGCGGTAGTCCGCGAGCAGGAACTCGCCGCCCCAGAGCGCGCCCTCGCTGCCCATGCCGAGCCCATCGAGCGCGACCCCGAGCAGCGGCGGCGCGTCGAGGGCCACTCGATGCTCGGCCATGCAGCCGGCGATGTGGGCGTGGTGATGCTGGACCTCGATCAGCGGCAGACCCCACGCCTGCGCCCGAGCTCGCGCGAGCTTGGTCGAGAGGTAGTCGGGGTGGAGATCGGCGGCCAGCACTCGCGGACGATGGTCGGTCATCGCGGCGAAGAGCGCGAGGTTGCGTTCATAGTCGTCGAAGGTCTCGGGCTCGTCGAGGTCGCCCTGGTGCTGGGCGAGCAAGGCAGCGCCCGTGTGCGCGATCGCGAAGGTGGTCTTTTGCTGGGCGCCGAAGGCCAGCACCGAGGCGTCGGCGAGCCCCGCGGGCAGCTCGATCGCCCCAGGCGCGTAGCCGCGGGCGCGCCGGAGCATGCGTGGACGCCCGGCCATGACCCGGACGAGCGAGTCGTCGATCCGGTTGGCGATGTCGCGATCGTGCATCAGCGCGAGCTCGGCGATCCCGGCCAGGCGCGCGCGCGCGTCGGCCAAGGACGCGACCTGCGGCTCGTCCGAGAGGTTGCCGCTGGTCATCACCAAGGGCCGAGCGACCCGACGCATGAGCAGCAGATGCAGCGGCGTGTAGGGGCGCATGAACGCGAGCTCGTCGAGGCCCGGGGCGAGCTCTTCGGGCAAGCTCGCGGTCTCGAGCGCGGCCCGGCGCGGCAGCACGACGATCGGCGCCTCGACGCTCTCGAAGAGAGCCTGCTCGATCGGGCTCATCGTGCAGTAGCGACGAACCATCGCGGCGTCGCTCGCCATGATCGCCAGCGGCTTCGCGTCGCGCCGCTTGCCCACGCGCAGGCGATCGATCGCGTCCGGGTTGCTCGCGTCGCAGGCGAGGTGAAAGCCGCCCAGGCCGCGGATCGCCACGATCTTGCCCGCGAGCAAGGCCTGGGCCGCCGCCTCGATCGCCTCGCCGCCGCGCGCGAGCGCCTGCGGAGCGCCGGTCGGAATCATGAGTGCTTCGAGCCAGACTCGGGGACCGCACTTCGGGCAAGCGATCGCCTGGGCATGAAAGCGGCGGTCCGCAGGGTCGTCGTATTCGGCCTGGCATTCCGCACACAGGCCGAAGCCCGCCATCGTGGTATTCACCCGATCAAAAGGAACCCCCGTGACGATCGAGAAGCGCGGCCCACAATTCGTGCAATTACCAAAGGGATAGTGAAATCGGCGATCGTCGGGATCGAACAATTCCTGGCTGCACGCAGCACAGATCGCCGCATCCGCGGCAATTCGAGCCCACGCGCGACCCGGCTCGCTGGCGACGATTCGAAACTCGGACATCGCCAGGGACGCGCTCGATCGCTCGACCTCCAGCGCCTCGATCCGGGCCAGCGGCGGGACCTCGCGCTCGAGCCGAGCGAGGAATCGGGCCATCGCCTCGGCCCCTCCGCCGATCTCGATCCGCACGCCCCCACCCTCGTTGCGGACCTCGCCGACCAAGCCCTCCTCGTTCGCCAAGCGCCAGACGCTCGGTCGAAACCCGACCCCTTGGACGGTGCCGCGGACGCGGATGGTCGCGCTCTCGCCGAGCGTCGCGTCCTGCGGATCGTGATCGGGCTTCATTCGATCGTTCCACTCTAGCGCACGCACCGCTCGATCTGCCGCAGGCTCGGCTCGACGCCTGAAGGGCCCCGGAGCGGCGCTTTGCTTGCATCGCGACGATTCGAGTTCAAGCCAGCGCTGCAATGACCAAGCCCAACTCCGGAGTCCGCCTCGCGATCCTCGACGAGAGCGCCGCGGCCCAGCTCCAAGCCAGCAGCAGCCAGACCAGCGACCTCACCGTCGTCTGGCACGGCACCTCGC
>JAMHUH010000571.1:0-4087 GCA_035904925.1 Nannocystaceae bacterium
CCGGATCTGGTAGCCTGGGACCTGATGGGCAGGGCAGAGCTCAGCGGCGCGAAGATCCAGCGGGCATTCGCGGACGACCCGAGCGGCAAGAAGTTCGAGGAGTTCTTTCGTCTGTTGCTCGAGGCCGAGCGCAGCTTGCGGCATGTGGTCGGTACGACCACGATTGATGGGCCAACCAAGTCGGGCAAAGCCGACGGTGGCAAGGATCTCAGCGTCGAAGTCGGCGAAGCGCCGAAAATCGCTCGGGCGAGCTTCGGCGAGCCGCTGACCTGGGACGAGGGCCGCACTTTCTACAGCCTCAAGGCCGGCACCAAGTGGCGCGAAAGCGTGTTCGAAGACGTGGGCTATGGCGGCCACCTGACGGGTAGGAAGCAAGAAAAGGGGAAGGAGCCCAAACCGCCCAAGGGCCGCGATCTCCTCGAGCATGTCATCCATGGGAATCGATATGTCATCGTCGTGTGCGAGCCGACCGATGGCGGAAACGACGTGCTCACCAAGGCTCGCGCGGCGCTGGCGTTCCACATGAACAGCGCCACGCTCACGCCCCCCGTGGGCTGGGAGAGCAAGATCCAATTCATCGATGCCAATGATCTCGCGTCGTTCATACGGCTCAACCAGCCCATTCTCCCGCATGAGCTCGATCGTAAACTCGAGCTCGACTGGCCGCGCGAGCTCGATCGTTTTGATCAATGGACGCGCCGATTCGGACGCCAAATTTCCGAGTATGTCGCAGATCCGGAGCGCGAAGATCTGCTGGAGCGCCTGCCCGGCGCCGCCTCGAACATCGTGCGCATATTTGGTCCGCCTGGCGTCGGGAAGACCCGGCTCGTACACCGTGCGCTCGAGCAACTCGACGAACGCGCGCGCGAACTCGACCCCGACCAGGTGAGCCGTCCGACCGACGCCGTCTACTACACGGATACCTTTTCGATCGCTCGGGATGTTCTCTTTGGCCCATGGATAGCGGGTGAAGCTGGAGCGATCACGCTCGTGGTCGATGAAGTCACGTCGGCGGATGCCGAGGCGCTCGCTCACAACTTCATCGCCCGTGTTCCCGCAGAGCGTCGTGCACGCCTCATTCTGATCGGGGTGTCCGACGAGGATGCGCGCGAAGGCCTCAATCACCAAGGTGACGTCCAAGGTATCGCCCTCGGCATCCTCGGACCCAACGCGGCTCGCACGCTCGTGGAACTCCAGGTCGGCTCCTCGAACGCGGCGCGAGTCAATCAAATCCTCGATCTGGCCGAGGGCTACCCCTACTTCGCCATCTTGCTCGCCGAGGCTCTCCAAGAAGACGACGACGCCCTCGAATCCGGGACGGATCATGCCAATCGTTGGAATGCAGCCAAGCGAGTGTTGGCAGGCTCGCGCGCGTACTTCGGCGGGAATGAGCAGACCTGGGTCGATGAAGCCACGCGTCGTGCGTTGTGCCTGCTGGTCGTCATCATGACGGGTGATCAGGATCTCGACTGGGACGCGCTGTGGGCCGATCTCGGTGACGACCTGCGCATTGTCATCGCCGAGACCTGTGATTGGAAAGCGGTCAAGTCGGCCGATGCGGCTTGCTTCGACCGTGGCTTGTTGCGCCGGGTCGGTAGTTCGAACAAGCGCTACGTCAGCCCGGCGAACCTCGCCCGCATGATCCTCAATCATTTCTTTGGTGAGGGTCCCACCGATCTCGGCCCCCGCCTCCTGCGTTGTGGCCCGCGACTCCAAGACCGTATTCATGCGATGGCCAAGCGCCTCGGCGCGACCCGTCGCGTTCGCGACAAACTCTCGCATGGGTTGCTCGCCGAGTTCGCGCGTCGCCGGGTTGACGGGGAGTCGATCGTCGAGTTGATCCACGCTCCGAACGCCCTCTCCATCGCCGCGGAGCGATTCCCCGACGACACCGCCACGGTGTTGAGCGCCGCAATTCTCCAGTACGATCGAGCCGCTCTCCTTGCGCAGGATCGACTGCGCCACGGGCTGCGTGGCATGATGGAGACGCTCGTTCAGGATCAGGTGTCTCCATCCGCGTTCGGTCGGCTTGAAGCCGCCTTGTTTGCCATGGCCAGCGTGGACGACGAGCGCTGGGCCAACAATGCCACAGGCATCTGGCGGAGCCTCTGTCTCGTAGCGCTGAGCCAGACCCATCAGCCGTGGCGCGTTCGTTTCGAATTGCTCGCCCGACGCTGTCGGGGAGGGACGAGTGAGGAGCGCGTGCTCGCCATCAGCGGGCTGGCGCTCACCGTCTCCGCCGACGAACGTGGTCTCGGCCATGCGCCGGGGCGCGAGTGGCCGACACCGAGCGATGCCGACTATCACTCACGAAAGCGCGAAGCGTGGGTTCTTCTCCTCGACCTGTGTGGCGACGACGATGAGCTCGTGGCCGGATCTGCGCGCGAGGTCGTGGCCGGCAAGCTTCGTGGGTGCATCAGGGATGATGTCGCGGTCGATGCCGCGCTGTTGCGCGAGCTTGGCGAGGGGGTCGAGGGCTGGACCTCGACCCAGCGTGGCAAGCTCGCGGAGACCCTCGCAGGGATTCGGCGTCATGACTACGCCGAACTCGATGACGAGGTCCGAGGTGCAATCGACGATCTCGATCAGAGCCTCCGCCCGAGCGACTTCGTCGAGCGCCTGGTTCGGCAGGTCGGCAGCTGGCATCCAGGCCCCTGGCCGATCAATCAAACCCACCGTGAAGAGCTCGAGGCCCATGACGACGAAGCGTTGGTCGGCGAGGCGCTGGTCGACCCCGCGCATCTCGGCACGCAGTGGGCGTGGCTGGCGTCGAGCGCTGCGCTGCGGCGCCGCCCCTTTTTGCGCACTCTCGGTCGCCTCGATCGGACTCGTCGCTTTCTTCCCGAGTTGGAGGCGCTCGACGGCCCGACGCTGCCTCGACACACCCAGTTGCTCGCGTGGTACGTGGAGGGCTGGTCGCAAATTGCACACGACGACGTCGACGCCTGGCTCGCCTGCCAGGTCGCTGGTGGCCCGCACGAGCACGTCGCGGCGTTCGTTCTCCCCTTCCTCGAGCCCAGCGACCGACGGCTGGAGTGGCTGCTCGAGGGGATGGCTCGGGGGCGAGCCGATGGGACGGCGCTCTTGGCCCTCCGTCACCGATGGGTCGCCGCGACTTCGGCCAGCCTGATGCTCCGCTTGATCGATGCGTGTGCGGAGCGACCGGAGTCGATCGCGGTCGCCGTCGACCTCGTCGTCGAACTCTTGCATCTCGAGCTCGACGCAGGCCTGCGCGAGCGGGCGCTCGACCTGGCAACCTCTGCGCTGATCGGCGTCACCAATCAACGTGTGCCGGCATCCAGCGAGCACGATTGGCACTCGTTGCTGAGCAAGCTCATCCAGAGCGGCCGGAGCGACGCCGCCATCGACGCCACGCTCTCGCTGATCGCCAGCCGCCAGAACATCGGAATGACCCAGCTCATCGATCGCAGTCTCCACACGATCTTCGAACAGGGCCAAGCGCAGCAACTCTGGCAAGGGGCCGCGGATCGGCTCGAGGGCGAGGACGCCGAGACGATCGCGTGGCACCTCGGGCATGCTGGTGCGCTGACCTGGATACCCGTGACCGACATCCTCGCGTGGGTGGCCGGGAGCGAGTCGCGCGGCATGACGGCGATGTCCCTCGTGAACCCCTACGGCGAAGCGCTGCCTGACCTCGCCGTAGAGCTACTGCGACGTTTTGGCGAGACGGGGCCCGTGGCCGCGGCCTTGACCGCTCGGGCCCGGACGACTCCGCGGGCCATCAACGGCTTGCTCGACTTCAAGCGCCGGCAGCTGGCCAATGTCGAGCACTGGGCGAAACACGAGGTCGACGAGGTCCGGCGTTGGGCTGAACGTCTCGCGCTGCTACTCCGCCAGGCCATCGCGGAAGACGAGGCTCACGAGACGTTTCGGCGCAAGCTGGGCTGATCCCACGGCGCCGGCGTGGGTTGTCGAGCACCCAAGCCGCGCTGGCTTGCGCTTGGCACGAATGCGCGGCACCGTCGCGAGCATGGATCCCGCGACCTTCATCACCGACAACATGCCGCTCGTGATCGGCGGCTCTGCGGCCGTGGTGGTCATCCTCGGTGCGGTGATCGGCGTGGCC
>JAMHUH010000572.1:0-8148 GCA_035904925.1 Nannocystaceae bacterium
ATCAAAGGACTCGAGGATGGCCGACGTGGGGTGGTCTTGCATGCGATTCGCCTCTCGAGCCGAAGGCTACACGAGTTGGCCGAGCACGTGTGTACTATCCTCGCTCGGCCCTTCGCTGGGATCGAGGGTGGATTCGCGCTTTCGTTTGATCGTGGGAACATCAAATCGACATGAGCCGGTGCGATCATCGTTGCGAGCTCGGCGGGTCTCGGTGAGAATCGTCGCGACCATGACGATGGACTCTGGATCTGGCTCGACTCGCCGCGAATTCTTACAACGTGCGGGGCTGGGCCTGGTCGGTCTGTCGACCAGCTTGGTCGGCTGCAAGGACGGGCCCGATGCCGAGGACGTGCAAGAGCTCGAGCTGGTTGTCCAATGGATCAATGCGACCCTCGATGGCGTCCCCGTCCGCCTGCGCAGCTACGGCGGTACCGTCCCGGGCACGCTGATTCGCACCCGACCGGGCCAGCGGCTCGAGATCACCCTGGTCAACGAGCTCGACGACTACGAGGCCAAGTCTTGGACCCGCGCGGACACGTGGAATGGCGAACACAACGTCCCGCACATGCTCTCGCACACGAACTTGCATCTGCACGGCCTCGATGTCGTGCCGCATCTCTTCGATCCGGTCGGCACCAGTGATCCGGCGGCGAGCATGATCGCGGTTCCGCCCGAAGGCGGGCGCTTCGTCTACCCCTTCGAGATCCCTGCGGATCACCCGAGCGGGCTCTTCTGGTATCACCCCCACCATCACGGCTCGACGGTCGTTCAGGCGGCCAGTGGCATGGCCGGCGTCGTGATCGTCGAGGGCCCGATCGACGAGGTCCCCGAGATCGCCGCCGCCGAGTCCCATGTAATTGCCGTTCAAGACATCGGCTTGTTTCCATCCGATGATCCCCAGACCCCCGATCTCTGGATCTACGAGCCCGTCCAGAACGCCGTATGGCAGACTTTTGGCGGCAACGTCACGATCTACGATCCCGCCACGATGACCCGGCCGGTCCAGGCGGACCTGCGGGGCGGCTTCACGACCGGCGACTACGCGCTGCGCTTCTATCTGGTCAATGGCGAGCCCTTCTATCGTGAAGATCACAACGGCTCGATGGCGGCCTGCCCCAATGGCACGCCGACCTCGCCGACCTGCCCGATCGGGAAGCAGCTCGGCGATGGGCTCGTGCTCCGTGCGGCGCCCGGCGAGGTCATTCGCCTCCGAATGCTCAACGGGAGCTCCGACTTGGTCATGCCCTTGCACCTCGAGGGCCACGACATTCACCTGATCGCGCTCGATGGCATCAACTTCACCGCGCCCCGCACGATGACCACCCAGGCGGCCTCGCTCTGGGATGGGGCCGTCGACTACTCGAGCGACGCCACCTCGCTGGTGCTCGCGCCAGCCAATCGGGCCGAATTCCTGGTCCGCGCTGGCGTGGCCGGGAGCTATCGTCTCGTGCAGCTCGCCCACCAGGGCCAGCAATTCCTCGCGTCCGAACAAAAGATCATCGCCACGCTCATCGTCGAGGGCGAGCCGGTCGACATGGCGCTGCCGACCGCGCTGCCCCAGCCCAGCCGCTATTACCCGCTGATCACCGAGGGTGAGATCGTCGATGATGGTTTCGCCACCGCGTTCTCGATGATGTTCGAGGGCCCGCTCGACCCGGTGGTCGGGCTCGATTTCATGGTCGACGACGAGATCTACGACGAGCACACGGGCGGCAAGGAAGTCACGATCGGAAGCGCCGAGCAATGGGCGATTCAGACCACGATGACCGCCGAGGGTCATCCTTTTCATGTGCACGTCAATCATTTCGAGGTCATGGCGATCGACGGGCTCGCCCAGCCGCCTGGCACGATCATGGACACGGTGTGGATCCCCAAGCCGCCGACCGAAGACGGCACGACCCGTGCGGAGGACATCATTCGCATGCGATTCGTCGAGTGGACGGGGAAATCCGTATACCACTGCCACATTCTCCCGCACGAGGATACCGGGATGATGAAGAATTTCATCATCACGGCCTGAAATCTGGCTTGACTTCACGAGCGCGCCGTGGCCCATTGAGGCATGGGACCTTCGAATGCGAGTCATCTCTTCTACGCGGTAGTTCTGGCGATTCCGCTCGTGTTCACCGGCTGTGGCGACACCAAGCCGGCAGACACCAAGAAGGCCGCCGACAAAGGGGCGGACAAAGGGGCGGACAAAGTGCCCGACAAAGTGCCCGACAAGCCCGAACCGCCGCCGGTCGATTCGTCCAAGACGGCCGAGCGGGCGTTCGCCAACACGTCCGTGCCTCCGCCGCCCGACTGGAAGGGGCCGGTGTTCGAACTCAGCCACGACTATCCCAAGGAGCGACCGACCTGCAGCTCGCCCTGGCTGCAGCGCGAGGTGAAGTTCGAAGCGGGCGGCACCTGGGACCAGTGGGCGCCCTACATCCAGGACATCGTCGACTACGTCAAAGAGGGCCAAGATCCCAACCTCGCCAACGAGATCGGCTGGCGAGCGAAGATCGAGACCACGGGCGGCGAGGAGACCCGCTGGTTCCACGTCCCCTGGATGGCCTACGACGGCCATCAAGGTCGCGAGTTCGTACATGGCCTGACCAACGAGCTCTCGACCGCGCGCTCGACCTTCACGGGCCGCGGCGGTGGCCTGCACACGCTGCCGGGCGCGCCACCCGACGCGCTCTACGAGACCTGGTCGGTCGGCTTCTACAACCCCTGCGGCGGCTGGTCGATCGGTCAGCAGTGGCCCGCGAGCGGTGAGCCGGCCACCTACGACGAAGGTGGTCGAATGCTCGCGCGCGGCATGCCCTTCCCCGAGGGCACCTTGGTCGTCAAGGTGCTCAACACGACCGCGAACGGCGAAGACGTCCCCTATTTGAAGGGCTCGACCAATTGGCAGGCCGACGCCCACGTCCAGCTCGGCCCCGACAAGTACGAGACCTGCAAGCGAGTGGTCCGCGAGGTTCACCTCGTCCAGATCGACCTCGCGGTGGTCGACAGCCGTTCGCCCACGCGCTGGGTCTACAGCACGCTCGTCTATGACGGCACGATGGAGGGCGAGACGATCTGGGATCGCATGCGACCGCTCGGTGTCCAGTGGGGCAACGATCCGGGCACCTTCCCGGCGGTCCCCGAGGGCGAGAGCAAGCCGCTGAGCGAGTCGATCGCGGCGCCGATCAACATCCACGAGCACTACGGCTGTCAAAAGCGGCTCGCCGGCAACGTCGACCAGTCCAACTCGAGCTGCCTCTCGTGCCACATGGGCGCCTACGCACCCGCGGCTGGGACCGCGATCGAGCAGGGCACCAACGTCCCGGCGATCTTCACCTTCGACGGGATGTGCACGACCAACAACGCGGCCAACGCCAACTACTTCTCGAACTACCTGTACCCGGCGCCCTTCCCCGGCAGCGCCGGTGCGGTCGCGGCCGCGATGCCGCTCGACACGTCCTTGCAGCTGCAGGTCGCGTTCGGCGAATACGCCAAGTTCGTGGCACCGCCGAGCAACCCGAGCTGCCCGCCGGCGGGCTGAGCTCGAGTGAAGGAGGCTGGGCGAGCGGGTCGAGAAAGCTCGCTCGCTCAGCGCTTCGGCGGCCGGCTCAGCGGCGCGGCTGTCGACTGGGGACCTGAACGATCCGGTCCTCTTCCATGCACCACGCCGTCAGCGGCCCGCCGTAGACACAGCCCGAGTCGAGCCCGATCACGTGCTCGCTGCGATAGTGCCCGCGCCAGGCCCAGTGGCCATGCACGACCCGCGGCGGCGCGGCCTGGCTGGCGACGCGCTCGGCCTGCTCGGCCTGCTCGGCCCGCTCGGCCCGCTCGGCATAGAAAGCATCCCAGGGTCGAAAGGGCGGCGGGCAGTCTTCGGGCGCGCGATCGAAGCGGTTGCGCTCGCCCTCGCGGGTGCAGCAGCGGACGCGGGTCGCGAACGAGACCTCGTCGCGCTCGAGCCAGTCGTCGTCGTGGGCCACGGCCTCGAGCGCGCGGGCGATCGCGTGGAGGTCGAGCCAGCGCGGGTCGAGGCCGCCGTGGACCAGCCAGACGTCGCGCACGCCGGCCTGCCGATCGCCGGGCAAGAATTGCAGGGCTGGCAGCGCGCGCAGCCTGGCCATCCAGGTGTCGAGCTCGGGGTCGGCGAAGAGCTCGTCGAGCGTGTCTTGCTTGCGTGGCCATCGGCCCGCATGCGCGAGCAGGGCGTAGATCTCGTGGTTGCCGATCACGCCGCGTCCGCCGAGCTCGTGCCAGCGGCGCAAGGTCGCGAGCGAGGCGGGCCCGCGATTGATGAGATCGCCGACCGCCCACAGCTCGTCGCGCCCGAGATCGAAACCGATCCGCTCGAGCAGATCGTCGAGCTCCTCCGCGCAGCCTTGTAGGTCGCCGACGATCCAGCGCACCGGCACACGATAGTGCAGACTCGGGGCTCCTGCGAGCATGAGCACCTCACCGACCATCCCCCGCGGCATCTGGGTGCTCGGCTTCGTCAGCTTGCTGATGGATGTCTCGTCCGAGATGATCCACAGCCTGCTGCCGGTGTTCATCGTGACCTCGCTCGGCGCGAGCGCTTCGATGCTGGGGCTGATCGAGGGCGGGGCCGAGGCGACGGCGCTGATCGTCAAGGTGTTCTCGGGTGTGCTCTCGGATTGGTTCGGCCGGCGCAAGCCGCTGGCGCTGCTCGGCTACGGGCTCGCGGCGGTCTCGAAGCCCTTCTTCGCGCTCGCGCCCTCGCTCGGCTGGGTGTTGGCGGCGCGGGTCTCGGATCGGATCGGCAAGGGCATCCGCGGCGCCCCGCGTGACGCCCTGATCGCCGACCTCACGCCCGCCGAGCTCCGCGGCGCGGCCTTCGGTCTGCGCCAGTCGCTGGACACGATCGGCGCGTTCACGGGCCCGCTGCTGGCGATCGGTCTGATGTTGGTCTGGGCGAACGATTTTCGAGCGGTGTACTGGGTCGCGACGGTGCCGGCGCTGCTCTCGGTTGGCTTGCTGATCGTCGGCGTGCGCGAGCCGGAGCACAGCGCCGAAGCGCGGCGCGGCAACCCGCTGCGGCGCGAGAACCTGCGCCGGCTCCCAGCCGCTTATGTCTGGGTGGTCGTGATCGGCGGAGTGTTCACGCTGGCGCGCTTCAGCGAGGCCTTCTTGGTCTTGCGCGCGTCGCAGGGCGGGCTCGCGCTGGCTTGGACGCCGCTGGTCTTGGTCGGCATGAACCTCGTCTACGCGTTGGTCGCCTATCCCTTCGGCAAATTGTCCGACCGCGGGAGCCCGACCAAGCTGCTGGTGCTCGGGCTGCTGCTGCTGATCGCCGCCGACCTGGCCCTGGCGCAGAGCGATCATTGGAGCTGGGTCTGGGCTGGCATCTCGCTCTGGGGCCTGCACATGGGCGTGACCCAGGGCTTGCTGGCGAAGCTGGTGGCCGACACCTCGCCCGCCGATCTTCGCGGCACGGCCTATGGCTTGTTCAACCTGGTCAGCGGCGTGGCGTTGCTGGTCGCGAGCGGGCTCGCCGGCGTGCTCTGGGACACTTGGGGCGCGAGCGCGACCTTCCTCGCCGGCGCCGGCTTCAGCGTGCTCGCGCTGGTCATGCTCGCGCTGCGATCGGTCGCGGGTCGAGCGAGCACCCCGGCGACCTGAGCTCGTCGCCGACCTCTGATACCTTGCGCGGGTGATCGGGCTGCTGACCGAACTCCCCGCGTTCGAACTGGGCGGCGTCAGCCTGCTCGGCAACCCTTGGCTCGACCTCGGCCTTCTGCTCGTGGCCGGGTTCGCGGCGGGCGTGATCAACTCGATGGCCGGCGGCGGCTCGTTCTTGATCCTGCCCTTGTTGGTCGGGCTCGGGCTGCCGGCCAACGTCGCCAACGGGACCACGCGGATCGGCGTGATCAGCCAGAGCATCGCCGCGATCGCGACCTTCCGGCGCAAGGGCGTCGACACCGGCCGGCTCAGCCTTCGGCTCGCGCCCGCGATGCTCTTGGGCGCGCTGCTCGGATCGTGGCTGGCCACGCAGATCACCGACGCGGCGTTCAAGCCGGTCATCGGCGCCGTGCTGATCGCCTGGGCGATCTTGTTGTTGGTCAAGCCCGACCGCTTCTTGCGGCCGCCCGATCACGAGCGGCCGCCGAGCGCCATCACGCATGTTCTGTGCGGCTTGATCGGAGTCTATGGCGGGTTCTTGCAGGCCGGCGTCGGCTTCCCCTTGCTCGCCATGCTCAGCGGCCACCTCGGCTACGACTTGGTCCGCTCCAACTCGACCAAGGTCACGCTGACCTTGGCGTTCACGCTGATCGCCCTGCCGGTGTTCATCTACGCCGATCAGATCGCCTGGACGCCCGCGCTGGTGTTGGCCGCGACGACGATGCTCGGCGCCTGGGCGGGCGTGCGTTGGCAGCTCGACAAGGGCAGCGAGGTCGTGCGCTGGTTCGTGGTGGTCATGGTCGCGGTCTCGGGCACGGCGATGCTGATCTCGGCCCTGCGTTGAGTCGGGGAAATAGCGCTGGCGCCCGAGCGCGAGCCGTGATCTCGTGGCCCGGTGGCGATCCCCTACGCGCTCCATGATCTCTTGCCTGCGAGCTTGAAGGCCGAGCAGGTCTTGACCGCGCTGCGCTGCTCGGGCTCGATCGGTACGACCGGCGGCGAGACCTGGCTGCTCGAGCTGGACGCGGGCTGCTTGGTGTTGACCCGCAGCTCGCTGCTGGATCCGCTCGCACAGGTCGAGCTCGCGACCGAGCAGCCGCTCGAGCTGCTGCGCGAGCGCTACGAGACCCGGCTTCGCGTGCGGCCGCGCGCGGGCGAGCCCTTCGAGGTTCGGCCCTCGCTGCTCGAGGTCGATCCGCTCGCGGCCTTGCTCGCGCGCGCGGGCACGAAGGTCGCCGCGCTGGCCGAGGCCGAGCCTGCGGCCGCGCCCGCGGTCGCCCCGATCGTGGCCGCCTCGTCCAAGCCGAGCCCGATCGTTCCAGCCCGAGCCGCAGGCCATGCGTCGGCGAGCGTGCCCTCGATCGACGCCGCGGACCTGCTCGAGCGGGTCGCCAACGCGCTCAGCGAGAATGCCTTCGCCGACGCGGCACGGCTCGCCCGCGAGCTCGCCGAGGCCGTCCGCGACGACGAGAACGGCGAGGCCGAGGAGTGGGCCGAGAGCGCGACGGTGCTCGAGCTCATGGGCCGCGGCCAGCCGGTCAACGCGTTCATGCAGGCCTACGCAATCGACCTGCCCAGCGACTTGCACGATCGCCTCTGCGTGGTCCTCTCGGCCGAGCTCGAGCGTCAGCGCGAACCCTTGCTGGCCTGCGCGACGCTCGATTGGATCTGGGACTCGAGCTTGGCCGAGCACGAGCTGGACCGGCTGACTCGCGAGCTCGACCCCAGCCTGGCCGAGAGCAGCCACGAGCGCGATCGTGCGGTCGCCGAGCGGGTCGTCGAGCACTTTCGGGCCGGCGCCGAGGCGGGTGATCTGCGAGCGCTGCGAACCAGCAGCCAGGCGCTCATCGATCTGGGTCGGCTCGACGAGGCCTACGCACGGCTGCGCGAGGCGATCGCACGCGCGCCCGACGACTTCGGCACGCGCTTCGCCGAGGTCGATCTGCTCGAGGAGCTCAACCTTCACGACCAGCGCCAAGCCCTGCTCGAGCGGCTCTGCGAGGAATTCCCGAACGAGGCCGAGCCCGCCGAGCGGCTCGCCTACGAGCTCGCCGAAGAGAGCGGTGACACGCCCGAGACGCTGGCGAAGGCCTCGCACTTCTACGCGCTCGCGCTCGAGCGCGAGTTCGAGGAGTCGCGGGTGCTCGACGCCGCCAAGCTGCTCGAGCGGCGTGGCTTGGACAGCGAGGCGGTCGCGCTGCTCGAGTCGGGGCACGAACGCAGCGAGGATCCCAGCGCGCTCGAGGACTTCGCCCGCGAGCTGGCTCGACTCGCTCGCGCACAAGAGCAGCCGGCGAAGGCCGAGCGTTGGACCAAGGAGGTCGAGCAGCGGGTTGCTACGCGGGAGCGTAGTTTTGCGGTTGCGGCGATTGCTTTGATGGTGGTCTTGACGGCGGTGGTGCTGGCGTTTGCGCTGCTGATCGGCTGAAGCGATCCCGTGATGGCCACGCACTTCATCGCTCCAAGCGACGCGACGAGCTCGAGCGTTCGTGCGGGGGCGCCGAGCTACCCGACGATCGCTCA
>JAMHUH010000573.1:0-2241 GCA_035904925.1 Nannocystaceae bacterium
GCTGGGGCGCGGTGTCCTGGCCGACGCGCAGGTGCCGTCCAGCATGCCCGCTTACGAGACCGCGCCGGGCGAGATTGAAACCATGCAATCGGCGTTCGGCGAGATCCGCTACGCCACACCGGTGACCCAGTTCTCCGAAACGCCGGCGTTCTGGGCCAATCCGCCGCAGCCTGCCGGCGCATCCGCCGCGCAGTGGTGGTAGCGGTGCCAGCGCCACTGGCCGCACCCTCGCTTGCCAGCCGCCTGTTCGGGCGGCGCACCGCCGTGGCCGCGGGCGCCGAGCCCAGCGAGCTCGCCCAGGCTCAGCAGCAGCTGCGCGAGCGTCCGCTGATCTTGGTCGATCGCTCGCCGCAGCGATCGATGCTGGGCGCGCTGGCCGAGCAGGGCGTCGAGCCCAGCCGGGTGATCGGCTGCGACGACTTCGAGCTGGTCGCCAAGCTGACCCTCGCGGGCGTCGGCGTCGGCGTGCTGCCTCGTCGGACTGGCCTGGACCCCCGCAGCGGCCTCGCGTCGCTGCACACCGAGCTGCCCCGCTTCGTCGACGACGTGGTCTTGGTCCATCGCGCCGACCTGCCCGGCTCGCGCGCCGCGACCTTCGTGAAGGAGAGCGTGATTCGCTGCGGCCGCGAGCTGCCGATGACGTGATAAATTCGCGGCCGTGCGGCGCTTCGAGTTTCGCGATCAGAAGTCGAGCAAGTTCTGGGCGATCGAGCGCTCCGGCAGCGAGGTGATCACCCGCTGGGGCCGGATCGACAGCAAGGGTCAGAGCGCGAGCAAGGACTTCGGCGACCCGGCCAAGGCCGCGAGCGAGGTCGACAAGCAGATCCGCAGCAAGACCGGCAAGGGCTACGTCGAGGTCGCAGGCGCCGAGCCGGCCGCAGGCGCGAGCAAGCCCACGCCGAGCGAAGCCGCGTCGGTCGAGCCCGCGTCCGTGCCCATGCCGACCGAGCCCGTCGAGCCGACTCCGGCGCGCGAGCCCAAAGCCGCCCGCGATCCCAAGCCCGAAGCCGCGGACGCGAACTCCGACGCGGCCGTGCCCGACTCGACCCCAGCAGCCGCGAGCAACGACATCCCCGACGGCGGCGAGGTCGTGGTCGCCGGTTCGGGCTCGAGCAAGTACACGCTGCGCAACGTCGGCGGCGCCTACTCGTGCACCTGCCCGGCGTGGCTGCACCAGTCGCTCCCGGCCGAGCGACGGACCTGCAAGCACCTGCGAAAATTCCGGGGCGAGGCGGCCGAGGAGGCGCGGATGGGCGGGGCGCTGCCGCAGCGGGCGATCACCACCCGCGAGGGCACGACCGTGAACGCGCCGCCCTTGCTGCTCGCGCATCGCTGGGACGACCAAGATCCGACCGGCTGGTGGTTGAGCGAGAAGCTCGACGGCGTGCGGGCCTACTGGGACGGCAAGCAATTCATCTCGCGCCTCGGCAACGCCTACCTCGCGCCCGAGTGGTTCATCGAGGGCCTGCCCGAATTCCCGCTCGACGGCGAGCTCTTCGCCGGTCGCGGCCGCTTTCAGCACGCGGTCTCGGTCGCGCGGCGGATGGACAAGGGCGAAGGCTGGAAGTCGCTCGCCTACGTGGTCTTCGACGCGCCCGCGCTCGGGCATGGCTTCGAAGATCGCATCCGCCACCTCGAAGATCACTTCGGCGCGCGCCCGGTCGCGCAGACACGGGTGCTCGAGCATCGGGTCTGCGCGGGCGTCGACGATCTCCATGTCGAGCTGCGCCGCGTCGAGGGGCTCGGGGGCGAAGGCGTGATGCTGCGTCGACCCGGCTCGCGCTACGTCGCCGGGCGCTCGGACACCCTGCTCAAGGTCAAGTCCTTCCTCGACACCGAGGCGCGCGTGATCGGGCATCAGGCCGGCACCGGCAAGCACCAAGGTCGCGTCGGCGCGCTCCAAGTCGAGCTGCCCAACGGCACGCGCTTCAAGGTCGGGACCGGCATGTCCGACGCCGAGCGCGAGAGCCCGCCTGCCCTGGGCGAGATCATCACGGTTCGCTATCAAGAGCTGACCGACGGCGGCGTGCCGCGTTTTCCCAGCTACATCGGTGTGCGCACCGACATCGACTGGGACGCGCTGGTCGCTGCGCTGGGCTGAGCGGATTCGGCTCGCACGATCTGCTCGAACTGTGCGGATCGATGGGCACCAATCGTCCAAGATTGCAATATCCCAGGCATGCGCATCCTACACCGTCTCGGACCGCTGATATGATCTTTCGGCGACTTCGGAGGTGAATT
>JAMHUH010000574.1:0-9970 GCA_035904925.1 Nannocystaceae bacterium
GGCTGGGCTTGGCCCGGTTGCCCATAGCCCGGTTGACCATAGCCCGGTTGACCGTAGCCCGGTTGACCGTAGCCCGGCTGACCGTAGCCCGGTTGCCCGTAGCCCGCCTGACCGTAGCCCGCCTGGCCGTAGCCGTACTGCGCGGGATCGTAGCCATGGCCAGCCTGCCCGGGTTGAGCCTGGGCTTGCTGACCCCAAGGCGCGCTCGCGGGCGCCTGCTGCTGCTCGCCCCACTGCCCTTGCGGCTGCGCGGGCGCCTGCTGCTCGCCCCACTGACCTTGCTGACCCCAGGCCCCTTGGCCTTGCGCGTTGGTCTCGTTGCTGCCACCGATCTCGCCCGAGAGCGTCGCGCCGCGACTGACCTCGTCGGTGCCGGACTGGCGGAACATCGCGGGGTCGATGTTCGAGGCCATCATCGTGTGACCAGCCTGGGGGTCGTTCGAAGGTGGCGGTGGAAATTCTTGGTTGCCGATCGCCACCTCCATGCGGATGTGGCAGATGAACACCTCGTCATAGAGACCGATCGCCGTCGAGCCTTGGAGGCGTCGACTGTTGACGAAGGTCCCGTTCGTCGAGCCGAGATCGGTGAGCACCAGCTCGCCGGTCCCGAGCAAGCTGAGCCGAGCATGGGTGCCCGACACGCCACGCTCGGCGAGCACGAAGTCGTTGTTGGCGCCACGGCCGATCGTGATCTCGGGCTTCGCGAAGCTCTCGATCCGCATCGGCACGTCCTGACTCGAGATCCTGATTCGCAGCATTGGCCGTCCCTGCGGGCCCCGAGCATGACCTGCGCGCGGGCTGGCTCCAACCGCTTTCTCGGTCCGGCCGCCGACTCGGGCCCGCGGGCCATCCCCGGCGGCTGGCGTCAGGGCCAGCGACGCGATCGGGACGTGCCTGGCCGCACGCGCTACGACAGTGGCGAAAGCCGACTTTCGACCTGCGTGCGAGTCTGTGCGTGCTGGCGTGCGGGTCTCGCTGCGGTTGACGCGACCACCCGGCCTGCTGTACGCCTGGACACCGAAAATGCCCTCGCCAGCTCGAAACCGAGTCTTTCGCACGTTGGGCATGCTCGCCCTCGCCACCGGCCTGCTCGCTGGTTCAGGCTGCGCCCGCCGGCTCCGCCTCTCGCCCGCGGAGTTCGAGCGCATCGACACGCGCGAGCAAGCCGTCGACGCGCTGCGGGTCTACGTCAGCAAGAAGCTCGTCGTCATCTACGAAGAAGACAGCGACGACGAGGACTACGAGGTCAACAAGAACATCACCGAGTCGTCCGAGGAGCGCCGGCTCAAGCGGATCATCGGCAAGCGGACCCCGGGCTTGGTCATCGACAAGGACGAGCGCAACGGCGCGCCGGTCCTGTGGGTGACCTACACCAACGACTGCAAGGACAAGACTTGCGCCTACGGGTTCGCCCAGACCGAAGACGGCATGTTCCGGCTGATCGAGGTCGGCAAGCGCGACGGCTACAAGGACCCCAAGTCCTTCTACGTCAGCGAGAAGAAGCCGCTCAAGCCCGGCAAGCTCAAGTCGCTAGCCGAGAAGAACGACGTGCTCTTGTGGAAGAACAAGCGCGACAAGCTCTTCACCATCGACGTGGTCGTCAAGAAGCGCAACGTCAAGAAGCGGGACACCGACATCATCCGCGACGAGGGCATCAAGTGATGGCGACGACCATGCGTAGCGCGACCTTGGCCCTGCTCGGGCTCAGCACCTTGGCCCTCGGCCTCGCCGGCTCCGGCTGCCGCAAGCGCGGCGACGGTGGCGACATGCCGCTCTGCCTGATCGAGGTCGCGGCCAACTCCGCGACCGAGTCCGAGGCGCAAGAGCTGCCCCCGGACATCTGGTTCTCGATCATGCTCCAGCGCTTCGATCGCGAGCAGATGCTCCCGGCCGAAGACTCGCGCGACTGTGCGGGCGGCGACGTCATCAACCCGACCCTGCCGCCGCTGGCCGAGGGCGAGGAGCCAGCGCCCGGCGACGGCCCGCTGATCGTCGCGGGCTGCGAGATCGCCCCCGACCCCGCGATCGGTCGGCTGCCCAACCGGCCGCTGACCGAGGACGACCTGATCATCAACGAGGCCGCCGACGGCCTGAGCCTGGTCTGGGTCAAGTCGGCCCACTATGAAGACGGCACGGCGGTCGGTCCGGTCGCGCTGATCGAGTGGACCAAGAAGGGCATCGCCGTGCGCGGGCTCGGCAGCCTGCGCGCGCACGAGAAGAAGGCCCGGATGCGGCTCGAGCAGTCGGGCGAGACTCGGCTCTTGGTCGTCGAGAGCGATCGCTGCGACGCCGAGGGCAAGATCTGCCAGCGGATGATGAAGCTGCTGCCGCTGCTCGCGAGTCGCTTCGCGAGCGTGCCGCTCAAGTCGGAAGACGGCACCTGCCTCGGCCCGGCCGAGTTCGCGCTCTTCGAGCAGCACACCTCGATCCTGCCCGATGGCTGGGACCGCAAGTTCGAGATCAACCGCTCGGTGACCTTCTCGAAGGACGTGCCCTTGGTCGCCGAGGTCGTGACGATCCGCGACAAGGATCCCGCCCAGCCCGACGCGCCGCCGCAAGAGTTCCGCGACGCCAAGACCGACCGCACGCTCGCCTACGCCGCGCGCTACTTCGAGACCCGGCGCAGCTTGTGGGACGAGATGATCGCCAACTACGGATCGGTCGCGCACGACGCCAAGGTGTCGAGCGAAGACGACGAGTAGTCGTCGCGATCGCTCGTTCAGCGCCAGGCTCAGCGCTCACCACGCTTTCCCCGGCTACGCTCGCGCTCCCGACCAGGGCTGGCGCGAGCGCGGCCATTTCGCTTTCACGCTGGCCAGGCCGCGCTCGTGTTAGCGTGTCCATCCATCCTAGCTGCCTAGCCTGTGCTGCTCGAGAGGCCTCCGTGTACACCGCCCGCCCGTGGTCGCAATCCCTCCTCCCCATCCTGCTGCTCAGCCCGATCGTCTTCAGCCCGATCGTCGTCGCCTGTTCGACGGGTACGGTCGACGAGGGGGGCACCAGCGCGTTCAGTGCCAGCCTCGGTGAGGGCAACCTCGACACCGCCACCTCGGACGAGAGCAGCGAGAGCGACTCGAGCGGATCGGAGTCGAGCGGGACGACCGAGACCACCTCGACGACGACGACGACCGAGTCGACCAGCGACACGACCGACACGACCGACACGACCGAGACCGGCGATCCCGATCCCTGCCCGCTGATCTGCGACGGCAAGCCCGATCCGACCCCGACCTCGTGCGACGCTCCCTACGTGATCGGCCGGACTTCGGCCAAGGCGGGCTTCTTCTTCGGCGGCAACACCACCGGCTCGATGGACAGCGACAACGGCGTGTGCGGGCCGATCGACAACCAGGCCAACTGGGACTCCGGCCACGATCACTTCTTCCGGATCTATCTCTACACCGGCGACACGATCGACGTCGCGATGACCGGGCAGTTCGACAAGCGGGTCAAGGTCCACGACGAAGCCGAGTGCATCGGCAACGCCAAGGACTGCACCGACGGCGTGTTGTCCTACACCGCGCTCAAGGACGACTGGTTCACGATCGTCGCCGACGGCCAGAGCGTGGCGTTCATGGACTGGGGCGACTACACGCTGACGGTCGACCTGACGCTCGCTGGCGCCGAAGCCTGCGGCTGTCTGTGATCCTTCGAGCAGTCGAGCAATAGGCATGAGCTGGGCGCTCATTCGCGCCTGCCGAGTGCCAACTCGGGCCGGCGAGATCGACTCCACCCGCAGCCGCCCGAGCAGGTAGACTCGACGGCTGCGTGGCTGTTCCGCTCCCCGGCTACGTCGACTTCGTCATGCTCCGGGCGTCCTCGCGGGCCCGCGTGTACGAGGCGACGCGCGAGCGCGATGGCGTGCGCGTCGTCGCCAAGGTGTTCGAAGTCGACGACCCCGCGGTCGAGGCTCGGGTCGAGCACGAATTTCGGCTCGTCCAACGACTGACGATCGAGGGGGTGGTTCGAGCGATCGGGCTCGAGCGGGTCGGCAACGAGCTGGTCTTGCTCTTCGAACACGTCGAGGGCGTCAACCTCGAGCAGTACTGCGAGGGCCGGCGGCTCGAGATCGACGAGTTCTTGGGCTTGGCGATCGCGCTCAGCGGCACGCTCGCGACGATCCACGACGAGCGGATCGTCCATCGCGACATCAAGCCCAGCAACTTGCTGATCCAACCGAGCGGCCGGGTCTTGTTCGCCGACTTCGGGATCTCGGTCTTGCTCGAGAACGAGCGTCGGCATCTCTATGACCCCAACGTCCTGCAAGGAACGCTGCCCTATGTCTCGCCCGAGCAGACCGGCCGGACCAAGCGCAGCGTCGACTTTCGCAGCGACCTCTATTCGCTCGGGGCCAGCTTCTACGAGCTGCTGAGCGGGCAGCGGCCCTTCCTCTCGAACACCCCCGCGGGCCTGATCAACGCCCACCTGACCCGCCGGCCCCAGCCGCTGCGAACGCTGCGGTCCGAGATCCCGGCCACGCTCGCGGCGATCGTCGCTCGCTTGCTCGAGAAGGCGCCCGAGCTGCGCTACCAGTCGGCCCGCGGCCTCCGAGCCGACCTCGAACGACTCGCGAGCGAGCGCGCCGCGGGCAACCTCGAGCCCGAGTTCGCGCTCGGCAAGCTCGACGAGGCTGGCGTCCTGCAGATGCCGCGCCGGCTCTACGGCCGCGAGGCCGCGCTCGCGACCCTCGAGCGCGAGCTCGACCAAGCCTTCCGCGATCACCATCGCCGGGTCGTGGTCGTCGCGGGCGCGGCCGGGCTCGGCAAGTCGGCGCTGGTCCACGGCTTCGAAGCCCAGCTGCTCGAGCAGGGCGGCGCGGTCGCGATCGGCACCTTCGAAGCGCCGCCCAAACAGATCCCCTACCAAGCCTTCGTCCAGGCGCTGACCAGCTTGGTCGAGCGGCCCTTGACCGAGTCCGACGGGGTCTTGGCGGTCTGGCAAGCGCGGCTCGGCGAGGCGCTCGGCAACCTCGCCCCGGCCGCCGCCGAGCTGATCCCGAGCCTCACGCTGGTGCTCGGTGATCTGCCCGAGCTGCCCGACATCGGGCCGAGCGAGGCCCGCAACCGCATGCACCGAGCGATCGGACGGCTGCTCGACCTGCTCGGCGAGAAGGGCCCGCTCACCTTGGTGCTCGACGACGCGCAGTGGTCCGACGCCGCCAGCGTCGACCTGCTGCGCGCGCTGCTGCGCGAGCGCGGCAAGACCAGCACGAGCTCGAAGAGCGCGCTGCTGGTGATCTTGTGCGTCCGCTCCGGGCTGGTCGATGCCAGCCACCCGCTGACCCGACTCCTGCACGAGCTCGAGCTCGGCGATCACCCGCCGGCCCGCGTCGAGCTCGAGCCGCTGGTTCAGCACGATCTCGAGCAGCTGCTCGCCGACATGCTCGGCCGCGAGCCCAACGAGGTCCGCGGGCTCGCGGAGCTGGTCGGTCGGCGCAGCGAGAACAACCCGCTCTTCGTTCGCCAGCTGCTGCTGCACCTCGCCGACCTCGGCCTGCTCCACGCCGGCGCGAGCGGCTGGGCCTGGGACGAGCAGGCGATCGCCGCGTCCTCGCTGCCCGACGACGTGCTCGGCGTGATGGCGGCCAAGCTCGAGCGCCTGCCCGAGCACGAGCGCGAGATCCTCCAGGTCGCCGCGTGCATCGGCGCGCGCTTCGAGGCCACGGTGCTCGAGGCCGTGTTCCTCGAGCCGAGCGCGGCCACGCTCTCGCAGCATGTCGCGGTCGGCCACGGCCTGCGCCGGCTGACCAACGAGGGCCTGCTGCTCGCGATCGACGAGGGCTTCCAGTTCAGCCACGAGCACATCCAAGCGACCGCACGGGCCTCGCTGCGGCCCGAGCAACGGGCCAGCATTCACGCCGCGGTCGGCCGTTACCTGCTCTTGCGCCGGCGCGGCGAGGACATCGGCGAGCAGGTGTTCCTGATCGTCGATCAGCTGCGCGCAGGCATCGGCGACTCGAACGAGCTCCACGACGGCGAGCAGCGGATCGAGCTGGCCCGCTTGGCCTACGACGCCGGCACGCGGGCGCTGAGCGCCGCAGCCTGGGCCAGCGGCCACCGCTACCTCGAATTCGCGACCGAGCTGATCGCCCCACGCGTACGCATCCTTCGCATGAGCGAGGGCGCCTCGAGCTCGCAGTCGATGTCGCCGAGCGTGCGCAGCCTGGCCTTCGGCATCCACCTCGCCTTCGCGCAGGCGCTCGCGCTCGTCCACCAGGGCGACGCCGCCGAGCATGCTTACGACGAGCTGCTGACGTGGCCGCTGGCGCTGATCGACCAGGCCCGCGTGGTCAGCAAGCGGGTCCGGCTGCTCGCGCTGCGCGGCCGCGTGAGCGAGGCGCTCGCCAGCGGCCTCGCCTTCTTGGCCCGCTGCGGCCTCGACCTGCCCGAGCAACCCACGACCAACCAGACGGTCGTCGCGCTGCTCCGGGCCAGCTGGAAATTTCGCGCCGTCGACCTCGCCCGACTCGAGGCGCTGACGCCCGCGAGCGACGAGTCTGCGGTCGCGGCCCTGCATGTCGTCGCGGCGATCAAGGGCCCCGCCTACGTGGTCCGGCCGCGGCTCTTCGTCGTGCTGACCTCGGTCCACGCCCGGCTGATCCTCGACCACGGCTCGCATCCGACGATGGCCCTGGCCCTGGTTCAGCTGGCAGTCGCCGAGCTCGCCACTCGCCCCGGCGTCCGCCAGATCGCGCGGATCGAGGCGCTCTGCAGCGCCGCGCTCGAGCTCGGCTCGCGTCGCTCCGCCGCGTCCTCGCCGGTGCTCGCCCACACCGCCGCGCTGCTCTTCGTCTGGCCGAGCATTCGACCCTTCCGCACGATCACCAGCGAGATCGAGCCGACCCACCGGCTCTCGCTCGACACGGGCGACCTCGAGAACTCGGGCTACCTCGCGGCGCTCGGACTCGCCTTGCACCTCGAAGACGGCAGCCACCTGCGCGACGTCCTCGATCTCCACGACCGCCTCGCCGACGCGGATCCACGCTGGGGTACGCCCGAGCTGGCCAAGATCGCCGAGCTGACCCGCCGCTTCGCCGCGACCTTGCGCGCGAGCGAAGACGAAGCGATCGACGCCAGCGCCTCGGCCTTCGATCTGCGCCCGATCGCCACGCTCGGCTTCATGACCCGCGACGAGCTCGAGGGGCTCGAGCTGAGTCGGGTCAGCCACTACGCCTGCGTGGTCATCGAGCTGCTCGGCCGCTGGTTGCTGGGCGAGCACGAGCGCGCCGCGGCGCTGGTCGAGAGCATCGACCACGACTTCGAACGCGTGCTCTTCGGGACCTGGCAAGTCCCTCGCTTCGCCTTGTTGAGCGCGCTCGTCGCGATCGATCGAGCGCGGCGCGTGCCCCCCCAGGGCGCGGCCCGACTCCGCTTCGCTCGCTCGATCCGCCAGCGCCACGCGATCCTGCGTCGCTGGGCGGGCAATTGCCCGGCCAACTTCGGCGCCCTGGTCACGCTGCTCGAGGCCGAGCTGGCCTCGCTGCGAGGTCAGCCCGCCCGCGCCCAAGACGCGTTCGAGCGCGCGTGCAAGGCCGCGGCCGAGCAGGGTCTGCACGTGATCGAGGCGATCGCCTGCGAGCGCTTCGCTGGCCACGCGCTACGGCTCGGCCACGCGACCACGGCCGAAGGCGCGCTGCGTCAGGCTCACACGGCGCTGCACCGCTGGGGGGCGAGGGTCGCCGTCCGTCGGATCGAGCGCGACTACCCCGACGTGTTCCCGAGCGCCCTGCCCCTGGGCGAGCACGACTCGACCACCCACCCCAGTTCGAACGACGCGATGCTCTCGATCGACGCCGCGACCTTGCTGCGGATCCTCGAGAGCCTCGGCCAGCACCTGCGCCTCGACGAGGTCGTGACCCGAGTGCTGCTCAGCGCCAGCGACAACGCGGGCGCCGACGCGGGCGCGCTGCTGCTCGAGCGCGAGGGTGTGCTCGGCTTGGTCGCCGAGAGCCACGACCAGAACGCCAGCGCGATCGAGCCCGCGCTGCCGCTCGACCAGCTCGGCGCCCGGCTGCCGATCAGCGCGATCAACTTCGTGATGCGGACCGGCAAGCCGCTGGTCATCGACGACGTCGCCCTCGATCCGCGCTTCGCCAGCGATCCCTACGTGGTCGCGAGCAAGGTCCGCTCCTTGCTCTGCATGCCGATCGGCAAGCACGAGCGCCGCGTCGGTGCGCTGCTGCTGACCAACCACCTCAGCTCGCACGCGTTCACGGCCGGGCGGCTCGAGCTGCTCGGCGTGCTCAGTGACCAGGCCGCCCACGCGCTCGAGAACGCGAGGCTCTACGACGAGCTCCAGCGCGCCGAGGCCAAGTGGCGAACCTTGGTCACGGGCATGCCCGACATCATCACGCTGATCGATGATCGCGGCCGGATCGAATTCATCAACCACCTCGGCGCGTTCCAGCAGCCAGGAGTCGAGCCGGGCCGCTTGGTCGGCATGCCCTCGACCTTCGCCATGAACCCCGAGAACCAAGCCGAGTACCTGCGCCAATTCGACGAGGTGCTCGCTCGAGGCGAGCAGCGCGAGCTCGACATCGAATTCCCGACCCCCGAGCAGGGCACCTTCTGGTACCAGGTTCGGCTCGCGCCGATCACCGTCGCGGGCCGGGTCGCCAAGGTCATCAGCATCGGCACCGACGTGACCGCCCGGCGCAACGCCGAGCGCGAACGCTCGGCGCTCGAGGCCCAGCTGCGCCAGCAACAGCGGCTCGAGTCGCTCGGCACGCTCGCCAGCGGCGTCGCCCACGAGATCAACAACCCGGTCCAGGGCATCATGAACTACGCCGACCTGATCGGCGCGCGAGCCGAGGACAGCGAGCAGGTCCGCGAATTCGCGGCCGAGATCGGCAACGAATCGCAGCGGGTCGCGACCATCGTCCGCAACATGCTGGCCTTCTCGCGCCAGGAGCGAGACCAAGAGCACGAGCTGGTCGAAGTCCGCTGGGTGATCGAGACCACGCTCTCGCTGATCCGCACGGTCCTGCGCAAGGACGAGATCGAGCTGGTCGTCGAGATCGACGACGCGCTGCCGCGAATTCGCTGCCGAGCCCAGCAGATCCAGCAGGTCATCATGAACCTGGTCACCAACGCTCGCGACGCGGTCAACGAAGCCGGCGCGAACAAGCGCATCCACCTCCGCGCGAGCCGCCATGAGCTCGGCTTGCGGATCAGCGTGCGCGATCAGGGGCCGGGCATCCCGCCAGCGATCCGCGGGCGGATCTTCGACCCCTTCTTCACGACCAAGCGCCACGACAAAGGCACGGGCCTCGGCCTCGCCGTCAGCCATGGCATCGCGGTCGATCACGGCGGAACGCTGACGGTCGAGAGCGAGCTCGGCGTCGGCTCGACCTTCAACCTCGACTTGCCGATCGATCTCGCGGGCTGAGCACGAACGGCTCGTCACCGAGCTGACGCGCCGCGCCGAGGACTCATGGACCCACCGGGATCTGGTTGCTCGCGGTCAGCGAGCGCCCGGTCGCCGCGTCCGTGAACACCATCGTCACCCGCGCGCTGACGGGCGGCTGACCGGTCACGCCGACGTCGCGCAGCTCGGGGTCGGCGAGCACCTGCAGCGTCGTGGCCGAGAGCCCTTGGACAGGCCCGTAGTTGCGCCGCTCGGACGCCCCGGTCGCGGCGAAGATGTCGACCGCGACGTTGACCAGGACCTTGCCGAGGTAGTCGGGATCGAGCGCGAGGTAGATGTCGTCGTCCTTGATCTGGCACATCGGACAAGGCGGCTTCTCGGGCTGCGGCAGCACCCAGGGATCCGGCATCGCGCTGGCCGGCAGCGCCGCGAGGGTCGGCAGCCAGGTCGACTCGGACGCGCCGCAGTGCTTGCAGGCCTGCTCGGCCAGGGTCGGCGCCGCGAGGTCGCGGCGCTGGCCAGCGGGGACGCCCGCGAGCGCCTGGTCGAAGCCCGCCCACCAGGTCCGCTCGCGGGTCGAGGCGTCGTCGGCCCGCTCGCTCGC
>JAMHUH010000575.1:0-4714 GCA_035904925.1 Nannocystaceae bacterium
CGTCGATCGCCGCCATGATCGCGGCTTTGCTGGTCCGCTTCGCGATCGCCGAGGGTCCCTTGCTGCGTGGTCGAGCGCGGCTCGATCTGCGCGTGGCCTTCGCGGTGTTTCGCCACCCGCCCTTTCGCGCGACCGCGTTCGGCTACTTCGGCCACATGTGGGAGCTCTATGCCCTGTGGTCGCTGTCGAGTTTTTGGTTGCTCGACTGCCTGCGCGACGACTCGACTTGGACCGCTCGGATCCCCTGGCTGGCCTTCGCCACGGTCGCGATCGGAGCGCTCGGTTGCGTGGTCGGGGGCTTGCTCTCGCGCCGGATCGGCGAGCGCGACGTCGCCCTGATCGCGCTGCTCGGCAGCGCGGCGATGGGCCTCGGCTCGGGCTTCGCCGCCTCGCTGCCGGGTCCTTGGCTGCTCGGCTACCTGTTGATCTGGGGCCTGCTGGTCGTCGCCGACTCGCCGCAGTTCTCCGCGCTCGCGGCTCGCCACGCGCCGCCCGAGTACACCGGGACCGCGCTCACCGTCCAAAACGGGCTCGGCTTCCTGGTCACCGTTCTGGCGATCCAGACCCTGCCCTGGTTGGCGGGCCAGCTCGGCTGGCGCTGGATCCTGACCCTCCTGGCGATCGGGCCCTTGCTCGGGGCGTGGAGCCTGCGTCGCCTCCCGCGCTGAGAGCTCGCGCGACTTGTCTGTTACACTCCCGGCGTGTTGCCGAGCTTCCGGCGTGGTGCCTTCGGGCTGTTCGCGCTCGCCTTCGTGGTGACGCTGCTGCTCGGTGATCGGGCCTTCGCGGCGGCGCTCGAGCTGCGCCCCGATCAGCTGCTGAGCGGAAGACTGTGGTGGACCCCGCTCTCGGGGTTGTTTCGCGAGCCCGAGGGGCTCGGCATGCTCGCGCTGCTGTGGACCTTGATCGTGCAGTGGTGGCTGGGCAGTCGACTCGAGGGTTTTTGGGGCACGCCTCGCTACCTCATCATGGTCATGGTCTCGGGCTTGGTCGGGATGCTTGGCGCCGCGGCGCTCGGTCTGGCCCTGCCGGCCATGCGCGAAGCGACGCTGGTCGGTAGCGCGCCGCTCGACTTCGCTGCCGTCGTCGCCTTCGGCTTCGTCTTCGCCAAAGAGCGCCTGCAGGTCGGCTCGCGCGAGATCTCGCCGGTCGTCGTCGCGCTCGTCAGCGGGCTCGTGGTGCTGAGCTTCCCGCTGATCGTCGCCCTGGCCGCGGGGGCCTCGATCGCCCACGCCTGGCCCAGCCTGGTGCCGGCTGGGATCGCGGGCGTGGTTGCGCTGCTCTTCGTCCAGCCCTGGCGCAGGCGACCGACTTCCGGCAAAGTCGAGCGCGCCAAGCACCGTGGGCAATCGCACCTGCGGGTCGTCCGAAGCTCGGACGACATGCTCAATCGACTCCTCGCCTAGCCGCCTCGGCCGTGTCCAGCTCCAACAACAATTCGGGTCAGCCTCCCGCTGACAAAGAGCCGCTCGGCAGCGGGGTCCCGCAGATCGACGACGATCTCGATCCGGGCATGACGACCACGTTCTTCTCGGCGCCGCATCGGCACACGCAGCTGCGTCGAGTCATGCTCCGGGTCACCGGTGGGCCCGATCGCGGCGCGCAGATCCAAGTCGCGCGCCCGCGGATCACCGTGGGTCGCAGCGCCGTCAACGATCTCGTGCTGACCGACACCTCGGTCAGCGGCACCCACTTGCAGATCACGCTCGGGGACAAGCGCGGCATCTTGCTGCGCGACCTCGAGAGCACCAACGGGACCACCGTCAACGGGCTGCGCGTGCGCGAGGCGTACATCGAGCCCGGCACGACCATCTCGCTGGGCAAGACCGACATCTTGTTCCTCTCGGCCGACGAGGTCGAGGTCCCGCTCTCCGGCCAAGATCACTTCGGCGCGCTGTGGGGCTCGAGCCCGGCCATGCGCGAGGTCTTCGCCGTGCTCGAGAAGGTCGCGCCGACCGACATGAGCGTGATGATCGGCGGCGAGACGGGCACCGGCAAAGAGCTGGTCGCGCGAGCGCTGCACGACGAGTCGAGCCGCGCCAACCAACCCTTCATCGTGCTCGACTGCGGCTCGCTGCCGCGCGAGCTGGCCGAGGCCGCGATCCTCGGTCACCGCAAAGGCTCGTTCACCGGGGCCATCAGCGATCGCGCGGGCGCCTTCGAAGAGGCCAACGGCGGCACGCTCTTCCTCGACGAGGTCGGCGAGCTCCCGCTCGACTTGCAGCCCAAGCTGCTGCGCGTGCTCGACCGCCGCGAGGTCCAGCGGATCGGCGAGAGCCAGGTCCGCAAGGTCGACGTGCGGGTCGTCGCCGCCACCCACCGCGACCTGCGGCAGATGGTCGGCGCCGGGCAATTCCGCGAAGACCTCTACTTCCGGCTCTCGGTCATGACCGTCGAGCTGCCGCCGCTGCGCGAGCGCGGCGACGACATCTTGCTGGTCGCACAAAAATTCCTCGAGGACTTCGCCCGGATCCACGGCCAGGCGCCGGTGCTCAACGAAGACGCCAAGCAGGTCCTGCTCGCCGAGCCCTGGCCCGGCAACGTTCGCCAGCTCAAGAACACGATCGAGCGCGCCGCCTACCTGGCTCGCAACGCGATCATCGAGCCCGCCGACCTCCACCTCGGCCGCCGCGAGGGTCGACCGCAGAGCAAGGCCAGCGACAACCCGACCCCGACCGCGCTCTCGGGCTCGGGCGCGGTGCCGGTGCCCGAAGAGGTGTTCGCCCAGCCCTTCAAAGAGGCCAAGCAGTACATCGTCGACGAGTTCGAACGCGCGTACTTCCAGCGCCTGCTGGCCAAGACCGACAACAACCTCAGCCGCGCCTCGGCCGAGGCCGGCATCACCCGCTACTACCTGCGAGAGCTGCTCAAGCGGCTCGGCATGCACAAGGGCGGCAAGAAGGGCTTGCTGGAGGAAGACCCCGAGTGAAGGCGGCTCGCGTCGCCCTCTTCGTGCTCGGGTGGGTCACGCTCGTGACCTCCATGGTGGCCTGCGGTCGCGACGAGAGCGAGCCGGTCGCGGTCGCCCGCGCCTACGCCGACGCGGCGCGCCGCAGCGACGTGCCTGGCATGCTCGCCGTCATCGATCACGACGCCGTCGCCGAGCTGCAGCGCGCCGCCGAGCGGGCCAGCGATCAGGTCGGTGGCCGGCGCTCGATCGAAGCCACCGAGATGCTTCAGATCGCCGGGGTCGATCGCACCCTCGCCGTCGCCGAGGCCAAGCTGGTCGAGCAAGACAGCCAGACCGCGACCGTCGAGCTGGTCATGACCGACGGCCGCACCGTCGTCGTCCACCTGGTCTGGGAGCCGAGCGACACCGCCAGCAGCGACCCCGAGGCCGAGCCCGCCGGCGCCTGGAAGGTCCGCGTGCCCCTGCCCTCGGCCCAGCCCAGCCCCCTCGTCGCGAGCCCGCCCGATGCCTGAGTCGAGTCCCGCCGCCACCAACGAGCGCGCCCGTTGGCGCAAGCGAATCATCCGGACGACCAGCTGGCTGATCCCGCCGATCTTCGCCTGCGCGGCCGCCCTGCTCCACTTCGAGCTGCATGTCCCGCGCAGCAAGATGGTCCCGCGGGCCAAAGACGACAAGGGCAAGACCAAGCCCAAGCCGGCCCCGTCCAAGCGGCAGCCCTGGCAGCCGCGCGAGCAAGCCGAGCTCGACGCCCTGCGCGTGCGCTTCGAACCCAACCCGATCGCCGACGAGCCCGACGAGCCCGACTTCCGCCGCCAGCACGACAGCCTCCTGCGCGCCGTCGCCCAGCTCGCCCGCGAGGCCGCGCTGACCGAGCGCCCGACCTCGCTGCGCGTCATCCCGCACTGCCACACCATCCGCTGCTCGCTCGAGATCTGCGGCCCGACCACGGCCGTCGCTGCGATCGCCCTGCAGATCGCCAAGGTCGAGCGCAAGGACGGCCCGCTCTGGCACGAGCTGCGCGAGGTCGATCCCGAGACCAAGCCCGAAGCCGCCCCTGCGCCCGAGAGCCCGGATGCGCCCGAAGTCGAGGCGCAGGCCTGTCGCGCGTGGGTGGTCGGCTTCCGGGTCGATGGCAGCAAGCGTGGGGATCTGGTGATTCCTGGGTATGAGCCCAAGCGGCCTGCGCCGGTGAAGCCTGCGATCGTGCCGAGTGATTCGACGCAGCCCGTCGATGCGAGCAAGCCGGATCCGACTCGGCCTGCGCCCGCGCCCAAGGCCAAGCCTTCGCCCGACCCTGGTTGAGCGCGTCGACGACCGACTGGCGGCGGAAGAAGGCCTCACTTTTCGTGCAAGGCCGCGAGGCCGCGGCCGACAAGCCCGGGTGCATGACTGCCCCGCGATCCGTCGTCCCTGGTCGGCTCTGCTTCGTCACCGCCCGAGCAGTGTGTCGGATGTTCAGGTTCGTGCCTGTCGCCGAGGTCGTTCGGGTCTTCGAGTATCTCTTCGCCGTCGCGGCTGCGCGCTATCGGATGGACGTGCACGAGGTGCTCTGCATGTCGAATCACTTTCACGTGCTGATGACCGATGTCGACGGAGTGCTGCCCGAATTCATGGGCTACTTCGACTCGTTGTTGGCGCGGTCGTTGAACGCGATGCGCGGGACCAGTGGGTCGGTGTTCGAGAAGAAGTACAGCCTCGTCGAGGTCACCGATGACGAGAAGGCGATCGAGCACGCGATGTATACGCTTGCGAATCCCTGCTCGGCGAACTTGGTTCGGAGGTCGAAGCATTGGCCGGGGTTCT
>JAMHUH010000576.1:0-3757 GCA_035904925.1 Nannocystaceae bacterium
CCCCCCCCCCCCCCCCCCCCCCCCCCCCCCCCCCCCCCCCCCCCCCCCCCCCCCCCCCCCCCCCCCCCCCCACGCCGCAACACTCTTCCCCCACCCCACGCTCGTCCGATCTACGCCGTGCTCGCCGACCGCGCGCGAGGTCCCGCCCGCGCCGACCTCGCCGACCACGCCCGCGCCCTCGTGGCCGAGGAGGGCCGGGAAGAGCCCCTCGGGATCGGCCCCCGAGAGCGTGTACGCGTCGGTGTGGCAGACCCCGGTCGCCTTGATCTCGATCAACACCTCGCCCGCGCGAGGACCCCCGACCTCGACGTCTTCGATCGTCAGCGGTTGATTGGCGGCGTGGGCAACGGCGGCGCGAGTCTTCATGGCGGCGCGAGTGTACCCGATGGACGCTCGCTCAGTCGTCGGCTTCGTGGTCGGCTTCGTCGACGCCAAACGTGGCGTTCAGGCCTCGAACGAGCGCCTCGCTCTCGCTCGCGTCGAGCCGGGCCTCCGGGTGCAGCCACAGGTAATTCGAGATCGGCATCTCGCCCTCGGCGACCGTCTCGCCCGCTTCGTGAGCGTGCTTTTGGGTCCGGTTCCACTCCGAGAAGTTCAGGTGCCGACGGCCCGAGTCGACGTGGTCTTGGATGAACCAAGAGACCGGCGCGACGTGGGTGTACCAAGGCCACTTGGTCTCGTTGCTGTGACAGTCGAAGCAGGCGCGCTGGGCCAGCTCGCGCGTCTGCGGCGAGTCCCAAGCCGGCTCGACGATCACCTCCGGGTTGGTGTGGGCGCGCCCATAAGGGACGAGCTGGATGAGCACCGCGATCGCGACGAGGGTGAGCCCGGTCCAGCCGGCGACAGTCTTTGCCTTCATGGTCGAGCCCTATGTAGCAGCGCTCCACGAGGAAGAGTGTGGGTTCTCGATCTTTGCCGGCTGCGCTCCATCGCCTCCGCGACGCCCAGGACAGCCACCGACGAGCGCAGCGCCGTCGCGCTGGGGCCAGGCCTTCGTCGGGCCTCGTGAATCGGGTGCACACGCTGCCTGGTCGTACGCCTGATCGTACGACCAAGGACAAGTCCGGTGAGCCGGACTCGTGCGATCGTTCGAGTGATCCCGCAGACACGATGAATTCATCTGACCCGAGCAGTGACGTCGAGATCACTGATCCATGGGTTTTTGATGGAAGCGACTTGGACTCGTGAACCTTTGCGTCCCATGCTGATGGGAGACGCCGCGCTGGCCTTGCTCGGGACCACCGAGCTCAACCGGCGCGCCGCGTTCGATCGCATGGGCAGCGAATTCGAGACGCCTCCAGGGTTGATGGTCACGCGTGGCTGGATGGCTGGCGTGGCGATCGAGCAGCTGACGCCGACGGTCCGCGAGCGCCGGGTCGTGCTCCACGTGGCGATCGAGGGCGAGTCCCAGCGCGCGCTCGCGGGCCGGATCGCGCTCGCGTGTCGGGCTCGCAGCGTGGTGCCGGCGTGTCGGCAAGCGCCGCTCGGGGTCGACGATCTGCTCGCGGTCTATCGAGCCTTGCTCGACCACGGGACTCCGGCCGAGCAGATCATCGTCGTCGGCGACTCGGGCGGCGGCGACTTGGTGATCGCGATGATGGCTCGGGCCCGCGACGCCGGCCTCCCGCGGCCACGTGCGCTGGTCCTGCTCTCGCCGGGCACGAGCCGGGCCGAGCTCGTCGGCCTGCCGCCGACGCTGATCCAGGTCGGCGATCGCGAGCTCCTGCTCCGCGACGCCGAGCACCTGTTCGAGCAGGCCCAGGCGGCCGGCGTCGAGGTCGAGCTCGAGGCCTACGCCAACCTCTGGCATGTCTGGGATCCGTGCGCGGCGATGCTGCCCGACGCGATCGAGGCGATCGATCGGATCGCCGCCTTCGTCGACGATCGCTTCGCCCTGCAGTCGCTGCGGATCGCCGGCTGAGGGCCTGGCTCCGGCCTCAGCCGACCCGTCGGCGACGAAGCGGCGCCAGCCCGAGCAAGGCCAAGAACCCGAGCAGCACGCCCTCGTGATCGCGCGAGGGCGTCGCTGCGCAAGCGCAGCCGCCCGCGGGCGCGGGCTTGTTGGCCGGCGGCGGCGTGCTCGACTTGGGCGCCGGCGGCTCGGGCGGAGGCGCGGGCGGTCCGGCGAAGTCGGCGACGCCGAGCTCGGCCAGCAGCGCGTCGGCGTGCTCGATCGCGTCGAGCATCCACAGCAGATAGCGGACGTCGGCGACCACGTTGCGCGACTGGGCGTCGCTCCACACGTAGTCGCCCGCGACGTTCTCCCACACGCGATCGAAGTTGAAGCCGACCAGATGGCCGCGACCGTCGATCACCGGCGAGCCCGAGTTGCCGCCGGTCGTGTCGCCGTCCATCAAGAAGCAGAGCGGGAGATCGCTGAGCACTGGGTCGGCCCAGCGCGACTTGCCGGCCTCGGGCGCGGCGGCCAAGACCGCGTCGGGCAGATCGAACTCGCCCTCGCCGGTGTGCTTGGCGATCGCCTCGGCGAGCACGGTCTGGGGCCGCTGCTCGCTGCCGTCGGGCTTGGTGTAGCCGCGGATCGTGCCCCACGAAAAGCGCAGCGTGCCGTTGGCGTCGGAGTCGAGCGGGGTCGGGCGCAGGGTCTTCAGCGCTTCGAAATATTGGGGACCGAGGATCAGCAACGCGCCACGCTCGGCCTCGTCGATCGGGACCTGTGCGTCAATGTCCTCGACCAGCGCTCGGGCGGCGACGATCACCGGATCCTTGCTCGCGCGGACCTTGGCCGGCGCGTCGAAGAGCGCCAGGACCTCGGCCGGATCGCCCAGCGTGGTCTCGCCCAGCGCCGTGGTCGCGACCTCGCGGTAGGCCGCGCGGCGATCCTCGACGCCCGCGCCCGCGGGCAGGCTCGCGAGGCTGCCCTTGGCCGCGCCCATCAGGCGATCGAGCCCGGCGATCCGGTTCGTGTCGGGCAGCGCGTCGGCGTGGGCCAAGAACGAGGCGAGCAGCTCGATGTCGACCGCGGGGTCGTAGTCCTTGGCCCGCTGCTCGAGCTTGGTCCGCATCGCGTTGCGGTTGCGCTCTTGGTAGCCGGTCCGGCGCTCGAGGTCGGGCTTGTCCTGCTCGCGGGCCCAGATGACCAGGTCGCTGGCGGTCGCGAGCGTGCGCGGGCCGACCCCCACGTTCTCGAGCACGAAGGCCTTGCCGCCTCGCTCACGCCTCGCCTTGGTGATCGCGGCCAGCTGATCGAGCAAGGTCTGGGTCGCCTCGTCGCGCGCGCCCAGCTTGGCGTCCTCGTCGAGCCGGACCTCGACACGGCCGAGCCGCGCGAGCCCGTCGAGCTTGCCGCGCGAATTCTTCTCGCGGTTGGCCAGGGTCTTCTTGGTCGCCGCGACCTTGATGCCGACCGCGGGATCCTTGGCCGCGGCCGCGTCGAGGATCGCGATCCACTCGGCGAAGGCCTGGGCGCGCATCGGCAGATATTGATCGCGCTGCCGCTCGATCTCGGTCGCCCAGAGCTGGCGATCGGTGCTGCCCGGGTAGCCGAGCACCGCCACGAATTGCCCAGGCGAGACCCCGGCCGGCGCGGGCGGGAGGATCTGCTCGGGCTGGTAGGGCACGTTCGTCTCGGCGTACTCGGCCGGCTTGCCGTCCTTGTCGACATAGGCGCGCAGCAGCGAGAAGTCGCCGGTGTGGCGCGGCCACATCCAGTTGTCGGTCTCGCCCCCGTACTCGCCGATCGCCGAGGGCGGCGCATAGACGAGTCGGACGTCTTGCAGCTCGACGTACTCGTGCAGCT
>JAMHUH010000577.1:0-23183 GCA_035904925.1 Nannocystaceae bacterium
TGCTCGAGCTGGTCGGGCCGACAGAACACGTGCGCGTCGTCCTGGCAGAAGGTCCGCACGCGCGTCAGCCCATGCGTGACGCCAGCCCGCTCGTAGCGAGGGAGACGACCGAAGTCGGCCATGCGGATCGGCAGCTCGCGGTAGCTGTGCCGCGTCTGCCGATACAGGATGCAGTGGCCCGGACAGTTCATCGGCTTGACCCCGAACTGACGCTCGTCGATCTCGCACATGAACATGTTGTCCTTGTAGTGATCGTAGTGGCCGCTGGTCTTGAACAGCTCCATGTCGAAGATCTGCGGCGTGATCACCTCGCCGTAGCCGTACTTGCGGTAGAGCCCGCGCACGTAGGTCTGGAGCAGGTTGTAGATGGTCGCGCCACGCTGCGTGAAGAAGGGGCTGGCCGGCGCGATCGGGTCGAAGTGGAAGAGCCCGAGCTCGACGCCGAGCTTGCGATGGTCTCGCTTCTTGGCCTCCTCGAGCTGGGCGAGGTAGAGGCGCAGCTCCTTGGGATCGCCGAAGGCCGTGCCGTAGAGGCGCTGGAGCATCGGGCCCTTCTCGTTGCCGCGCCAATAGGCGCCAGCGACCCGCATCAGCTTGACCGCGCGCAGCTTGCCGGTGTCGGCGACGTGGGGCCCGCGGCAGAGATCGACGAACTCACCGCTGCGGTAGAGCGTGAGCGGGGCGCCCTCGGGGATCGAATGGATCGCCTCGACCTTGAACTGCTCGCCGAGCCCTTCGAAGAGGGCGATCGCCTCGGCCCGGCTGATCTCCTCGCGCACGAAGGGATGCTTGCCCGCGACGATCTCGGCCATCTTGGCCTCGATCGCCGGGAAGTCGTCGGGCGAGAGCCGGTGGGGCATCTCGATGTCGTAGTAGAAGCCGTCCTCGGTGTGCGGCCCGAAGGCCAGCTTGGCTTCCGGCCAGAGCCGCTTGATCGCGTCGGCCATCAGGTGGGCCGCGCTGTGCCGCATGGTCTCGAGCGCCGAGAGCTCGGGCACCGTCGGATCGATCATGTGGTGGATGTCTCCGCCGAGGGCGGCGGACTCGATTTCCTGGTCGTGTTCGGAGGCCATGACTTGTCTCGGCTGTGTTCGTGCGGGTCGGGCGGAGTGTGGAACCAAAGGCGCGGACGGGTCGAGCCCCGTCGTGGGCCCGACCCGATGCTTGGGAAGACCACGCGGAGCCGACGCTCAACGAGTGGTGGTGGTGAGTCGCGCAACCACGACCAGGAGCCCGCGAACGCGGACCTCGAGGTCATGGGGCTGCACGGCCATCACGACTGAGAGTGGCAGCGCTCGCGCGCAGAGTCAAAGCCCCCGATGACGTGATACAAGTCGCAAAAGAGCGAGTTGACGCTGGCGTTCGTGCACGATAGTCATTCGGCCCCTCCGGGGAACACAGGGCTGTAGCTCAGGGGTAGAGCGCTACCTTGACACGGTAGAAGTCAGCGGTTCAAAGCCGCTCAGCCCTAACGAGAGGGAGCGCAGGTGACTGCTCTCCCTCTCGGCTTTTGGTTCTCGCGGTGGTTCGTGCGCTCACGTTCGCGGGCCCATTCGAGGCGGCTCGGCGCTTGACGAAAGTCGAAGAGCGAGCCAACGTGCACCCGGCCCGCCCTCCCGCTTCACGGCGGTTCGGCGGGCCACTTATCGGTTCCTTCAGGAGAACACCACCATCGGACGCAAACGATCGAAGCCCCCGCCGCGCCGGAAAGAGACTCACCGAGTCGGCCGACGCATCCGTAGTCGCGACGTACGAGTAATCGACGCCGACGGCTCGCAGCTCGGTATCCTCGCCACCCACGACGCGATCGCGCGGGCCGACGAACAGGGTCTGCAGCTGGTAGAGGTCAATCCCAAGACCATGCCGCCAGTCTGCAAGATCATGGACTACGGCAAGTTCAAGTACGAGACCTCCAAGCGCGAGCGCGAGACCAAGCGCAACAAGAAGACGCAGGAGCTCAAAGAGGTCAAGTTCCGACCCAAGACCCACGAGCACGACTTCGACTTCAAGGTCAAGCACGCGCGTCGTTTCCTCGACGAGGGTCACAAGGTCCGCTTGCTCGTACAGTTCCGCGGCCGCGAGATCACCCACCCCGAGACCGGCCGCGATGTCCTCAATCGCGTGGTCAAAGAGGTTTTGGATCTCGCGACGGTCAGCCAAGTCGCCTCGATGGAAGGCAACCGCATGAGCATGATCCTGGCGCCCAAGCCGGGACGCGTGCCCAAGCCGAAGCCGCCTGTCGCGGCCAAGGTTCGCGGTGAAGCGCCCGACGGTGCGGTCGGCGAGGCCAGCGACGAGGATGATGACGATCTCGACGACGACGACGATGACGACGACGACGACGACGACGACGACGACGACGACGACGACGACGACGATGACGAAGAAGGCGACGACGACGACGACGCCGACGACGATGATGATGAAGAGGGCGAAGACGGCGAACCTGCCGACGAGCCCGCGGAAGAGCCCGTCAAAGAGGGCTGACCTCGCGCTGGTCAGCCGCGGCTGACCAGCCATTTCGAGAGCCGTCTCGAGAGCCGGATCGCCCCACAGGTGATCCGGCTCGTGCGTTCCCCCATCCAACCCCCATCCACCGAACCCGCGCAGGCCTCTCTTGTCGGGTTCTTTGCCAGTTTCAGGCCCTTCCGGGGGCCTTGCCCACACGATTGGGCTGGTGTACACATGCCGGCCCCTCGGCAGCGAGAAGCAAGAGTCATGACCAAGATGAAGTCCCACAGCGGGTCCAAGAAGCGCTTTCGCTTCACGGCGACCGGCAAGGTCAAGCGCAAGTTCTCCCACAAGAACCACATCTTGACCAAGAAGTCCCCGGGCCGGATCCGCAAGCTCCGCGGTACGACCATCGCTTCGGAGCCGGACTCGGTTCGGATCCATCTCCTGCTGCCCTACGGAGGGAAGTGATCCATGCCCCGCGCAAAACGAGGATTCAAAGCCCGTCGCCGGCGTAACCGCATCTTGAAGGCCGCTCGCGGCTTTCGTGAAGGTCGCCGGACCATGTACCACCGCGCCATCGAGGCCGTCCGCCACGCGTGGATGCATGCCTACACTGGCCGCAAGCAGAAGAAGCGGACCATGCGTCGGCTCTGGGTGGTCCGGCTCAACGCCGCGGTCCGTCCCCACGGCCTGAGCTACAGCCGCTTCATCGACGCGTGCAACAAAGCCGGCATCGCGCTCGATCGCAAGGTCCTCTCCGACCTGGCGATCCACGATCCCGAGGGCTTTACCCGGGTGGTCGAGACCGCCCGAGCCGCGCTGTAGAGTCCAGGTCGACTTCACGACCACCAACGGCGAAGAGCTCGGGGCGACCCCCCGGGCTCTTCGCGTTTGCTTTTGCGTCTTTGTCTCGAGGCTTCACCATGGCTACCGATCCCACCGACGAGCCCTACGCACCCGCCAAAGATCTTGGTCACTCGCACGCCGAAGACGCGGGCGACGAGCCAACGCTGAAAAGCCAGCTCGAAGCGCTGAACGTGGTGTCGGCGTTTCGAGTGAAGGAAGCGGCCACCGAGGAGGCGCTCTACGAGCTGCAGGTCGAGTACCTGGGCAAGAAGGGCTCGGTCACCAGCCTCCGCGGACAGATGGGCAACATCCCGCCGGCCGAGCGCAAGGCGTTTGGCCAGACCTTCAACGAGGTCAAGCAGTCGATCGAGGCCATGATCGAGGCGCGCAAGGCCGAGCTCGAGCAGCTCGCCCGCGCGCGCGAGCTCGGTCGCCGCGTCGATCTCTCCTTCGTCGCCAAGCGGCCCCGAACCGGCACGCTGCACCCGATCACCGCGACTCGGCGCGCGCTCGAGCAGGTGTTTCGTCGGCTCGGCTTCGACGTGCTCGAGGGTCCGCATGTCGAGGCCGAGGACTTCAACTTCGACAAGCTGGCCTTCGAACCCGATCACCCGGCCCGCGACACGCAAGACACCTTCTTCGTGCTCGCGCGTGGGCTGCTCGACGCGGCGCTGGCGGGCAGCGTCGACCGCAGCGATCCGACCTCCAGCCTGGTCCTGCGCACCCACACCTCGCCGGTCCAGGTCCGTACGATGCTGACCCATCGGCCGCCGATCCGGATCGTCGCGCCCGGCACCGTGTTCCGGGTCGACGACGACGCGACCCACTCGCCGATGTTCAACCAGATCGAGGGGCTCTACATCGACGAGGGCGTGACCATGGCCGACCTCAAGGCCACGCTCTATCGCTTCGTCGGAGCCTTCTTCGGGGTCGGGCTCGAGGTCCGCTTTCGGCCCAGCTACTTCCCCTTCGTCGAGCCCGGGGCCGAGTTCGACATGCAATGCCCCTTCTGTCGCCAGCCCCAGGGCCACAGCGTCGGTTGCAGCCTGTGCAAGCAGACCGGCTGGGTCGAGCTCGGCGGCTCGGGGATGGTCGATCCGGCGGTGTTCGAGCACTGCGGGATCGATCCCGACATCTATACCGGCTGGGCCTTCGGGTTCGGCATCGACCGCATGGCCATGCTTCGCCACGCCGTGCCCAACCTCAAGTTGTTCTTCGAGGGCGACCTTCGCTTCTTGGAGCAGTACCCATGCTGATCTCGTGCACCTGGCTCAATGATCTGCTCGAGGGCTCGCCCATCTCGGTTGGCCCAATCCTGGTTGGCCCGGTTGGCGGCCACTCGCCGAAGGCCCTCGACGCGAGCGCCGTCGCCAAGCGCCTGACCGGGCTCGGGCTCGAGGTCGAAGGCGTGAAGCACTTCGATCTTCCCGGCGTGATCGTCGGAGAGATCCGCGAGGTCGTCGATCACCCCGAGGCCAGCCGGCTGCATGTCGTGCAGCTCTTCGACGGGACCGCGGTGATCCAGGTCGTGTGTGGGGCCAACAACCTGCCCGCGCCCGGCGGCAAGGTGGCCTTCGCCCCAGTCGGGACCACGCTGCCCGGCGGCCTCACGCTCGGCGCTCGCGAGCTGCGCGGGGTCGCGTCGCTGGGAATGATCTGCTCCGAGGACGAGATCGATCTCGGCAGCGATCACGACGGGATCGTCATCTTGCCGAGCGAGTGGCCCGCGGGCACCCCCTTGGTCGAGCTGATCCCCGGCCTGCGCGACAGCGTGATCGAGATCGGCGTCACGCCCAACCGGCCCGACGCGCTCGGCCACATCGGCGTGGCCATCGATCTCGCGGTCGCGCTGGGGATCTCGACCCGAACGCCGCGCGCGTTCAACCCGGCCGATCTCGCCAGCGATCCGACCTTGGTCGAGTTGAAGGCGGGCGATCGCTGCGGTCGCTACCTCGGCTATGCGCTCGAAGACGTGAAGGTCGGCCGCTCGCCTTTGTGGCTGCGCGCGCGCCTGCATCGAGTCGGGCTGCGCTCGATCAACGACGTCGTCGACGTGACCAACCTGGTCTTGATGGAGACCGGCCAGCCGATCCACGCCTTCGATCGCGCCAAGCTGGCCGGGGGCAGGGTGGTGGTCCGCAAGGCCAGCCCCGGCGAACCCTTGAAGACCCTCGACGCGCGCGAGATCGCGTTGGTCGAGGACGACCTGGCGATCGCCGACGCCGAGCGCCCGCAGGCCCTGGCCGGGGTCATGGGTGGCGCCGACTCGGCCGTCGATCTCGACACCACCCGCTTGCTGCTCGAGGTCGCCTGGTTCGAGCCTCGCGGCGTCCGTCGCAGCGCGCGACGGCACGGCTTTCACACCGACGCCAGCCACCGCTTCGAACGCGGGGTCGACTACGGCGGCAAGCTCGAGCTCGCGGCCAAGCGCGCGCTGCAATTGTTGATCGATCTGACCGGCGCGAAGCCGATCGCCAAAGCCGAGGCGCTCGGCGAGCGGCCGACGACGCCCGAGATCGTGCTGCGCCCGACTCGGATCTGCGAGCTGCTCGGCATGGAGATCGCCGCCGACGAAGCGGCGCGGGTGCTCGCGGGCCTGGGCGTCCGGGTCGATCGCAGCGACGCCGCGGCCTGGCGCTGCCTCGCGCCCAGCTTCCGACCCGACCTTCGCCGCGAGGTCGATCTCGTCGAAGAGGTCATGCGTCACCACGGGCTCGACGATCTGCCGGCGATCCACTCGATCTCGAGCGAGTCGGTCGAGCCGATCGCCGAAGATCCGCGCCGAGCGATCGGCGACGCGATCACCGACGCGCTGCGTGGGGCCGGGCTCCACGAGCACCTCGGCCTCGCCTTCAGCAGCGACGAAGCCCTGGCGGCCTTCGCCAACGAGGTCTCGGCCGAGCGGCGGGTCCGCCTCGCCAACCCGCTGCGCCAGCAGTACGCGCTGCTCCGCACTCACCTCTTGCCCGGGCTGCTCGACGCGGTCGCGGTCAACCATGCTCGGCACGATCGCGAGATCGCGCTCTTCGAACTCGGTCGCGTCTATCGCTGGCCGAGCGGCGAAGTGGTGGGCGGCGAAGGCCCGACCGCGATCGTCGACGCTCGCTTGCCCGAGGAGCCGCGCCGCGCCGGCGTGATTCGAGCGCGGCGTGGTCCAGTCGCGCCCGACGCCACGCTGACCCGCGCGCTGGTCGAAGACCTGCTCGTCTGCCTCGAGGGCCTCGATCTCTGGGCGGTCGCGAAGCCGGCTCCGCTCGTCGACTGGCTGCACCCCGGCGTGCAGATCGGGCTGTGGATCGGCGATCGGCAGGTCGGTCGCGTCGGCGAGGTTCACCCCGACCTCGCCCGCGCGCGCGGGCTCGACGAGCTCGAGCTGGCCTACGGCGAGCTGTGGATCGACGAGCTCATCCACGATCGCCAGCTGCACTACCGCGAGCTGGCTCGCTTCCCCGCCAGCGCCCGCGACCTCTCGCTCGACTTGGCGACGAGCGTGGCGGCGAGCGTGGTGGTCGAGACGCTGGGCGAGGCCGCCCGCGCGATCATGGCCGAGCGCAGCGGCTCGGACGACCCGGTCGTGCTCGACTCGTCGAGCGACGCCCGATCGACGATCGAACTGCGCGAGGACTGGCGAGGGCAGGGCGTCGGCGAGGGTCGGCGGGCGCTGCTCTTGCGCCTCCACTACCGCGCGCGCGAACGTTCGGTCACCGACGCCGAGGTCCAGGTCCTGCACGAAGCGGTGGTCGAACGAGCCTGCGGGCTGCTGCGTCGGATCGATCCCGATCTGCGGATCCGCTGAGCCCTCCGGCTCGCTCGTGGCGACTCGCAAAGGCCCAACGATCCCGGGGGCTTGCGCCCGCTCGCTCCCGGGGTCAGGATGGTCGACCTCGATGACGGACCCCAATCAGCGCAGCGCGATGACCAAGGCCGACATCGTGGACAAGGTCTGCGAGAAGGTCGGCGGGTTCTCCAAGAAGGAAGCCGCCGACCTCGTCGATCAAGTCTTCGACACGATGAAGGCGGTGCTCGAGGCCGGCGAGAAGATCAAGATCTCGGGCTTCGGCAATTTTGTGGTTCGCGAAAAGCAACCACGGCCGGGGCGCAACCCTCAGACCGGCGAAGAGATCACGATCGAAGCGCGCCGGGTGCTGACCTTCAAGCCGAGCAACGTGCTGAAGGTCGCGCTCAACGGCGAAGAGGGGTAGCAGCCTTCGCTGCGCTCGCAAGCGAGTGTTCGCGGCGTAGGCCCGACCGGGTAGAAACACAATCTCGATCGTGCTCTGGATCGATCGGCTGGCTTTCGCCACTATCCCTTCGTCTCGCATGGCAACGTCGAAGAAGAGTCGCTCGCCGACGAGCGAGAAGCCGAGCTCGGCCGATGCGCTGGGCACCGACAAGCTCTACTTCAAGATCGGCGAGGTCGCGGAGATCGTCGGCGTCGCGGCCCACGTGCTGCGCTACTGGGAGAGCGAGTTCCCGACCATCAAGCCGCACAAGTCGCGCTCGCAGCAGCGGGTCTATCGACGCAAGGACGTCGAGACCCTGCTGAAGATCAAGCACCTCCTCTACGATCGGAAGTTCACGATCGCGGGCGCGCGTCAGGAGCTGCGCAAGGGCGCGGACAAGGTCGAGAGCGCGCCCGTCAGCGCGCCCTACAAGGCCCGGCAGTCGCTCGCCCGCGTCCGCGAGCAGCTCGATCTGCTGGCCGCGGCGATCCGCTCCGAAGAGCGTGCGCCGATCGCTGCCGATCCCGCGACCTTCGTGCGCTCGAGCGGCGGCGCGGAGGCCCTGCGGACCGCCTCGGAGCCCGGACAGACGCTGCTCGAACGGGTCCCGCGGACCGATCGCCTGGACGTCGAGTAGCCACCCCCTCGGATAAAGCACGAGGGGTGCTTGCTACCGTCGCGAGGAGCGGATATATAGCCGACCCCGCCGGAGCGTAGCGCAGTCTGGTAGCGCACTTGACTGGGGGTCAAGGGGTCGAAGGTTCGAATCCTTTCGCTCCGACTACGGACCTAGCGGCCCCCCCAGGGCCGCTAACTTTTTAAGCTCTCCGCCTCTTCGCGGGTCCCGAAGTTTGCTAAACGGGGCACGTGACTCGTCCGCTGATCCTCGTGTCCAACGACGACGGCATTCGGGCGCACGGGCTACGCGTGCTGGCCGAGGTCGCGGCCGAGTTCGGCGACGTCATCGTCTGCGCACCGACCGAGGAGCGCAGCGGCTACTCGCACGCGATCAGCCTCCGTTCGTCGCTTCGTAGCGAGCGAGCGCCGGAGTTCGGGCCCAACTGGTACGCGGTCTCGGGCACGCCGGTCGACTGCGTGTACCTGGGCGCGCTGCACCTGTGCGGCCGGGTCCCCGACCTCGTGCTCGCGGGCATCAACCCCGGCTACAACCTCGGCGCCGACGTGTTCTATTCGGGCACGGTCGGAGCCGCTCGCGAGGGCCGGATCCGCGGGGCCACGGCGATGGCGGTCTCGATCGAGGCCAGCAGCCCGCCCGAGCTCTGCGTGCCGATCATCCGCGCGCTGGTGCCCGTGCTGCTCGAGCGGCGCGAGGCGGGCGAGCGCCACTTGATCAACGTCAACGTCCCGCGCGAGGGCACGGTCGGCGGCGCTCGGGTGACCCGGCTCGGCCAGCGCCGCTACATGGATCAGGTCGCCCAGCGCGAAGACTTGATGGGCCGCAGCTACTTTTGGATCGGTGGCCCGCCGGTGCCGATCGCCGAGATCGACGGCGAGGACACCGGGGCCGTCGCCGAGGGCTTCGTCGCGATCACCCCGCTCGAGCTCGACATCACCGCGCCCGACATCGACGAGTGGAGCCGCCGGCTGAGCGGGCTGCGAATGGAGCGACCATGATCGACGCCGAGCACGACGCCTCCCTCGAGCTGCTGCGGACCAAGATCCGGGCGATCCCCGACTTCCCCTCGCCGGGGATCTTGTTTCGCGACATCACGCCTTTGCTGGCCGACCCGCTCGCCTTCGCGACCGCGATCGAGCTGCACGTGCATCGGATCGCCGACCTCGCAGGCTCGCTCGATCTGGTCGTCGGCATGGAGTCGCGCGGGTTCCTTTTTGGGGCGGTCGTGGCGGCGCGGCTCGACCTCGGCTTCGTGCCCGCGCGCAAGCCCGGCAAGCTGCCGGCGGCCACGATCGAAGAGAGCTACTCGCTCGAGTACGGCAACAACGCCCTGCAGATGCACGCCGACGCGCTCGGTCCGCTCGGCCCGCTCGGTCATGGCATGCGCGTGCTGATCGTCGACGACCTGCTCGCGACCGGCGGCACGGCGCTGGCGACGGCCAAGCTGGTCGAGCGGCTCGGCGGCCGAGTCGAAGCCTGTCTGTTCTTGATCGAACTCGAGGGCTTGTTGGGTCGCGAAAAACTCGCGGGCTACCGAGTCGAGTCGATCTTGCGATATTGAGCGGTCCGGCCGCGATTGCGGCTATCGTAGGCGGGATGGCGTCCATGGATCGACGTGGGTTCTTGCGTACGACCTTCGTGGCGGGCCTCGCCGCCGGCACCGGCTGTGCGGGCGAGATGGCCGAGCAGGCGGCCAAGGCCCCCCTCGACGACGACCAGCTCGAGCGCAAGCTGCATCGACTCCAGCGCACGCTCGCGCGGATGGACAGCCGCTTCGCCCAAGACTGGTTCCTCGACCAGCGGATCGACGAGATCAGCGATCCCGCGCGAGCCGGCCGGGTCATGGCCGACGGCGAGCTGCTCCGAACCTCGCTCCGGATCGCCACGGCGGTCTCGGTCTTGGCCGATCTGCCCGAGGGCAACCGCGCGGACCCACGAGTCGCGACCCAAGTCGGCGCGCTGGTTGGCGAGGCCGACTACGCGGTCTTCGGCACGCTCGCGCGGCTCGACGCGCTCGACGAGGCGGCCCTGGCCGAGCTCGATCGCGCGGCCGCCGATCCCAGCTTCGTCGAGCGGGTCGCCGAGCAGGTCGAGGCGCTGGCCAAGGATCTCGGCGTCGACGCCAAGCAGCGCCTCCACTTGCGCTCGATGACCAAGCACGTCGGCTGGCGGCTCGAGCGAGAAAGCTTCTCGGCGGTGGTCGCCGACACGCGGATCAAGACCGACGCGATCTTGGCTGGCGCCCATCGGCGGATCGTCGAGGCCCAAGTCGCGGCGGCGGTCGACCCCGCGTGGATCGAGCGGACCCGCGACGCGATCGCGTTCGAGCTGCAGGCGAGCCCTCAGCCCTCGCCTCAGAACGCCGCGCTCGGCCAGGCCCAGGCCGAGCTCGACAAGATCAAGCGCAAGCGAAACATCTTCTTGGGCACCGGCGCGGCGATGATTGCGGTCGGCGGCGGCTTGGCGGCGGGCGGCGTGTTCTTGGTCTTCACCGACGCGGGCGCGACCCTGACGATCGGCGGCATCGGGGTCACGACCGGGGTCGTGCTCTTGATCCTCGGCATCATCATGGCCGTGCGGGTCAAGCAGAAGAAGGCCGAGATCGAGGCGCTAGAGGCCGGCACCTTCGGCGTGCCGCTTCAGTAGATCACTCGAGCAGGCGCAGGGCCATGGCTTCGCCTTGGACCAGCGCCTCGCCGCCGGCGCTCTGCAGCTCGGTTCGGGAGGCTTGGTCGAGCCCGTCGGTGAAGCGCGAGGCGATGCCGACCCCTCGCCAGAGCGCGGGGGCGCGGGCGCGTTCGAGGCTCGCAATGCTGCGGATGATCGCGCGAGGCGTGCCGCCGTGGACGAAGTAGAGCGCGCGGCCGCGGCCTTGATCGAGCGCGTCGGCCTCGGCGGATCCGAGCTCGCCGCCGCCGATCCGACGCCGACGAAAGAGCTCGGCGACGAAGCCCTGACCCTCGACCAGCATCCACGCGGGCGGTCCGAAGCGACGCTGCCAGTCTTCACTCGGCGCCTCGATCGGCAGCCCGGACAAGCCGCGCGCCCAACCGATCCCCACGAAGATCAACGTCGCGCGCTCGGGCTTGGCCAGCAGCGGCGCTTCGGCTTGGCCGAGCAGCGCCGCGGCCAGGCCCGCGCCCTCCCAGGCGAAGCGCTCGAGCATGTCGAGTCGGGCGAGGTCGCCGGCCTCCCAGGCGCGCGCGCCCGCGAGGAAGGTCCGCACCGCGTGCTCGCAGCGAGCTCGCGCCGGACCCTCGCCGAGCAGCGCGAAGGCCCGCTCGGCGCCCGCGTGAAATTGCTCGAGCGCGGCGCTCATGCGGGCGGCCCCACGAGCGCGAGGTAGGCGAGGTCGCGCTGGATCTCGGGGTCGATCCGACGCGCGCGACGGCGAGCGAAGAGCCCCTCCGCGGCCCAGCGACTCGGGTCGAAGCCGATCGCGTAGGGGTCGAGGGGCTCGCTGGGAAAGCGATGCCCCTGATCGGCGCAGGCGCGATCGAGCAGCCCGAGCGCGCTGAGCTCGAGCCGATCGACGGTCTCGTGGAGGCAGGCGAGCACGTCGGGCGCATCGGCCTCGCCGCGGACCAGAGGCTCGAGACGAAAGAAGCGGTCCATGATCAGCGGGACCTGGCCTTGGTCGACGCGGGCGTGATGCAGGGGCTTGCGCGGCTGGCCACGACGGGCGAGCGCCCAGCGACGCAGCAGCGCGTGGACCCGGACGTTGAGCCGATGCACGCGATCGGCCAGCGCGACGCTGGCGTGGGCGAGCGTGGGATCGCCGAGCTTGCCCGAGACCCCGAGCGCCGCCAGCCAACCGAAGTAGACCAGCTGATCCCAGCCGATCGCGAGGCTGGCGATCGCCGGGTCGGCGAGCACGATCGCGTTGTCGGTGTAGAGCACGGCGAAGTGATCGATCACGCTGGCGAAGCCGCGGTTGACCCGATCGATCGCGCTGGTGTCCGCGTGGCCCTCGAGGTCGGCGAGGATCTGCGGGATCGCGAGCTCGTGGATCAGCGCGCTCAGATCGTGGCCCGAGGAGTAGAGCGGATCGAGGAAGGCCAGCGCGGCGCCGGTGACCAACCAGCGCGGATGCAGGGGCCGGGTGAACGCGCGCGAGCGCGGTCGGGTGGCGATGGTCGGGCTGCTCGCGCGGCCGCGCAGGTGCTCGGCCAGCTCGGGCTCGAGCTGGTCGAGGCGGGCGCGCAGGTGCGAGGCCAGCTCGTTGGCGTCGGTATGGATCGACTTGCGGGTCTCGTCGACGACGAGGCCGACGCTGGTGCTGCCGTCGCTCAGCGGGATCAACCAGGCCCAGGAGTCCTCACCGACCAGGTGATGGGTGCTGCGCCAGCGCTGGGTCGCCTCGGCCAGCAACCGCGCTCGCGGATCGCTCGACCAACTCGAGGGATCGATCCGGCCCTCGACCCACCACCAGGCGGCCGCGAGGCGATGATCGAGCTCGCGCTCGCTGGCCGCAGCCCCGATCGCGGCGCGAGTCGGCGATCCGTCGCCGCTGGCGTCGATCACCCAGCGGGCGCGGAGGCTTCGAGGACCGCTCGGACCTTCGAGCTCGAGCTCGTGGCCCTCGGGATGATCGCGGCGCGCGAGCATTCGGTGCTCGCCGAGCAGCTCGCCGCCCGCCGCCACGAAGGCCTCGGCCAGGGCGTGCTCGAAGCGACCGCGGTGGAGCTGGTAGGCGTGGGGCTCGAGCGGGAGGCTCAGCCGCGCGGGCGCGTTCGAGGGCCGATCCATCGGGCCCCACTCGACCCGCTCGTCGATGGCGCTGCCGCGACCCGGCTCGCGCAGCCAGAAGCGCAGGCCGAATTTGACGATCTGCTCGTGCTCCAGCGCCTCGCGCAGATCGAGGCGGCGGGCCAGATAGCAGGCCGCCAGCTCCGAGGTCGACTCGCCGACGCCCCGCCGCGCTCGATCGCCGGGCAGCGAGCGGGCGTCGATCACCACGCAGCGGGTCTCGGGTCGCTCGCGCAACAGATGCAGGCCCGCGCAGAGGCCCGCGAAGCCGCCACCGATCACCGCGACGTCGATCGTGACCACGCGAGCAATGTATCAGGGCCGCCCTCGACTTGCGCGGCCGCGGAGCCTGCATGAACATCGCTGCATGCTCGTGGGCCAGGCGCTCGAGGACTACGTGGCCCGCCGCGAGCAATGGCTCGGCTCGGTCCGCGCGGTGTTGATCGAGGATCTGCGGGTCGAGCTGCCGCCCGAACAGATCGATCCCGACACGCCCTTGTTCGGGACCGGCTTGGCGCTCGACTCGATCGACGCGGTCGATCTGATCGTCGGGCTCGAGCGGCGGACGGGCGTGCGGATGGCCGACGACGTGCCGGGCCGGCTCGGCCTGCGCAGCGTCGGCATGGTCGTGAACTACCTGATGGCCGCCAAGGGCCAGACACCGACGGCTGGAGAAGAAACAGCATGAGAGGCTCCGAGTACGACGCGGGTCATCGGGCGGTCCGCGAGGGCGTGGTCCTGCACCGCTCGAGCGCGGCGCGGGTCATGGTCCGCGGCGAGCAGGCCTACGAGCGGGTCGAGGCCCTGTGTCCGCGCGACCTCTTCGTGCGGACCGGGCAGATCCTGCATGGCCTCGTGCTCGATCCTGCTGGCGGGGTCTTGGCCGACCTCTACGTCATCCCCCGCGACGACGATTTTTTGTTGCTCGCCGATGGCATCGATGACGCGGCTCTGATCGCCGCGCTCGGGCCCGACCCTGACCCGGAGGGCCGCGCGGTCGAGTCGCTGGGATCGAGCCACGCGCTGCTCAGCCTCGCGGGTCCCTACGCATGGGAGCTGCTCGGCGCGCTGCTCGGGCCCGAGGTCTCGACGATCGGCTACATGACCAGCATCCCGGTGCCCGAGCTCGGCGAGGGTGGGCTCTGTCTGCGGACCGGGACCACGGGCGAGTTCGGCTACGACCTGCTCTTGCGTCACGCCGACGCCGAAGCGTGCATCGAGCAGCTCACCCGCCTCGGCGAGCGCTTTGATCTGGTCGAGGTTCCGCAGCCGGTGCTCGATCGCTGCGCGCTCGAGAACGGGTTCTTTTGTCCGCGGCATCGCGGCGTGATCGGCCGGACGCCGATCGAGCTTCAGCTGCAGTGGCGGGTCCGCTACGACCACGAGCGGCTCGGTCCGATCCTGATCGCCGGCCGCGATCGCCCGCTCGCGCGTCGGCTGAGCTGGGTGATCGGTCGGCTCGAGGATCCCGCGCCCGAGCTCGGCCCGCTGACCCGCGAAGGCGAGCTCGTCGGCGAGCTGATCGAGGGCTTTCACAGCCCCGTGCTCGGCTGCTTCGTCGGCTTGGCGATGATCGATCTGCGCCTGGCCCATGCGTGGATCGACGGGATCTTTGTTGGCGGGGCGGGTGAGTCGAGCGGCCTCGAGCTGCGGGTCGAAGCCCCGCCCTTGGTCCAGAACCGCAGCCTCTTCGTCGATCCCAAGAAGCACGTCTACGCCCACCGTGGCGAGGATCGCTTCCCGCCGATCGTCCCCGGCGAGGACACGTGACCCTGGTTCGCAACGCCCTGGTCACCGGCGCCTCGCGGGGGCTGGGCGAGGCGATCGCCAAGCGGCTCGCGGCCGGTGGCGATCGCGTATTGATCGGCTATCGCCAGCGCAGTGAGGCGGCCGAGCGGGTCCGCGACGAGATCCTCGCCGCGGGTGGCCAAGCCGAGCTCGCGGGCTTCGACCTGCGTGATCCGGCCGCGATCGAGGCCGCGCTCGCGCAGCTGCGGGCGCGGCTCGGTCCGATCACCGTGCTGGTCAACAACGCCGCGCTGCCCGACGAGCACATGTTCGCCGGCGGTGCGACCGACGACTTCGACGAAGTGATCGAGGTCGACCTCCAAGGGGCGATCCGCTGCACGCGTTCGCTGGTCCGCGACCTGCTGATGGCTGGCTCGGGCACGGTCATCAACGTCGGCTCGGTCATGACCATGCGCGGGCAGCCGGGCCAGGTCGCCTACGCGACCGCCAAGGGCGGGCTCGAGGCGTTCACGCGGGCGCTGGCGATCGAGCTGGCGCCGCGGGCGATTCGAATCAACGCCGTGATCGCCGGGCTCTTCGACGCGGGCATGACCCGCGCGGTCCCCCGAGCGACCCGCGAGCGCTGGTTGGCCGCGATCCCGATGCGTCGACTCGGCAAGGCCGAGGAGCTGGCCGAGGTCGTGCATTGGCTGGCCTCGGACGCGGCCAGCTACGTGACCGGTCACTGCATGGTCGTCGATGGAGGGCTCTCGCTGTGAGCCGCACGGGCCCGATTGCGATGCTCTTTCCGGGCCACGGCGCCGAGCTGCCGAAGATGGGGCTCGAGCTGGCGAGCGTGCATCCGCGCGCGGCCGCGTTGCTCGACTACGCGGGCGAGGTCGGGGGCTTCGACGCGCGCGCCGTGCTGCGCCGTGGCGGCGATCGCCTGTCCGACACCCGCGTGCTCCAGCCCTTGATGACGGCCGTGCTGCTCGGGATCGTCGACGCGCTGGCCGAGCGCGGCGTCCGGCCCGACTTCGCGCTCGGCTTCTCGCTCGGCGAGCTCTCGGCCTGGTCGGCGCTCGGTGGGATCGAAGCCGAGCAGGCCATCGCGCTCGCGGGCGTGCGTGGGCGTGCGCTCGGAGCCGCCGCGCTCACCCACGAGGGCGCCATGCTGGCGCTGCCGACCCTCGACGAGCCCGCCCTGGACGCGGTGATCGAGCGGGCTCGGGCGCATGGCGTGGTCGATCGGGCGATCCATGCCGGGCCGGGTCGCTGGGTGATCGCCGGCGATCGCCGAGCCTTGGTTCGGGTGCTCGAGCAGGTCGGCGGCACGATGGTCGCGACCTCGGGCGCCTGGCATTGCCGACGCATGACGCCCGCTTGCGCCGAGTACGAGGCGGCCCTGCGCGCGCTCGAGCCGGAATTTCGAGCGACGCCGACCTTGATCTGCAACCACGATGGCGCGCTGCTGGGCGAGCGCCCGATCATCCCCATGCTGGTCGGGCAGCTCGACGGCTGCGTCGGCTTTGCCGAGGGCATGCAGACGCTCGCGCGCGTGCTTGCGCCCGGCACGACCTTGGTCTTGGTCGGCCCACCCAAGCCGCTGCGCGTGATGGCCCGCAGCAACTGGCTCGATCACCCGCGCTTGCTCGTCGCCGAGACGCCGGGCGAGATCGCGATGATCGCCGAGCAGCTGATCGGAGCGGCGCCACGATGCTGAAGCTCGAGCTCGACGCCGCCGCGATCGAGCGCTTGCTCCCGCACCGGGCTCCGCTGCGCCTGGTCGATCGCGTCGATGGCTTCGCGCCGGGTCGCGGGGCCCGGCTGCGGGCGTGGCTTCGGCTCGAGGGCGACGAGCCGGTGTTCGCGGGCCACTTCCCGGGCGCGCCGATCTGGCCTGGGGCTTATTTGATCGAGGGCGTGGCCCAATGCGCGGGCCTGCTGCTGGCCTTGCAGGCGATCCACGAGCGCGGCGGCGAAGCGGGCCTGCATGCGCTCGCAAGCGCAACCTCGGGCGCGCTGGCGAGTGGCTTGCTCGCGCGAGCGAACGTCGACTTTCACCAGCCCGTTCGCCCGCCCGCGCTGCTCCGCTACGAGGTCCAATGGGCGGGCGCCTACGCGGGCCTGATCAAGATCGACGGCCATGTCGGCGTCGAGGGCAAGACCGTCGCGAAGGGCTCGGTCACGCTCGTGCCCGGGCCCTTGGAGCCGTCGTGAGTCGAGCGCTGCCGATCACCGGGCTCGGGGTGATCTGTGCGGCGGGTCAGGGGAGCGCGGCGCTGGCCGAGTGCGTGGTCGAGGGTCGCTCGGCGTTGAGTCGTCGCTCGCGGATCCCCCACGCGATCGTCGATCCGGGCTGGACCGGCAGCGTGCCCGATCGGCTCGAGCTCGCGCTCAGCGAGCTGCCCAGCGGCGAGGTCCAGCGCTTGTTCGTCGACTGGGCGATCGCGGCCGGCCGCGAGGCGCTGGCCGAGTCGCGCGCGCTCGAGCGCTTCGCGGCCGGGCGCGTCGGCTTGGTCTTGGGCAGCAACCTCGAGGACTACCCGCTGCCGCTGTGGCAGCTGGCCAGCGAGGTCGCGCATGCGCTGAGGCTCGCGGGTCCCTGCGTGCTGGTCTCGATGGCCTGCGCCTCGTCGTTGGCGGCGATGCGCGTGGCTCGGACGCTGCTCGAGAACGCCGACCTCGACGCGGTCGTGGTCGGTGGCAGCGACGTGCTCACCCCGCGTGTCGCGGGGGGCTTTCGCGGGCTCGACCTGCTCGGCGAGCAGCCTTGCGCGCCCTTCTCCAGCCAGGTCGGCACCGCCTTGGGCGAGGGCGCGGGCGTGCTGGTGATCGAGGCGATCGAGCCGGGGCCCGAGGGTCCAGCCGTGCAAGCCTGGCTGCTCGGCGAGGGCACGGCCGCCGACGCGTTTCACGAGACCAGCCCCGAGCCGCGTGGCCGCGGGACCGAGCACGCGCTCGGGGTCGCGTTGGACCAGGCCGGGCTCGGGCCCGAGCACATCGACTTGGTCATGACCCACGGCACCGGCACGCAGGCCAACGACGCCGCCGAGGCTCGGGCCCTGCAGCGGGTGTTCGGGGCCGAGCTCGCGCGGATCCGGGTCGGCGCGGGCAAGAGCCTGGTCGGCCATGCCCAAGGCGCGGGTGGGGCGATCGAGCTGATCGCCGCGCTGCTGGGCCAGCGAGCCGGCGTCGCACCAGCGATCGCCAACTTCGTCGCGCCCGCGCGGCCCGAGGCGCCGCCGCGGCTGGTCCTCGACGAGGCCAGCCGCCACGCTCCCGTGCATCGCTTCATCGTCGAGGGGGCCGGCTTCGGCGGCGCTCATGCGGCGGTCGTGGTCGGTGATCGCACGAGCACGACCCGCTCGAACGCAACCACCTCGACCCCTCGACGCCCGACCCTTCGCGCTTGGACCTCGCTGCTCGCGGGCGAGGATCGCCGGGTCGATCGGGACTGGCGGCGAGCCGTTCGTGGCGTCGATCTGCGCGCCTGCGATCCGAGCACGCGGATGCTGACCTTCGTCGTCGACCTCGCGCTGCGCCAAGCTCGAGCGCCACGCCGCCACGCCACCGGGCTCTTCGTCGCGCAGCGGGGCAACAGCATCACCGCGCTCACCCGCCTGCGCGACGAGCTCGAGCGCTACGGCATGGCCGGCACGGCGGCCTCGGCGTTCACCAACTCGCTGGCGATCATGCCCGCGGGCGCGTGCACCCGCTTGCTCGAGCTGTGGGGGCCGCTGCAGCTGATCTGCGGCGACGCGCTCGCGGCCATGCTGGCGCTGATCGGCGCCGCCGACAGCTTCATGCGCGAGCCTGGCTTGGGCTGCGCCGTCGCGGCCGGCGTCGACGAATTCGATCGTGCGCGACCCGAGGCCTCGCGCGACGGCGCGTGGGCGCTCGTGGTCGGCGAGGGTGGATCGCTTTCACTGCTCGGCTGGGCGGTCACGGGCCGAGGCGGTGACGCGCTGGCCCAGGCGTCGAGCCGCGCGGGCCGAGCGAGCGATCGCGTGGTTCGGATCGCGGCGCTCGACGAGCTCGGTGAAGCGATCGCGAGCGGGGCGAGCGAGGGCGGATCGCTGGCGTTGGTCGCCGAGGGTCTGGGCGGCAACGCGGCGCTGATCCTCGCCCCGGTCTAGCTCGACTCATCCCTGTGAAGCCTTCGCCTCGATCTCGGCCCAGAGCCGCTCGGGTGTGAAGAACTCGATCGGCGACTGGCCCTCCATCCGATGGATCTGCTCGACGATCCAGCGATGGATCGGACAGGCCAGGCGATGCTGATCGGCGAGCCGGACCAGCTCGCCGTCGAGCGCGTCGATCTCGGTCGGCCGGCCCCGCTCGAGGTCTTGCAGGGTGCTCGAGCGCGCGCCGGGATCGATCTCGATCAACGACTTGGCGACCCGCAGCACGATCGCGTCGGGCAAGGGCAGCAGCTTGGCGATCATGCGCGGGGGCAGGGCGCCGACTCGGGCGATCGGGATCCCGGCGCCCTGCAAGATCGCGATGCCCTCGGCCATGCTGGCCGCGAAGCAGCGGCGCAGCGCCCGGGTCCGCAGCGACTCGGCGATCGACACGCCGGCCAAACTACAGATCGCGTTGTTGAGGTTGAGCAGCAGCTTGCCGGCCTGGACCGCGGGCATGTCGTCGCGGATCTCGAGCTCGAGCTCGGCTCGCTCGGCGAGCTCGCGCAGCTGCTCGAGCGTCGCGCTGGGCCGACTCGGACGCTCGATCATCAAGGGTCCGCTGGTCGCCTGCCGGTACTCGCCGGCGTGGCCGAACACGTTGAAGCTGACCATCCCAGCCAAGGCGTCGGCGAGCCCGGCCTGGCGCAGGAGGTCTTGGTTGCGCAGCCCGTTCTGCAGCGAGACGACCAGGGTCTCGGGCCGCAGCTCGCGGGCGAGCGAGCGCCCGGCGGCCTCGGTGTCGCGCGACTTGACGCAGACCAGGCACAGATCGACGTCGGCCAAGGCCTCGACCTCGCTCGTGCACACGAGGCTGGGCGGCGGCGTGATCCGGCGGCCGTCGAGGGTTCGCGCGGCGAGCCGACCGGCCTCGTGATCGTCGATCAACGCGCGGCGTCCGACCAAGGTGACCTCGGCCCCCGCGGCGGCCAGGCGGACGCCGACGTGGGCTCCGATCGCCCCAGCCCCGAGCACGCCGATCTTCACGACTTCGCCTTCGGGTCTGCGGGCGACTTCGGGTCGGCAGGCGCGGTGGCGACGAGCGGGAAGGTAAGGGCCTCGAGCGCCGTGATCGCGGGCCCTTCGCTCTCTTCGTGGGCCGCGATCAAGATGCCCGCGCCGGCCCGCCGCCGCTCGCCCAACCACGCGAGCAAGGCCACCCGGGCTTGGCTGTCGACGCCGGCGAAGGGCTCGTCGAGCACGTAGAGGCGACCGGGGCCGGGCAACAAGCAGGCGAAGGCGAGCCGCCGCCGCATGCCGACCGAGTAGGTGGTCGCGAGCAGATCGATCGCGGGCCCGAGGTCGGCCAGCGCGACCGCTCGCTCGACGGCAGCGCGCTCGCCGAAGACATCGGCGTGAAACTCGATCAGCTCGCGGCCGGTCAGCCCCGCCGGCATCTCGACCTCTTGCGGGAGGTAGCGGAGCGCTCGGCGGGCCTGGATCGGTTCGCGGGCGAGATCGTGACCGGCGATCGTGATCGAGCCGGCGTCGGGGATCACCGTCCCGACCACGCAGCCGAGCAGCGTCGACTTGCCGGCGCCGTTGGGCCCGGTCAGGGCCACGCTCTGACCCGGGCCGAGCTCGAGCGCGAGTTGGTCGAGCACGCTGCGGCCCGAGTAGCGCTTGGTCAGCCCATGGACACGCAGCGGCGGGGATTCGCTCACCCGCGCAGTGCAACTCAGGCGACCGACGCGATCAACCCGAGGAAGCGCAAAAGCGACGACAAAAAATCTCCTGCCACGCGGAGGACGACGAGGGACATCGGCTTTCCGCGAGGCAGGAGACGCGACTCGGAGCAGCGCGTCTCTCCGCTCCACCGACTCGGACTCGGGCTGCGTGGGCGTGGTTTCGCGGGCGCGAAAAAACTCGGCTCAGCGGGTCGCCTCGGTCCGACCGAGCGCCAAGCCATGGCCGATCAGCGCCAGCCAGCCGCCCATCAGCGCGAGGCCGCCGAGCGGCGTGATCGCCCCGAACCAGCGTGGAGCCCCGAGCGCCATCGCATAGAGCGTGCCCGAGAAGATCGTGATGCCGACCGCGAGCAGCGGCAGGGCCAGCTTGCGAGCCCGCGTCCAGGGGCCCGCGAGCCCAGCCGCGGCGAGCAAGACCGCGGCATGGATCTGCTGGTAGCGGGCCGCCGTCTGCCACCACTCGAGCTGGGTGGCGCCGATCCGCTCGGCCAGCGCGTGAGCACCCAAGGCTCCCGCCGCGACGCCGATCAGCCCGAACACCCCAGCGAGGATCAGTCCCGTGCGGGCTTCCTTCATGCCGCGACCATGCCCGATCCCTCGCGTCCCTGCACGAGCGCTCGCGCGTGCATGCGCTTCAGTCCTTGGCCAGGGCCAGCTGCTCGACCAGCCAGGGCCGCAGCTCGCGGCTGGTGCCGTCGGCCAGGACGACCCGGTAGGCCACGCGATCGAGGAAGCTGCAGGTTGCGATCTCGTCGAGCCACAGATCGAAGCGAGTGATGTCGTAGCCGACCCAGTCGCGCTTGGACTCGAGCATGCTGGCGAACTGCTCGGCGGTGTACTCGTCGCCGGCCGGATCGTCGGCCGACTCGGGCGCGAGGAAGCGCAGCTTGCTCGAGCGGATCAGCCCGAGCGCGCGATCGATCTCGGGGTCGCGATGGCTGTCTTCGAGCGTGGTCTCGGGCGCCGGCGCGAGCTCGACGAAGCTGTCTTGGTCGGGCTCGTGCACGCCAGGCCGGCGCGGCTCGTGGACCTTGCCGCTGGTCTCGGGCGGATCGCCGCACGCGGCGATCGCCAGCACGAGCAGCGCAGCGCGGGTGGATCGCCCAGTCACTGCCCGACCTTAGCAGCCTGGCCCAGTCTTGGTATCGATCGGCCTCGACGTGAGCGACTCGCCCGATCTCTTCGGCCACGCCCGCAGCCGCGACCCCAACCTGGTCCCGCTGGCCGAGCGCGCGCGGCCGCGGACGCTCGACGACGTGGTCGGGCAAGACCATCTGACCGGGCCAGGCCGGCTGCTGCGCCGGGTGATCGAGAGCGATCGGATCCCGAGCATGATCTTCTGGGGCCCGCCAGGGACCGGCAAGACCACGCTGGCCCGGATCATCGCCAACCACACCGGGGCCGCGTTCGAGACCGTGTCGGCGACCGATGCCGGCGTCAAGGAGCTGCGCGCCGCGGTCGAGCGGGCTCGCAACCGCCGCAACTACGAGGCCCGCGGCTCGGTCCTCTTCGTCGACGAGATCCACCGCTTCAACAAGGCCCAGCAAGACGCCCTGCTCCCGCATGTCGAAGCCGGCGTGTGCACGCTGATCGGCGCGACCACGGAGAACCCGAGCTTCGAGGTCAACGCGGCCTTGCTCAGCCGCGCGCGCGTGCTCCAGCTGCGCCCGCTCGCGATCCCGCCGATGATCACCATGCTCCGGCGCGCGCTCGAGGACGCCGAGATCGGGCTGGGCAAGCGCAGGGTCCAGGCCGAGGATCGCCTGCTCGGCGCGATCGCCCTGGCCTCGCAAGGGGACGCTCGCCGAGCGCTCAACGGGCTCGAGCTGGCCGTCGATCTCTGCCCGGACGCGGCGCCCGGCGAGAGCGTCGAGCTCGGGCCCGAGCATGTCCGCGAGGCGCTCGGCCAGATCCAGCTCCGCTACGACCACGACGGCGAGGAGCACTTCAACATCGCCTCGGCCTTGATCAAGAGCATGCGCGCCAGCGATCCCGACGCGGCGGTCTATTGGATGGCGCGGATGCTCGAGGCTGGCGAGCCGCTCGAGTTCGTCGCCCGACGCCTGGTCATCTTCGCGGCCGAGGACATCGGCAACGCCGACCCCCAGGCCATCGTGGTCGCGCACGCCTGCGCCGAGTCGGCCCGCTTCGTCGGCATGCCCGAGGCCGTGCTGCCGCTGACCCAAGCTGCCGTCTACTTGGCGCTGGCGGCCAAGAGCAACACCACGATCAAGGCCTACTTCGCCGCCCGCAAGGACATCCGCACGCGCGGCGCCTTGCCGGTGCCGCTCGAGATCCGCAACGCCGTCAGCGGCCTGATGAAGCAGGTCGGCTACGGCCAGGGCTACCGCTACCCGCACGACCTCGAGGGCCACGTCGACCGCGAGCATCACAGCCACTTGCCCGAGGTCCTGCGCGGGCAGCTGCCGGCGCGCCGCTACGTCGAGTCGGGCCCGCTCGGCTGGGAGGCCGCCGCCGAGGCCGAGCTGGCCTCGCGCCGTGCCAGCGAAGAGCCTAGCGATTGACCCAAGTGCAGGCCGCGTCGTCCGGCAGCCCGCTGAACTCGGCGGTGTTGGATTGTTGGCTGGCCATGACCATGATCTCGTCGTCCTTCGGGACCATGATCGTCCACTGGACCGAGTTGGGCGACTTCAGAAAGCCGTCGGCCACGCGCGAG
>JAMHUH010000578.1:0-1893 GCA_035904925.1 Nannocystaceae bacterium
TCATCTTCGAACGCTGCAACGGACACTGTGGCGACGAGCCGATGCCACAAGACACGGGCGGCACGGACGACTCGCAGGACAGCGGCGAGTCCGGCGGCGCCCTCGATGCGTCGAGCCCGGCTCGTGCATGCTCGAGCACCGAGCCCGGTCGCGCGTGGCCGCTCGCATGGCTGCTCGTGATTGCTGCCCTGACCCGACGCCGCGTTCCACGCCCCACCCGAAAAAGCGTGTAAAACGCCGTATTCGGACCTTCCAGGGCGGTGGACAAGCGCGAGGGTGCCGACCATACTCCGCCCCTCATGGCGCGCGTCACCGTCGAAGACTGCCTCGAGCAGATCCCCAATCGCTTTGCCCTGACCGTGCTGGCATCGCGTCGCGCTCGGGCCCTCAGTGAAGGCCGCGGAACCGCGATGGTCCCGGCTCCCAACAAGGTCGGCGTGCTCGCGCTGCGCGAGATCGCCAAGGGCATGGTCCGCTACGAAGAGGACGTCAAGGAAGTCATCCTCGCCTTCATCGAAGAGCAGCGCGCCCAGCTGATGGCCGGCTCGACCGTCGACACCACCTTCATCGACGCGGCCTCCTTCGCGACCGCCGACGACGAGGAAGAGGAAGAGGACGACGACGTCAAGGAGCTGCCCTCCGACCCCGAGCGCCTCGCCGACGACGCCGAGGAAGAGACCGTCGAGGAAGAGGAAGAAGAGGTCGAAGAGACCATCGAGGAGACCATCGACGAAGACGTCGATCCCGCGGTCCTCGAAGATCTCGACGGCGACGACGACACGGCCGCCGCCGACGACGACGTCGAAGAGCCCGCCGCCGACGACGAGGACTGATCATGCGGTCGGCCCCTGGTGGCCTGATCCTGCTGCTGGGCTGCCTGCTGAGCGCCGCGTGTGCCGACAAGTCACCGCCGGCGCTCTTTCCACATCCCGACCCGCCCGAGCTCGCGCGGCCCCTGGCGAGCGGGTGTCCGCCCACGAAGCCTGACGCGGAAGCGAAGCCGCCCAGCCCTTCGGCCGGCGAGGCACCGGATCCGGCGTCGCCGTGCAAAGATGGCCCGCCCCCATGAGCTCCGCCAAATCCATCGACGCGCTCGTCGGTGAGACCCTCGACGAGCGCTATCGCATCGACGCCCTGCTCGGTCAGGGTGGGATGGGAGCGGTCTACAAGGCCACGCACGTCGGTCTCCACCGCGAGGTCGCGGTCAAGGTCCTGCACCGCGAGATCGGGGGTGACGGACAGATCGCCAAGCGCTTCGAACGCGAGGCTCACAGCGCCTCGCGCCTCGATCATCCCCACTGCGTGCGAGTCACCGACTTCGGGACCACCGCCGAGGGCATCAAGTACCTGGTCATGGAGCTGCTCGTCGGCTGCGAGCTGACCAAGCGGCTCGGCAAGCCCTGGCCCTGGGCCAAGGCGGTCGGGATCGTCGAGCAGGTGCTCGAGGCGCTGATCCACGCCCACCATCACGGCATCGTCCACCGCGATCTCAAGCCCGAGAACGTGTTCTTGGCGACCGACTTCAAGCACGAAGAGATCGCCAAGATCGTCGACTTCGGGATCGCCAAGCTGCTCGACGGCGACGGCGGCAAGGAGGCCCTGACCCGCGCCGGCATGGTGTTCGGGACCCCGCGCTACATGAGCCCCGAGCAGGCCGCGGGCGGCAAGATCGACGAGCGCACCGATCTCTACGCGCTCGGCATCATCTTCTACGAGCTGCTCACCGGCGACGCGCCCTTCGACGCCGACGAGCTGCCGATGCTGCTGCGCATGCAGATCATGGCTCCGCCGCCGCCCCTGCCCGAGCAGGTCCCGGCCAAGCTGGCCGCCTTCGTCAACAAGCTGCTCGAAAAGTCGCGCCACGATCGACCCGAGTCGGCCAGCGCCGCGCTG
>JAMHUH010000579.1:0-4978 GCA_035904925.1 Nannocystaceae bacterium
AGGGTCTCGCCAAAGCGCGAGCTCGCGGCGTCCTGCTCGGTCGCGACGTGGCGATGGTGGCCGAGCACGTGCTCGACACAAAAGTGCGAGTAGTGGACCGAGGTCATCAGGAGCTCGGCCGCCGCTCGGTGCAGCCGGTTCTTGCGGTGCATCAGCTCGTGGGCGATGTTGATGCCGCCCGCACCATTGACCACGCCCAAAGCGATCGTGATCGCGAGCATCTCGGCCAGCGGGAAATCGCCGGTCGCGAGCCGAACGATCACCCACGCCGTGGTCCCGAGCTGCACGGGGACCCAGAGCAGCAAGGGCAGATCGAAGAGCCAGCGCCGCTTCGGCGCGTTCTCGTCGGGGTTCTCGGTGTCGAGGCCGAACACGGCGTCGAGCAGCGGGATCAACCCGAACACCAGCAGCAAAGGCGCGTAGGTCCAAAAGCCGCCGAGCTCGACCGCGAGCACGGGCAGAATGGGCAGCATGAACGCGAGAAAGAAAGGAATGACGCGGGTCATGACGAAGTGGCGCTCCTATTCGGCTTGCGTGGATTCGGTGGATTCGATCGCGGCGTCGCGCAAGAACAAGTGGCGGGCGAGGGCCAGCGCGTGGTCGCCGGGTCCCCACAGAGGCGTGCGGAGCGAGCCGGCCGCGCTGCGCAGCAGCAGGCCACCCGCGATCTCGACCAGCGCCGCGCGGACCGGGAGATCGGGGCGGAGGCGATCGCCGCCCTGGCTGCGCAGGAGCTGCTCGAGCATGTCGAGCAGCGGGACCACGCGACCGAGCAAGATCGTCCGGCCATGCGACCCCTCGGGTCGGCTCGGGTCCGGCTCGGCGATCACCTCGCGCACGATGATCGGCGCGAGGCTGGGTCGCTGCTCGAGGAAAGCGACGAAGGTCAGCACGACCGCGTCGATCTGCCGTTCGAAAGGTTGGCTGGTGTCGATCGATCCGAGCAGCGCCTCGCCGAGCGCATCGAAGACCCGCTCGACCACCGCGCGGTAGAGCAGATCCTTTGAAGCGAAGTGGTAGAGCAGCGAGGGTCGACGGATGCCCGCACGCTCGGCGATGTCGGCCAGCCGCGCGATCGCGAAGCCCAACGCCGCGAACTCCTGCTCGGCGGCGTCGAGCAGCCGGTCGGGCGTGGAGATCGAGTGAACTTGCGCGGGCCTACCCACGAGTCGATTTCTACCGACTCACGAGTAGGCTGTCAACGACGTTCTGCGCGTCGCTGAAGGGAAATCCGGAGCGTGCACGGCGCCGTCAGGAGAAGATGCGAAGCGCGCGCCCGGCGACGACCGCCTCGTGGTCGAGCAACCAACGCTTGTTTCGCTCGCCGCCGCCGTAGCCCGTCAGCGAGCCATCGCTGCCGATCACGCGATGGCAAGGCACGACGATCGAGATCGGGTTGCGGCCGTTCGCGGCTCCGACCGCTCGACTCGCGCTCGGCTGATCGATCGCCCGCGCGAGCTCGCCGTAGCTCCACGTCGCGGCGAACTCGATCGTCTGCAGGGCTCGCCAGACTCGCCGCTGAAATTCGGTGCCCGTGGGCGCGAGCGGAAGATCGAAGTCCCGACGCGTGCCCGCAAAGTACTCGGCCAGCTGCTTGGCGGCCTCGCGCAAGACCGGATGCTCGGGCGTGCTCGCGTCGGCTTCCAGCGGATCCGGACCGACTGGTTCGCGGACATGCCGAGGCATGTAGAGCCCGACCAAACCAGCGTGGTTGGCGATCAGGCGCAGGGTTCCGAGCGGGCTCTCGACTCGATGTTCGACGGTGTTCATGGCAGCTCCCCGCGGCCGAGCGCGGTCCACAGGTGCAAGGCGGCGTAGGCCCGCCAAGGTCGCCAGGCTTCGGCGCGCGCCTCGACCTCGCGGGCCGAGATGCCGCCGAGCGCCTTGCGAAGCGCGAGATCGCTGGCCGGCAGCGCATCGGGAAAATGCAGCGCTCGCATGCTCAAATAGGCCGCCGTCCACGGGCCGATGCCGGGCAGCTCGACCAACGCGGCGACGAGCGTGTCGGGATCGCTGCCGGGTCCACAGTCGATCCCACCGCGCCGCCAGGCGTCGGCCAAGCCGATCAGCGCCCGCGCTCGCGCGCCCGGGAGGCCGAGGCTCGCCAGGGTCGCGACCGACGAGTCCGCGAGCGCGTCTGGACTCGGCAGGCCGCCGAAGTGCGCGACGAGGCGACCCGAGAGCGTGGTCGCGGCGGCGACCGAGACCTGTTGACCGAGCACGGCCCGCAGCGCGGTCTCGAAGGGGTCGAAGCTGCCCGGCACGCGCAGCCCAGGTCGACGGCGCACGAGCGGCGCCAACCGAGGATCGCGGCGCAGCGCGGTCGCGATCGCCCGCGGCTCGGCGTCGAGATCGAAGAGCCGACGCAGGCCCGCGACCACGCTCGCTATCTTCGGCGCGAGCGTGGCATCGAGCTCGGCGCGCAAGCACGACTTGTCGCGCTCGGCCCAGACCCGGACCTCGCCGGTGCCCACACCCGAGCCCGAGTCGGTCGCGACCAACCGCCGATAGCTCCCGCCCTCGACCCGCTCGATGCCCGGGATCGCCCGCGCGCCGAGGAATTCGAGCAGGGCCGCGAAGTCGAGCGGCGGGCGAAAGTCGAGGCGCAGCACGATCGCCGCGGCGCCCGACTTGCGCGCCCGACGAAGCGCCGAAGGTGGCCGACCCAAGCGCGCGAGCACGCTCGCGTTGAAGCGACGCACGCTGCGAAAGCCGCTCGCAAACGCGATCGTCGTCAGGCTCAGCGTGGTGTCGTGGAGCAGCTGCTTGGCCAGCGCGAGCCGACGAGTCTGGGCCAGCTCGACCGGGCTGACGCCGAGCTCGGCCTCGAGCGCGCGCCGAAGGTGGCGACCGCTCACGCCCAAGGCCTCTCCGAGTTCGTCGACGCTGCGCTCGTCGAGGTAGCCCGCCGCGATCTTGGCCAACGCCCGCGCGACCAGGTTCGGGACCGCATCGACGCTCGCGCAGCCGGGCGCGAGCTCGGGTCGACAGCGAAAGCACGCACGAAAGCCGGCCTTCTCGGCCGCGGCCGCGCTCGCGTGAAAGCTGCATCGCTCGCGCCGCGGCAGCCGAGCGGGACAGATCGGCCGACAATAGATGCCGGTGGTCGAGACGCCGACGAAGAAGCGGCCGTCGAAGCGAGCGTCACGGGCTCGCAGCGCTCGCCAGGCCGCGTCGTCGTCGAGCATGGAAGCTCGATAGCGCGGACGCGGACCTGCGACTAGCCGTTTTCGGACCTGGTCGCGAATCAGAGCTGGTCGAGGTCGAAGGCCAGCACGCGCAAGTTCGGCGAGCCCGCCATGCGCAAGCCGACCGCCAGCTGGCGATCCCAGGTCTGCATGTCGAGCTCGGCTGGCTTGGCGATCTCCAGCGTGAGCACCTGCTCGAGGCTCCCGTCGTTGGTGTCGATCCGCGTGAGGTGGAGCGTCGACGTGCTCTCGTCGATCGGAAAGCTCGGCGCCAGGCCGCAGAGGCAGAGCGGGGCTTCGTAGAGGGACCAGGTCACGTGATCGTTGTCGAAGGTCCACGCGACCCAGATCTCCGACTCGCTGGTCCGAGCCGCGACCGCCAGCCCGAACCCGCCTTGATCGTCGAGACAGGTCGCCGGACAGGGACAATTGGGGCTGAGCGGACAAGGGTTCGTGTTCGGGGTCGCCTCGGGGATGGCCACGTCGGTCCAGCCCTCGGCCCCGCTCGGCCAGACCACCCTGAGCTCTTGGTCGTGCATGTAGATGACCGCGTAATCGATGTCGCCAGCGTCGGCGAGGCTCGGACGGGCGGGCTGGAGCGCCATGAGCGGGTTGGCGCTGCTCGAGTACATGTCGCTGAGCACTCGAGTCACGCCCTCGACCCGCGCGCCCAGCTGCAAGAAGGGTGGATCGGTCGTGTCGAGCAGCTCGATGACATGACCGTGGCGATCGAAGCCGTTGGCCTCGAAGCTGTCTGGATCGTCGATCGTCTCGAGCGTCCAGGTCGCGTCGGCGGCTCGCTGGCCATGCAGGAAGTGGCCATCTTGCAAGGTCAGCGCATGGGCGTGGTTGTCGGGATCGAACTCGAGCGCGTAGGGCAGCGTGTAGGGATCGCCGGGTGTCTCGGTCATCGCTTGGAGGGCGAAGCCACCGACGAGCGGGATCACGTAGAGGTAGGCCTGCTCGAGCGTCGAGGCCAGCAGCCGAAGCCGGCCGGCTTGATCGACGCCGAGCTCGAGCTTGCCGCCGTCGAGGACATCGGGCAGCGCGACCAGGTCCGCGGCGTCGGCCTGGGCGGTGAAGAGCCAGCCGCCCATGTCGCTCATCGCCGCGAGGTAGGCCCGCTCGCCGTCGGCGCTCACGCTGATCGGCCAGCGAAGCGTGTCGGCGCAGTCGATCTCGACGTCGGTGACGATCGGACACGGCTGGCCCTGCGGACACACGCTCGCGTGCGAGCCCGGGTTGGTCGTGCACGCGGCCGAGCTGCCCGGATCGACCAGCTCGCCTTCGTCATCGCCGCCGGTCTCGCTCGTGCTCTCGCTCGTACTCTCGCTCGAGCTCGAACCATCGAGCTCGCTGGTGGTCGACCCTTCGCTCGTATCCTCGCTGCTGCTGCTCTCGCCCGAGCTCGACTCGATCTCGTCGCCTGCGTCGCCGATCGTCGGGCTCGCGCAGCCGAAGATCCCGATCGCCCCCGTGAGCAAGCCAGCTCGCACGCGCATGGGCCCGAGCATACGCTGCTCAAGGCTTGGCGAGTCGCTCGAGCAGCGCCTCGAAGTCGGCCGGCGGGCCGTCGTCGAAGTGGAGCGGCTGTTCGTGGGTCGGGTGGCGAAAGCCGAGGCTCGCGGCGTGCAACATCGTGCGCTCGGGCTGGATCGCTCGAGTCTCGTAGCTGCGATCGTAGACGCGCTCGCCGAGCAGCGGGTAGCCGGCCTCGGCCAGGTGGATCCGGATCTGATGCTGACGACCCGTCTCGATCCGGCACGAGATCCGCGTGACCTCGCCCCAGG
>JAMHUH010000580.1:0-14954 GCA_035904925.1 Nannocystaceae bacterium
CCGCAGATGCTCGCCTACCAGTGCTTTTGGTGGGCCTACCTGTTCACCCACTACTGGCAAGAGGACAACGTGCTCTCGATGTGGGACGTGATCGCCGAAAAGTTCGGCTTCATGTTGCTCTGGGGCGACCTGGTCTTGGTGCCCTTCTTCTACTGCATCGCGGGCTGGTGGTTGCTGGCCAACCCGACGCCGATGCCCTTGCTCGCGGTGCTCGCGATCGCCGCTCTGCACGGCCTCGGTCTGTGGATCTTCCGCGAGTCCAACGCGCAGAAGAACCGGTTCAAGAAGGACCGCAACGCGATCATCTGGGGCAAGCCCGCGCAGACGCTCGGCGGTCGGCTGTTGATCTCGGGCTGGTGGGGCATTGGCCGCAAGATCAACTACAGCGGCGAGATCATGGTCTACACCTCGTTCGCGCTGACCACCGGGTTCGGCTCGCTGATCCCCTACGTGCTGCCGCTGTGGCTCTGCGTGCTGCTGCCGCATCGCGCGTGGCGAGACGAGCAGCGCTGCCAAGCCAAGTACGGCGAGCTCTGGGCCGAGTACTCGAAGATCGCCAAGTTTCGGATGATCCCGTTATTGTACTGAAGCGAGCTCGCACTCGAGCGAGCGCGCGGCGCTGAGCCGCTCTGTCCGTCGTCGCCGCCCTGCTTGCCACTTTGTCATCGCGGCGCGGCAATTCACGCGACTGCGGGGCTCTCGAAGGGCTGGCAAGCGCTGGGCAGCGTGGCACCGGCGTTGCATAATGAGCCGACGATGGCTTCGGGACAGCTCCGATTCACGGGCGGCTTGCTGAGTCTGAGCGTCGGCCTCGCGAGCGCGCTGGGCCTCGCGGGCGCGCTGCTGGCCGGCTCGGTCGAGGCCGCGCCGCCGGCCGAGGCCGACTTCAGGGTCACCTACTTCGTCACCGACGAGTACGGGGTCAAGAGCCGGCAAGCGTCGCCGCAAGACATGAGCTCGCTGGTCAACCAGGCTCGCTGCCAATGCGACCAAGAGCTGATCGCACGGATCGGTCGAGCGGGCACCAACACGGTCGACAACGTCCAGCTGGTCGCGATGGTCGGTCAGCAATGCGCGATGGCTCAGGCGCTGCCCGGCCTCACGCCCTACTCCCCTTGCGCGCAGCTGGTCGCTGGCCTGCCCAGCGTGTTCCAAAACGGCCCCGAGTTTCACTTCGATCCGATCTGGCTGGCCTTCGGCGCGACCGGGGCGACGTCGATCGACGTCGCCGTACCCGACGGCGAGTGCGTGTCGAACTACGGCCAAGGGGGCATCTGGATGTGCGCGGGTCAGACCTCGTGCAACATGGGCGACTTCTTCATGACGGGGACGTCGAACATCAACGTCGGCGATGGCGGCACCCCGCAAGGTGTCTCCTTCGACTTCGTCCCCCCGCTGACGCCCCCGACCAACTTCAGGGCCCAGCCGGGCGACTCGGCCGTGCAGATCGTCTGGGACGCGAGCTCGGTCGCCGACATCTCCGGCTACCGCGTGCTCTGTGCCGACGCCGATGGCAACCCGGTCAGCGGGGCCTTCAGCTTCACGCCGCCGACCGCGACGGCGCTGGTCAACGGGCAGATTTACTACACGCGCGACAACCTGTGCCCGGGCGGTCCCTTTGGCGCCGACTACGATCCCAACGGCGCAGGCTGGGACGACAGCAGCTCGACCGGCACAGACACCGGCACCGACACCGGAACCGACACCGGCACCGACACCACGACCGACTCCACCGACACCGGCTCGGGCACCGATACCGAGTGCACGCCCGGCACCGAGGGCTGCCCCTGCATCGACGGGACGACCTGCGACGACACCCTCGCCTGCTCCAACGACATCTGCGATCCGATCGCCTGCCAGATCGGCGAGTTCGGCTGCCTGTGTGACAACGGAGCCTGCGATCCAGGCTACGAGTGCAGCGCGCAAGGCTACTGCGGGCTGCCCACCACCGGGCTGCAGAGCCTCGACTGGCGCTACATCTGCTCGCCCCACATCTCGGGCACCTCGACCTCGGCTCGGATCGAGGGGCTCGAGAACGGCAAGGAGTATCAGTTCCTGGTCGTCGCCTACGACTTCCCTGGCAACCCGCTCTCGAGCGGCGAGATCATCAAGGCGACGCCGATCCAGACCAACGGTCTGTGGGAGCAGTGCGAGACCGAGGGCAACATCTGCGGTGAGGCGGGCTTTTGCTCGGTCGTCGAGCCCGGCCCTGGACTCGGCTGGCTCGCGGGTGGTCTCGGGCTCTTCGGCCTCGCCGGGTGGGGCGTCCGGCTGCGGCGACGGAGGAACGCGTGAGCGTCACGATTCTGACCCTGCAAGCCCTGCTCTGCCTCGCTCCGCCTCCGCCCCCGCCTCCCACCGAGGCTGATCCACCGAGCGGCGACCCCGACGACGAGGTCGCTCCGATCGCGATCGAGCCCGGCAAGTCTCCCGCGGACCGACCACCCGTCGACGAGCGCTACGATCCGATCTTGCCCTACGGCGAGGCGAAGGATCCCGGCGAGGAGCTGCAATACGCCGACGAGACCCCGCCTCCGCCCGAGCTCGACTACGCCGACGAGACCCCGCCTCCGCCCGAGCTCGACTACGACCAATCGCGCCAGCGACCCGCGCCCTCCGACGAAGCGATCGCGCGTGAAGGCGATCAGGAGGACGAGATCGGCAAGCAGGGCTTTCGAGGTCGGCAAGAGTCGCCGCAGCGCTTCTTGCTCGAGATCAAATTCGGCCCCTACCTGCCCGACATCGATCGCCGCTACACGGGCTCGGGCCTCGGCCCCTACGCGACCGTGTTCGGCGAACAAGGCAGCGACGGCCAAGCGACCGCGCAGCCCAAGAAGGGCCTCTTCTCGGTGCTCGGCTTCGAGTGGCAGTTCTACCACCTCGGCGGCGCGTTCTCGGTCGGCACGACCATCGGCATCTTCAAGGACAAGGCCCAAGCGCTCCAGCTCGAGCCGTCCGACACGGGCAGCTACCGCAACGGGGCCGACACCGCCACCTTCAACGTCGTGCCGATCACCTTGCTGGTCGGCTACCGCTTCGAACTGCTCGCCGACCGCTTCAAGGTCCCCTTGGTCCCCTACGCGCGCGCGGGCCTGGCCTATGGGTTTTGGTGGGCGACCAAGGGCGGTCGCGGCGACATCTCGATCACCTCGGACGGCAAGAAGGCTCGCGGCGGCAGCCTCGGCTGGCAGGCCAACCTCGGCCTGATGCTCCGGCTCGACTTCATCGATCGGGCCTCGGCGGTCGACCTCGATCGCAACACCGGCCTCAACCACACCTACTTGTTCGGCGAGTGGCAGTTCGCCCACATCGACGGCTTCGGCAGCAGCAAGCGGCTCTCGGTCGGCGCCGACACCTACGTGTTCGGGTTCGCGGTCGCGTTCTGAGTCGCGTAGGATGGCGACGATGGCCCGGCGCCTCGCACTCGTCGGCTTCGCCTTGCTGGTCGGCGTCGGCTGTCGAGTCGAGGACGCACCCGAGCGCCCGATCGACGATCACGTCGCGCTCTGCTGCAAGGCCGCGACCGGGCCGCTCTCGTTCACCGGCTGCCGGCCGAGCAACCGCTGTCGAACCAGCGAGACCATCTGGTTGCGCGGCCCGGTCCGCTGCGGCGCCGTCGAGCCCTCGAGCTGCGCGGGCGGTCGCTGCTGCTCGCTCGACTCGCAGCTGGCGAGTCCCCCCGATGTCCGCGTCGAGCCGACCTCGGTCGAATTCGAAGTGACCACTCCGCCCGCCGAGGTCGAGCCGGCGCCGATCGTGCCGATGCCCTTCGATTCGCCATGAGCCCGCGCTGGGACAAGCTGCTGGTCCTCGATCTCGACGACACGCTGATCCATGCCCGGCCGCCGAGCCAGGCCAGCTTGCCCTGGCCACCGCGACGCGTGGTCGGACGCTACCGGCTCTACCTGCGCCCCGGCGTGCACGAATTCATGCGTTGGGCGCTCGATCACTTCGCGGGCGTGGCGATCTGGACCTCCGCCAACGTGGCCTACGCCCACGCGATGCTGGCCTGCTTCATCCGCAATCGTGACGAGCTGGCCTTCATCTGGTCGCGCGAGCAGTGCGTCCCGCAGGTCCTGAGCGAGGACGAGTTCGTGTGGCACAAGGACATCGAACGCGTGATCGAGCAGGGCTGGCGGCCCGAGCAGATCCTGATCGTCGACGACAAGCCCGAGGTGCTGCGCGGCGCCGAGGCCAACGCGATCATCATCCCTCGCTTCGAAGGCGATCCTCGCGACCGCCAGCTGCTGCGTCTCCAGGCCTTTCTCGACCGGATCGGCCCGCTCGCCGATCCCCGGGCGACCGGCCTGCGCACGAGCTGGGCGCAGACCCCTGCGCCCGACGAATTCGACCTCTACCTCGACGACTGAGTCGTCAGCGACTGAGGATCGAGATCAACGCCATGTCGATCTGGCGACGCGGGATCGAAGCGTCGATGATCTCGACGACCGCCCGATCGCCGATGGTCAGCACGAAGCCGGTCCGCTCGCCGACCATGCGCACGCCCGTGTCGTCACGGTGGAAGCTGTCATGCCGCTGCCGCTCGAGGTCGGCGATGCGGACCATGCCGTCGACGAAGGGATCGTCGAGCTGGACGAACACGCCGAACTGCGAGAGCCCGGTGACGGTGCCTTCGAAGCGATCGCCGATCCGGTCGCGCATGTGGATGGCCGCGAACAGGTTCTGGGTCTCGCGCTCGGCCCCGCTGACCTCGCGCTCGCGCTCGCTCGAGCGGACCGCCTGGGCCTCGCTCTCGATCCCGCGCGGCATTCGGGGCAGGACCTCGCGCGGGCCACATTCGCCGCCTTGGCGGCCGACCCAGGCCTTCATCACGCGGTGCGAGATCAAGTCCGGGTAGCGGCGGATCGGGCTGGTGAAGTGGACGTAGGCCCGCGAGGCCAGGGCGAAGTGCCCGACGTTGGTGGTCGAGTACTGGGCCTGGGCCATCGCCCGGAGCATCAGCATGTTGAGCGCCGGCGCGAAGCGCTTGCCGGCGATCCGCGACAGGAACTTCTGCACGCCGCGTGGGTGCTGGAGCTTGTCGGGGTCGGCCTTGCTGCCCAGCTCGAGCGCGGCCAGGGCCAGCTGGCCGAGCTTCTCTTCGTCGGGCTTGTCGTGGACGCGGAACACGACCGGCAGCTGGTGCGCGACCGCGAGCTCGCCGACGGCCTCGTTGGCGGCGATCATCAGCTCTTCGATCAAGTTGTAGGCCCGGGCCATCGACTTGCTCGAGCGGCTCTTGATCACGGTTCGAATCCGCGTGCGGTCGTCTTCTTCGAGCACGACCTTGGCCTCGGCCAGATCGAGCTCGATCGCGCCACGGCGCATGCGTGCCCGGCGCAAGCGATCGGAGCAGGCCCGCAGCTCGACCACCCGGGCCCGAACGAGGCCGTCGAGCCGCTCGGCCCCGTCGAGCTCGAGCGCGACCTCGTCGTAGCTCAAGCGCTTTTGCGAGTGGATGACCGCCGCGCGGACCTGCGGCTCCGTGACCTCGCCGGCCGCGTCGACGCGCATGCTGACGACCATCGCCAGGCGATCTTGGTGGGGCACCAGCGAGCACATGTGGCTGCTGAGCTGCTCGGGCAGCATCGGGATCGCGCGGTCGGGCAGGTAGCACGAGAAGCAGCGCTCGATCGCCTCGCCGTCGATCGCCGTGCCCTCGCGGACGTAGTGCGAGACGTCGGCGATCGCGACATGAAGACGGACGTCGTCGTTGTCGGGGTCGCCGCCGAGCAGCTCGACACAGACCGCGTCGTCGAAGTCGCGGGCGTCGGGCGGATCGATGGTCATGAACGCGAGCCCGCGCAGGTCGGCGCGATTGCTCAGGTCCGCGGGCCCGACCGCCTGCGGGACCGAGCGCGCCTCGCCGAGCACGGGATCGGGGAATTCGTCGGCGATCTCGTGCTCGATCAGGATCCGCTGGATCTCGGTCTCGAGCGCACCGGCCTCGCCGAGCGTGCGCTGGACCTGCACGCGAATCACCGGGTTGGGATCGCTGGGGTACTCGAGGATCCGCGCGACCACGACCTTGCCGGGCGTGCCCGGTCCGGGGCCATCGACGACTTGGATCGGCCAGATCAGGCGCGGGTCGTCGGCCTCGAGGATGAAGTTGCGGCGGCCGGCCGAGCTGAGCAGCCCGACCACGCGGGTGCGCTTGCGGGCGACGATGGTCTCGATGCGGCCTTCGAGACCCTTCTCGCTCGCCCAATAGACGACCTCGAGCTCGTCGCCATCGAGGGCGCCGCGGAGTTGACCGGGGGGGATGAAGATACTGCGCAGCTCGTCACCACCGAGTGGGCGGGCGAAGCCGTAGCCGCCAGGGTTGACTTGCAGGAGCGCGCGGGTTTGCGAACGATTTGTCATTGAAGTCTGTAGCTGTCGAAGGGCCCGTGCCGGGCCAGATTGGTTGCGCGGACCCTGTCACTTAATCCCTTGCGCGGCAAGGCTCAGCCCCCAAACGCGCGCAGCTTGCCGTCGTCGCAGCCGACCACCAAGGTCCCGTCGTCGGCGAGCGCGACCGAGCTGTCGATGTCGCCAGGCAGCTCGATCGCCCACAACACCTCGCCCTTGGCCGAGACCGCGTAGAGGTGGTCGTCTTGCGAGCCGAACAGGATCTTGCCCTCGGCGTCGACCAAGGGTGACGATTGAATGACGCCGCCGCTCGGCAGCACCCACTCGACCTCGCCGCTGGCCGCGATTGCGTACAGGTTGCCGTCGAAGCTGGTCGCATAGACCGTGCCGCTCGCGGCGATGCCCAAGCTCGAGCGAATGTCTCGTTGCGCGACGAAGCTCCAGCGCAGGCTGCCGTCGCTGCGCAGCGCATGAATCCGGCCATCGTCGGCGCCGATGAAGAACGCACCGTCGGCCCCGATCACGCCCGAACCGTCGACGTCGGCCTCGACTCGATACTGCCACAGCTGCGCCCCGTCTTCGGCCGCGAGCGCGGTGACGAAGCCGTCTTGGCCGCCAAACAGAACCTTGCCGTCGTCGGTCACGACTGGGGTCGAGAACACGTGCTTGGCTCGCTCTTGCTGATCGGCGGGTGGCCAATGCCAGCGGATCTCGCCTGCGGGGCTGATTCGATAGACCCCGTCGGCGCCGATGTAGAGATCGCCTTCGGGGCCGATCGTCGGGCCACCGTCGACGTCGCAGCGAGCACCCTCGGGCCCAGGCGCACGCGTACCCGAGCAATTGCCGATCTCGAGGGTCCACAGGATCCTCGCCTCGGGCGGCTTGGCCGGGGCGATTGCGAACAGCTTGTCATCGTCGTTGCCGACGTAGAGGCGCAGCGCTTCGGCTTCGCCGCGGGCCGCCGTGGTCGCCCAAATCCGACCACCGAGCGGGAGATCGAGCTCGATCTCGCCAGCGTGGGGACCCTCGAGCGCGACCCCGACAAAGCGGCCACCGTGGGTGCCGACATAGGCGCTGAGCCCATTCGGCCCGCGCGCCAGGGTCGGCGTCGCGAACACCACGGAGCCGAGATCGCGCTCCCACAGCTGCTTGGGCTGCTCGCTGGGCGCGATCGCCTTGCTCGCGCCCGTGTGGCCGGGGCCGCCGCGAAACCAGTGTTCGTCTTGGCCGGCCGAGGGGCGAGCCACGCCGGCATCGACGACCTTTGGATCAACGCGCTCGGGTCCCTCGCTCGGTGTATCGACGCAGTGTTGGTCGACACAGATCCGCTCGCCTTTGCAGTCGGTGTCTTTGTCACAGCCCGCACTGGGCGGATGGGTAGTGGCCGGACATCCGCTCAGCGCCAAGCTCACGACGCCGGCGACGCCACGACCCATGCTCCGCCTTCCCACGTCGCGCACCCGGCCCGAAGGTCGCACGACCGCTTGTATTCGTAAACCCGCGATGGTAGTGATGGGTGGCAAGGTTCGATACAGGCGCAAATTCTTGGAATCCGAGTCCGCCACCCGTGGCGGAGAATCCTTGGATCATTCGTGTTCGAGCGCCGATTCCCGGTCGATCGTCCGCGACCAAGAAGAACGACGCGACACTAGCGCACCTGCCCGAATGCCCAGCTTTCGGACTTGACATTCCACTCTGGATCTGGTCCAGAGAACAACCGACCTGCCGCCGCGCCGGCGAAACCAGGTCGAGCACCTCCGAGTCGGTCTTCCGAGACCGAGCCAACCCGAGTCGGCCCCCGTCGTGGGCCGAGAATGAGCACACTTTGACTCCCCAGCAAGAGGCACACATGGCAAGTCAGGCCGTCGAGACGACCGAGACGATGGGTCCGGTCGAAGAGCACTACTATCGGCGGGGTGACATCGACTTTTGTTTCTTGCTCAACCGCACCCACCAGAACCTTCGGGTGTTCGACTATCGGGTCGGTAACTATCAGCAAAAGCGTGACTTCTTCGATCGGATCGCCCGCAGCGAAGGCCTGCGCAAGGTGTTCACGGTCGTCGAGAAGCAGGACTCCAAGAGCTGGCGCAGCGTCGGGTTCTCGCGCGAAGGGGCGATCCCCGGCTACTTCCGGACCGCCGACGCCTACATCATGAGCCGGGTCTACACCGACGACGGCGACCCGATCCAAGGCGGCGCGCCCAAGCTCAACGCGCCCAACATCGTCCAGCAGGACAATGGCGGGGCCAAGCCGCGCGGGCTCAACGTCGACCTCGTCGAGGACCTCGCCAAGCTCGCGGCGATGGCCACCGAGATCGGCGAGTCGGCCCTCTACGCGCCCTTCCGCCGCGCGACCTTCCACCCCGACATCGCGCTGTGCGGCAAGCTGGGCAAGCGCGAGTTCTGGGTCGGCGCCGAGACCGACTCCTCGTTCGGCCACGCGAAGGTCGACGTCATGACCTTGCCGCGCAAGGAGGGCGACCTCGCCCTGCTCGAGTTCTTGACCAAGTCGCTGCTCGACGAGCTGCTCAAGCGCGAGATGGCCAGCGTGTTCTCGGTCATCGCCTCCGATCTGATCCCCAGCCAGCAGGTGTTCGCCAACCTCGGCTTCAAGGTCTCGGCCCGGCTGACCGACCACATCATCCGCGAAGACGAGTACGTCGGCGCGCAGCTGTGGCACCGCCGAATCGCGACGACCGCGACGCCGCGCCTGCCCAGCTTCATCTGAAGCCCAGAGCTCCGACGCCCAGAACGAGACCGCAGCCGCCGCTGCGGTCTCGTTCGTCTTGCGCTCGCGATCGTCCGAACCGGCGGGTACACTGCGCGCGTGTCGAGGACGCCGCGGTGAAGCAATCGGTCAGTGTCGAGATCGCCGGACAGACCCTGTCGATCCGCAGCGACGAAGGGCCCGAGTACGTGCAAGAGCTGGCCGACTATGTCGACGGCCACCTGCGCGAGCTGACCGACGGCCGGCGCTCCTTCTCGCTCCAACGGATCGCCCTGCTCGTCGCCATGCAGATCGCCGACGAGCTCTTCCGCGAGAAGGACCTCCACCGTCGCTATCGCGCCCGGGTCGAGGCCCGACTCCAGGCCCTGGAGGCCGCGATCGTCGAACACGAAGCAGAGCTGGCAGCGACCGGCGAGTGATCTATCCTCCCGGGCCATGCCCGAGCACCCCACACCCAAGTCTGCGACCTTGCGTGCGCTGGCCGAGCGCGGCTTCATCGAGCAGGTGTCGGACTTCGCCGGCCTCGACGAAGCGCTCGACGCCGGGATGGTGACCTTCTACATCGGCTACGATCCGACCGCGCCTTCGCTGCACGTCGGCAACCTGGTCACGATGATGGGCATGCGCCTGCTTCAGCAGCACGGCCACCGACCGATCGTCGTGCTCGGCAGCGGGACCGCGAGGATCGGCGATCCGACCGGGCGCAGCGACACTCGCAGGATCCTCGACGCCGAGCAGATCGCCGTGCACGTCGCGTCGATCCGCAAGCAGTTCGCCCGGCTGATCCACTTCGAGAGCGGCAAGCCCAACGACGCGCTGCTCTTCGACAACGCGCAGTGGCTGCTCGGGCTCGGCTACATCGACTTCCTGCGCGACGTCGGCCGCCACTTCACCGTCAACCGCATGATCGCGGCCAAGACCTACCGCGATCGGCTCGAGGCCGAGCTGCCGCTGAGCTTCCTCGAATTCAATTACCAGCTGGTCCAGGCCTACGACTTCCACTGGCTGCACCGCAACCAAGGCTGCACGATGCAGGCCGGCGGCGCCGACCAATGGGGCAACATGATCGCCGGCGTCGAGCTGATCCGGCGGATCCGGGCCGACGCTCGCCGTGACGAGCAGACCAGCGAGGGCGAGGCCGAGCCCGATCAAGTCCATTGCCTGACCTTCCCGCTGCTGACCACCGCCGACGGCAGCAAGATGGGCAAGACCGCCAAGGGAGCGGTCTGGCTCGACCCCGACCAAGTCTCGGCCTTCGACTACTACCAGTTTTGGATCAACTGCCACGACGACGACGTGGTCAAGGCGCTGCGAACCTTCACCGACGTCCCGGTCGCGCAGATCGTCGAGATCGCCGAGCAGCGCGGCCGCGAGCTCAACGAGGCCAAGGCCCTGCTCGCCTACGAGGCCACGCGCATGCTCCACGGCGAGGAGGCGGCCGAGCACGCCCGACGTGGCGCGGCCCAGGCCTTCGGGCGCGGCGAAGACTGGAGCGCGCTGCCGCTGATCGAGCTGCCCGTGGCGAGCATCAACCTGCTCGACTTGGTCGTGCACGAGCAGATCGGCGGGTTCAAGTCCAAGCGCGACGCTCGCGAGCGGATCAAGTCGGGCGCGGTGAAGCTCGATGGCGAGCCGGCGAGCGATCCCGCCGAGCTCATCGACGCCGGCCGCTGCGGACCGGAGGGCCTGCGGGTCCAGATCGGGCCCAAGAAGCGCCTGCGTGTCCGTCTGAGCCAAAGCGCGTGACCCGCTATCGAGCCGCGTGCTCGGAGGGCTAAGCTCTTCGCCGAACAAGTCACCCCGCGGCCCCGCGAAGGGGTTGCGCGGGCAGCCCGAGGACTTAAACCCGGACAGCTCATGGACCCGTCGATCACGTCCATCGTCGTGCGCGCACTTCCGAGTCCGAGCGGGTCCGACGTCGACGCCGACGCCGACCTCGGTGAGCTACGCAGCGAGCTCGAGCAAGTCGCGATCGAGGCCCTCGACGCGCGGATGCGGGGCATCGATCTCGCCTCGGCGGTCAGCGACCCTCGCTTCGCCCTGCTCTGTGGCTTCCATCGCGACCTGCGTGACGCCTTGCTGATGGAGATCCCCGGCGAGCTCCAACCTTGGGTCCGCTCGGTCGCCGAGTCCGATCCTGGCTCGGCCGCTTCGACCTCGCCGCTCGACAGCAGCCTCCACGCCAACCTCTTCGCCCACGCCCAAGGGGCGGATCCCAGCCAGGCCGGCGACGGCCCGGCCCAGCTCCAAGCCGCGCTCGCCGAGCTGCTGCTCTTCGAATCCGTCCGTCTTCACCTCCTGGTCGCCGCTTGGAGCTCGACCGAATTCGAGGCGCTCGGCGGCGACGAACAAGACCTCGACGCGATCGCCTGGACCGAGGTCGAGGCGATGCTGCAAGAGCCCGCGCTGAGCGAGGGCGACGTCCGCCCGATGCCGGTCATGCTCGCGGCCGGCAACATCGCGCTCGCCCGCGACGCCGCCGATCGGGCCGAGGCGCTCCGCCTGGTCGGCGAGGATCAACGCGAGACGCTGCGGATGCGCGCCCGCCTGCGCTCGGCCCTGCGCGAGCTCAGGCTGCCCGAGTCGGTCTTGCTCGAGAACGCCTTGTCCGGCCTGCTCGGCGAGGAGCGCTTCGAACTGCCCGAGCTTCAGGCTCGCCACCCGGTCGCGCTCGATGGGCTCTCGCGTCAGGCGATGGACCAACGCGTTTCGCGAGGCCGCCGTGCGCTCGGCCTTCCGCCCGAAGAGTGGCCGAGCCGACGCAAGCCGGCGCTCTTCGATCTGCTCCGTGGTGCGTCCGAGTCCGAGTCCGAGTGATCGCGTGGTGATCCCTTGCTGATCCTCGCCCAGCACGATCGGGCCTCGCTCGAGCGCTGGATGGTCGAGCGCGGCGAGGCCCGCAGCCACGCGGGCCGGATGCTGCGAGCCTTCTACGCCAGCCACGGCCAGCCCGACTTGGGCGGCCTGCTGCTCGGCGCGACGCTCGACGAACGCCTGCGCACGGAGCTGGCCGAGCCCGCGACGCGGGTGCTTCGTCGGGTCGAGAGCCGCGACGGGACCGTCAAGCTGCTGCTCGGCCTGCGCCGCGGCGGCACGGTCGAGACCGTGATGATGGAGTCGCATCGCCCAGGCGAGGCCGCGTGCTGCGTGTCCTCGCAGATCGGCTGCGCGATGGGCTGCGACTTTTGTGCGAGCACCCGCGGCGGGCTCGAGCGCAACCTCGAGGTCGACGAGATCGTCGAGCAATGGCTGCAGGTCTGTCGAGTCGCGGCCGAGCGCGGGCGCAAGGTGAGGCGCTTGGTGTTCATGGGCATGGGCGAGCCGATGCACAACCTCGAGCACGTGCTCGCGGCGATCGAGCGGATCGCCAGCCCCGGGCTCGGCAACCTCGGCTGGCGGCGGATCACGGTCTCGACCGTCGGGATCCTGCACGGGATCGAGCGGCTGGCCGCGGCCGAGCACCCCGTCTTCCTCGCGCTCAGCCTTCACGCGCCCGACGACGAGACTCGAACCAAGATCGTCCCGACCGGCAAGCGCTACACGGTCGCCGAGATCCTCGCGGCCGCGCGCGGCTTTCAAGCTCGGACCGGGCGGATCGTGACCATCGAGTATTGCCTGCTCGCCGGGGTCAACGACGCCGACGCCCAGGCCGAGCTGCTCGCGACTCGGCTCGAGGGCTTTCGCGCGCACGTGAACTTGATCCCCTACAACGCGACTGGAGCTGGGCTCTCGGGCGCGATCTATGTTCGACCCACGCCCGAGCGGGTCGAGCGATTCTTGGCGATCCTGCGCGAGCGAGGCGTGGTCGCACATGTCCGCGTGACCCGAGGCGACGACGTGGCGGCGGCGTGTGGGCAGCTGCGCGAGGCCGAGCTCACGACCATTCGAATGCCTGGCTGACCCTGCGGCTGACGAGAACTCAGTGACACTGAAGGCAGCCGCGAGCGCGGCTCCACTCGTGCTTGGCCAGCGCGTCGGCGGGCAGCCAAAAATAGAAGTAGCCGCCGTCTTGGTTCAAGAGCAGCTCGTCGTCCGGGTAGGCGTCGACCTGCAAGAGCAAGCGCCAGCCGAGCGCACGCTCGCGCCGCTCGAGCGCCTCGACGCTGCCCTCGTCCCAGCCCTCCCAGCCCTGCCGACTCATCTCGACGTCCAGATAAGGGTCGCCTTGAATGCTCGAGGGGTGACCGAGCAGGCGGTGCACCGGTCCATCGAAGTCGCACTCGCTGCGATCGACCACGAGCCGCGCCAGCGCCTGGGGATCGATCGGCGGCGCCTCGACGCGTCCACGCCCGAGCGAGGCCTGCGCGAGCGAAGCGTAGAAGGCCGCGACCTCGGCCCTGGGTCGGAGCACCTCGAAGTGAAAGGCGGACTCGAGCGCGGGCATGACCCGCTCGGGCTCGAAGTGGATCGCATGCGGCCGCAGACGATCGCGCGGCTCGGGCGAGGGCCGGCGCTCGAGCGCGTCGCGATCGAGCGAGTGAAGCAGGGCCACCGGATGCTCGAGGGATTGCCCTTCGGCTGGAAAGGGCGCGTAGAAGCAGCTCAGCAAGCCCTCGCGGGGCAGCTCCGCGGCGGCTTCGAACTCGGCCAGCTCGGCCAGATCGAACTGCGCGACGAAGACCATCGGCTCGCCTTCGACCTCGGGCCAGGGTTGATCGGGCAGGAGATCGGGGTCGCCACCCAAGCGGCTGTGGCCGAGCTCTGTCTCCTCCTGCGCGTCATCCTCCGCATCATCCTCGATCGGATCGAGCACGAGTCGCAGCGAGGGCCGCAGCAAGGCCTGGACCTCGGCGACTCGATCCGCGAGCCCGCAAGGCTCGAGCTGCGCGCGCCAGGCCGCTTGCTCGAGCGCCTGGTTCCAGCGCTCGAGCTGCTCGCGATCGCCGAGCTTGGCCGCGAAGTCGTCGGCGCTGACCAGCGAAGGGTCGTCGAGCACCTCGATGTAGTCGAAGAGCTCGCAGGGCAAGCAGGCTTCGAGCCCACCGAGCGAGTCGACGATCGTGGGCGCGGCCCGAAGCACGCCCTCGAGGTAGGCCTGCCAGCGCGCGATCGGGTACGCGTCGACGCGTCCGAGCACGACCTCTTGCTCGCGGACGTCGATGACCATGCCTTCGTCGCGCATCACCGAGCGCAGGCCGAGCACGAGTCGGCCCTCGTCGATCCACAGCGGCACCTCGGCGCCGGTCTGGGTGAGCTCGCCTTGGCGAAGCGGAACGGGCAAGGCCTGACGAAGCGCCTCGATCGCGCCCTGGAGCTCGTGAAACGCTGGCATGTCGAGCGAGACTAACCTCAGGCCATTCGCGCTTGGATGCCCTCGGCGGCGAAGCGAGCGATGACCCCATCGTAGTAGTCGCGCGCCTGCGGTCGGATCCCGAGCGCCGGACGATCCCCGGCGAGGCGCGGCAGCTTGGCCTCCCACAGGTGGTTGTAGGGCAACAACTCGAGCGTGCTCACACCGCGCTCGCGCAGGCTGGCGGCCAGCTCGGCCAGCGCGGCGTCCGAGGTGTTGAGCCCGGGCACGACCGGCATTCGAACCTCGAGTTCGAAGCGGGCCCCCGCCTCGCGCAGCGCGACCAGCCGCTGGAGGTTGTCGAGCACGCGCAGGTTGTCGTGCCCGGTCAACGCGAGGTGCAGCGCGTTGCCGCCGACCTTGACGTCGTAGAGCACGCGATCGACCCAGGGCAAGATCGACTCGAAGCGCGTCCAGGGCACGGTGCCGGCGGTCTCGATCGCGACGTCGACGCCCGCCTGCTTGGCCGCGGGCAAGAACTCGTGCAGGAACTCCGAGTGCAGGGCCGGCTCGCCGCCCGAGAGCGTCACGCCCCCGCCGGTCGCGGCGAAGAAGCTGCGGTCGGCCAAGACCTCGGCGAGCAGC
>JAMHUH010000581.1:0-1667 GCA_035904925.1 Nannocystaceae bacterium
CCGAGCGAGAGCGTCGCGCGGGACCTCGACGCACTGGCCCTGCTCGTCCTCGAGGATCAAGCCAGCCTGCTCGCCGTGGCCGGACAAGTGGACGATCGCGTAGTCCTTGTCGAGCAGCGCGCGGCGAAGATCGTGGACGGTCGCGGCCGTGCGGACGTCGAGGCTCAGGCGATCGCGATGCCGGCTGCGCTCGACGGCGTCGCGAATGATCCGCAGCTCGCGATCGATCCGAACCGGATCGGTGCCGCTCGGGTTGGCGGCCAAGAAGAGCACCGCCATGTTCGTGCTCGTGCTCGGGGCGGGTGCAGGTGCGGGCGCGGGCGCGGCAGCAGGTGGGGGCGTGGGTGCAGGCGCGACGACTTGGACTTGCACGGGCACGGGCGCGGGCGCGGCCCCGGCCAGCTCGCCCAGCATCCGAACGCATTCGTCGGCGCCCTCGTAGGGGATCAAGCGGATCCCAGCGCCGGCAAACTTGCGACGACTGATCGGCCCCGCCTCGTCGGCTTCGACCAGCGCCCAATGCCGCGGCGGTTGGCCCTGGGCGAGCGCGGTGATCTGCTCGACGAGCTCGGCGAGCACGGGGTCGTCGAGGTGGGTACCGACGAACAAGATCGGGTGGGCGAAGAAGAGGGTGCGAAAGAGCTCGCGCTGAAGCGGGTCGCGGTAGAGCGCGTGGCCGCGCTGCTCGCTGGTCAGCACCCAGGTCGCGCGATCGTGGAGCGTGCCGTGCAGCTTGAGCAACCAACCCTTGCGACTCGCGAGGTCGGCGACCGGCTTGGGATGGACGACGAGCTCGCCCTCGAAGGCGCGCTCGAGCAGCAGATCGAGGTTGGGCGTGATCACGCCGCGCAGCCGAGCACGCAGCCCGGCGATCGCTCGGGCCAGCGCGGGGACGGGCTTGTCCTCGTCGTCGAGCAGGCGCTCGACCACGCCGCCGAAGGTCGCCGAGGTCAGGGCGCGCTCGAGCTCCGAGAACACGTCGGTCAGCTCGGGCCCAGCGGCGAGCGCTTGCAGCTCTTTGTGCTGGCGCGCCGAGAGGTAGTCGGTCGCCTCCTCGAGCAGCGCGCCACACAGCTCGCGCCGGCTGGGCAAGCCGGCCGCGAGGCTCAGCTCGGGCCCGGCGTAGACGATGAGCGGGGCGTCGAGTTTGCGGAGATCGTCGATGTCGCTAGCCATGTTCGCCAAGTCGCTTCGCCAAGTCGAGTCAATCGGGTCGCGGGGTGCGGCGCAAGCAGAAGTCGAAGCGACCCCACGCGCAGCCGCGGGTGTGCTCGGGCTTGCGATCGCGCATCGTCTCGCCAGTCAGACCTTGCAGCGCGAGCGCGTCGTCGTCGTCGAGCGCTTGCGGACGCACGATGTGGGCGAGCTCGATCGGTCGACGGCTGGCGAGGATCCGCAAGCTCGCGGGGCCCTCGTCGGCCTCGACCTCGGCGGCCCAGCGCAGCTCGATGCCTTGCGCGCCGCGGCGACCAAGCCGAACCCCGACGACCTCGGCGTCGCCAGGCGCGAGCTCGATGCCCTCGGGCATGCGCGTGCTCAGGAGGCGAAGCTGGCCGGCCACGTCGACGAGCACGAGGCTGACGAACCAGTTGAAGGGCGGCGCGTCGGCGGGGAGGCGAAGGTCGACGCGGATTCGATCGCCTGCGTGCAGGGTCGCGCCGGAGTCC
>JAMHUH010000582.1:0-2707 GCA_035904925.1 Nannocystaceae bacterium
CATGTAGGCGAAGGGCTGGCTCTCGACCTCGACGGTCTTGCTGCCCATCAGCAGCTCCGACTCGTTGGCCGGCGGCTTCACGAACACGCCGCCGATCGGGATGTGCGAGGGGATCGGCATCGCGGCGCTGCCCGCCTGGCCGCGCGGCAGCCCGTTGACCTTCACCGTCGCGCCGATCAGCGGCAGGTAGTCGAAGGGGTCGAGCACGATCGCCACGTGCGGGTGCGGGATCGGGACCGGCGGCACCGTGCCCGGCGGCTGCACGATGTGGACATCGAGGCCGACGACGATGTCGAAGTGCTTGACCGCGAGCACGGGGTCGAGCATGCCAGAGTTGGGGAGCACGAGCGCCGCTTCATGTCGACCCACGCCATCCATGAGCCTTGCTTGAACCTCGAGTCGCTCGCTCGCCAGCGCCCCTCGGCTGGGCCCGCGTTCGAGAAGCGGCGATGGCGGGTGAATTGGAGGCCGCTCTTCTCGGGCCCAACTGGCGTGGCGCTCCGACTCGGACACGTCGCTGCTGCACCGACGACCCTCGCGCTCGCGCGGGTCAGTGTGTGGGGCGGTCTGGCGAACTCGATCGTCGCACGAATGTTGGCGTCGACCGGCGGCTTCGAGCTGAGCTCATGGGGGCATCGCGGTCGCGTCCCACCCGAAGCGGCCGGGCGGGCCGTGGAGGCCCTCCTCGGCGATCCGGACGCGATGATTCTCGCCCACGAAGCCGCGCGAATCTCTTTTCGTGGGGCCGATGGGCTGCTCGATCGCGAGCAGTGGGATCAACCCTGGCGGCACAAATTGTGGGAACGACTGAGCGACGCAGGAAGCCGGGATGTCGAGAAGTTCGCGCGGGGTGTTCGGGCGGGCCGCTTCTTGGTCTGCGCGGTGGCCAGCCTCGAGTGGACCATTCCTGGGCTCGCGTTGTATGGCGACGCATCGCTGCACGCGTGGGTGAACGAAGTCGCGCGCGAGCTTGGTGTCGAGCTGATCTGGACCTCGGTCGAGGCCGTCCACGCCCCCGTCGATCTCGGCTTGCCGCTGGCGTCGGAGCTCCCCCTCGATTGGGGGGCGGCCGTGGTCGACGCGTCTGGCTTCAACTTCGACCAGCTGCCCGCGACCGCCGACGCCGAGGCGATCGACTTGGGCGACACGGCGCTGGTCGAGCTCGCTCCGCTGCGGGCATGGCCCAAACTGCGCAAGGTCGTCCTCGCTCGGCTGCGACCCTCGTCGATCGCACCCATCTTGCACGTCGAGAGCTTGGATTTCGAAGCGAGCGCGCTCGAGACAGCGCTCGGGGATCCTTCGGCGGTCCGCGAGTTGACTCTTCGCGGGGTGCGGCTCGACGACCTCGAGTGTCTGCGCGCTTGGTCGGGTCTGTCGAAGCTGAGACTGCGTGGCCCGAAGCTCGGCTCGCTCGCGGGAGTCGAGGCGCTGGGCTCGATCGCTTCACTGGCGCTGGAGCTCGAGCGGCTCCCCGATCAGCTGGACGCGCTCGCCCGGCTGCCAGGACTCGAGCGACTCCGGCTGCACTATCTGGGCGAGTTCGATCTTCGTCGGCTGCCTGCGCTGCCTCGACTTCGAACGTTGGAGATCTCCGGGCTCGAGGACCAAGGCGTGCAGCTTCGGCATCCCGAGCTGCTCGCACGCTTTTGCGCGCTCGAAGAATTGATCCTGACCGCGACCGACGTGGCGACCGTCGACTTCGTAGCGAGCCTTCCCCAGCTCGAACTGCTCCGGCTCGACGCGACCGAGATCACCGACATCGAAGCCATCTCGGGATCGAGTCGACTTCGGACGCTCGACTTGACGAGTACCTACGTGACGGACCTGGCCCCGCTCGGCAACACGAATACCCTGGCGGAGCTCGCGTTCTCGACCTGGAGCGACGCGCCCGCGGACCTTCGGGCCTTGGTGTCGCTCGCGGGCCTTCGCCGCCTCGATCTTCGCCTGCAGAGCCTCGGCTCGCTGCGCGAGCTGGCCTCGCTGCGCCAGCTCGAATGCCTGAGCCTCGACGCGCCGGACATCGCGGATCTGCGCCCGCTCGCGGACCATCCCAGTCTGCGCTCGCTCGAGCTCTTCGATACTTGCGTGACCGACCTCGGAGCGCTGGCCGGGCTGGGGCTGAGCTCGCTCGCACTCAGCACCACCGAGGCGATCGAGCTCGGACCCTTGACGAGTCTCCCGGAGCTGCGCTCGCTCATGCTCCACGCCCCTCGCTTGGACCTCGCGCCGCTCGCCTCGATCCCCTTGGTCGCGCTGCGGTTGGGGGGTGAGGAGCTGGTGGGCACTGGCGCGCTCGTGGGTCAGCCGATCGAGTCGCTCGACGTGTCGGGTACCAGCCTCGCGGATTGCAGCTTCGTCGGCACGCTCGCCCACTTGCGCGCGCTGGATCTCTCGCAGACACCCATCACTTCGTTGGCGCCGCTGACCGCCCTGCGTCGACTTCGGCGGCTCTCGGCCTGGGCCCTCCACGAGTTGGCGTCGGCCGAGCCGCTGCTCTCGCTCCCGCCTCTAGCCTGGCTGCGCTTGGACGCTCGATTGGCTCGGCCAATTCGGGACGCGCTCGAGATCCGTCACCATCTCGAGCTCGTCGGCGAGTGACGTGGCTGGGCGTCTCGAGATCTGCGATGATGTCGGCATGCGTCGAGTCGGCGTGCTCGTGCTCGTGCTCGTGTCGCTCACGACAGCGATCGCGCCAGCGCAGGCTGCC
>JAMHUH010000583.1:0-26907 GCA_035904925.1 Nannocystaceae bacterium
GTACGTCCAGTACAGCGGCGCTTCGGCTTCGCGCCCTCGCCGAAAATCCCGGCGCGAGGAGCCGCGACGCGTTGCACCACGGGCTGCTGGCTCCGTGCTAACAAACGCTGGCGATCGGGATCGCGTTGCCCAGCGAGTAGTAGAAGGTCCCGCCGGTCGCGTCCCGGCCCTCGAACACGAAGTCGATCCACGCGCTGGTCGGGGCCGTGCCGCTGGTCCCGACGGTGCACAGCTCGGGCACGCCGAGCGAGACGCTCTCGGTCTCGTCGGGGATCGCCGGCCGGCCCAAGTAGATGACCTCGGCCGCGCTCGCGTTGCGAAGCACGACGCACGAGCCCGCCGAGGGGTCGACGCGTGGGTGCCTGGGCGAATCATGGTGTGCTCGTGCCCACCCTCTTCGCGACGAGTGACGTGAATTCGTCGGTCGCCTCGCTCTTTGTCGCCGCTCGGCCATCGCGCGCGCGCTGTCCTGCCACGATCCCCGGCCAGCGCGGCGCTGAACTTGAGCGCCGCGCTGGCGGAATCGACCCGAGCTGCGTGACGAGCTTCGCGTGCGCGTCGAGGTCGACGGGCCGGTGCCTCACGCGATCGCTCGCCGGGTAGCGAGCCAAGCAATTGCCGCCCTTCCAATCGTGCGCGGGCCGAATCGGACGCGCCACGAAGCCACCGCCGCAATTCGGGCAGACGCCCGCGAGCACCCCTTCGACGCAGGCCGAGCAGAAGGTGCATTCGAAGCTGCAGATCCGGGCCTGGTCGGAGTCGGGCGGCAGGGCTTCGTTGCAGTGTTCGCAGGTCGGTCGCAGCTCCAGCATCGTCGTGCTCCTCGCTCGTGTTCCTCGGTGGGTCGATTCGGGTGGGCCGATTCGGGTGGGCCGATTCGGGTGGGTCGATTTCGGGGTGGGTCGATTCGAACGAGCGGCGCCGCGACCCACCGAAGTGCCGCGGCGCCGATTCGAGCCACTGCGGGCTCAGTCGCCGAGCGGCGCGTCCTCTTCGGACTCTTCTTCTTGCCGCTTTTGCTCGTCGAGCGCCTTGCGGACGCTGGCCGGGGTGTCCGGACAGACGTCGTACTTGGGATCGGTGACGTCGACGGTGCCGTACTTGATCCGGTCGTCGTCGATCAGCTTTTGCTCCCAGCTACGGCAGCGGTTCTTGTTCCACTCGACGAAGCCCTCGCCCTCGGGCGCAGCGTCGAGCCCGTAGCGGGCGCGGACGACATCGCTCATTTGACCGAGCGGGGCGCCCTTGCACTCGGTGGTGTGCAGCTTGGTCGTGCTGCCGCGCTTGTTGTACTGGGTCTTGGGATCGTAGGGCTTGCGGAACACCTGCTCGGGCGAGGGGATCGGGTAGGTGATCTTGTAGATCTCGATCTTCTCGGGCAGGTGGCCATTCTCGCGCTGCCACTCGCGGCACAGGTAGCGAGCGTGCCACTTCTGATACCAACCACCGGCTCCGCCTTCGCTGCCGCCGATTCGCCGCGCCATCTTGCCGCGCCGCGAGTACCAGATCCACGGCATCGGATAGACCTCGTCGCAGATCTCTTGGGTCGCGTCGGGCAAGAAGCAGGCGTAGACGTCGGAGTTGAGGTCGTAGACCTCGCCGTCGGTGTCGGTCACCAACACGCGCATGAACACGTTTCGACGCGGGGGATTGGGCGCGAACATGCCCCAGCCCTGCGAGGTCTGGGTGGTCGAGAGCCAGAGCTTGAACGCGTCGTCGGAGGCCTTGTGGAAGGTCGACCACGAGTCCTTGGCCGGGATCTGCGTCGAGGCGACCGCGGCGATGTGATAGAGGGTGACGAAGCTGGCCAAGGTCCGACCGATCGGGCCGTAGGCCCAACCCGGCTCGCTGCTCGACGCAGGCTCGGGCTGCTTGCTCGGCTCGGCCCGCTTGAGCGTGGACAGCCAGCTGAGCACGCCGACCGCGAACACCGACCAGCTCATCGCCGCGAGCCCGCGCTCGGACAGGAGGCTGCCGACCCAGCCGGCGAGCACGATGACCGGGCCGAACCAGGGGTTGAAGGTGAACCCACGCATGCGCCGGATCATCACGATCAGCGCGAACACGAGCACCATGCCGATGAACCAGGTCGGCTCGATCACCCGGCTTTGATGGAGCAGCCCGGGCGGCAGCTCGACCTTGGCCTTGGCGACGACCTTGCCCATTTCTTCCCACATGTCCGGGTCGGTCTGAACCCGACGAATGACACCCGCGACGACCAAGGCCGCGGCGGTCAGCAGCTCGGCGTAGCCCAGCTGGAACTGATGGATGGACAGACCGGCGGGCACCCGATCACGGACACCCGAGATCCGCGGGTCGGCGATTGGCGCGGGCGCGTAGTTGCGCACGTGCGAGGGCATCGGGATCTTGAGCAGGCGGTTCGCCTGGCGGCCGATCGCCGCCAGGATGTGGCTGAGCTCGCCGCCGTTCATGAACGCGAAGTAGCAAGCCAGGAGTCCCGGCGAGAACCAGCCGATGTTCATGGTCAGGATCAGGTGGCCGTGGAAGACCAACCCGAGCACCAGCCACACGCGGCGACCGAGCGGCCAGCGGCAGAACCAGTCGAGGTCGAACCAGGCCAGCCGCTTGCGCTCGGCTCGGGGCGGACGATCACGCAGCCAGCGGTAGCCCAAGACCATCGCGACCGAGAGGAGCGGCACGCTGATCGCAACCGTCCAGATCACCGCGCTCAAGGCTTGGTCCTGGGGGAAGTGCATGATGCCGAGCAGCGAGAAGCCTTCGGGCAGCGGCTCGTAATGGACCGGGTAGCTGTAGAGCACCAACGCGTAGAAGAACGCGCAGAAGGCCCCCAAGCCGAGCCGGGCCTGCCAGAGCGACCAGCCCGTCAGCGGCGGAATCTTCTCGCGTCGGTACCAGCGGACGACCAAGCCGAAGACCACGACCGGGAAGAAGATCTCCCACAGGTGCGTGACGTGGGTGTTGACCTTGAAGAGCGTGGTGCCGAAGATCGACGAGAGCATCTGCGGCGGCAGCCGGTAGAAGTGGTCGAGGTTGAACGCGTAGTAGAACGCGTCGCCCTTCGACCAGATCGGCCCGTTCTTGAGCGTCCCGGTCGCGCAGTAGAGCGCCGCGACGTTGAGGATCACCAGCATCCGCGGCCAGGTCGGGATCGCCCGATAGATTGGTTCGAGCGCGGGTTGGCCCTCGCTCGCCGGACATCCGGCCCCCTCGCCGGGCTTGCCGGGCTCGCTCAGCTTGCCTTGCTTGCGCAGCTTCCGGCAGCGCAGCCAGTTGTCGACGCTCCACGCCTCGCCGCAGCGCGACAAGATCAGATAGAAGAAGAACACCCGATAGACGTTCTCGGTCGCCTCCCAAAACAGGGTGTTGCGCAGGATCAACCCCATGTAGAGGAACCAGGCCAGCCACTTGATCCACTTGGTCTGGTAGCCGACGATGAACATCAGCATCACGACCTCGAGCACGACCAGGTAGCCCCAGAAGAATTTGGGCGAGCTGTTGAAGAGCAGCAGCGACCAGTTCGGGCCCTTGAGCCACTCGACGAAGGCGCCGAAGCTGAAGAAGCCCCAAGGCTCGGTGTCGGCGGTCCCGTCGCCGAAGCCCGCGAACTGCTGGCGAGCGCGGAAGTGCTGGGCGACGTCGGTCGGGAAGATGCCCTCGTCGGTGAACAGGTAGATGAACTGATCCGAGAGCTCGTTGATGTTGCTCAGCGCGCACAGACCGAAGACGATCCGCATCGCGGCCATCGAGCGCGGGTCATCGACGCGCAGGAAGAGCCGCCGCCAGCTCTCGCGGTGAGCGAGCAAGAACGCGACCAACCCCAGCAGCGCGGCGAAGAACAACCAGCCGACTACGGGGGAAAGCGCGACTGCCGCAAAATTGGGTACTTCGTCCTCGGCGAGCGCCAGCAGCAGGGGCAACGTCATGGCTCGGAAGCATCGCACGAGCAGTCTGCGGGCCCGAGCGACGGAGCGCGCGAGATTTGCGTATCACTTGGGTGGCTTGCTCACGTCCGAGGTCGACCTGGCGCGTCGGACTCGACGGGCCATGGGACCTCGACGCGCTCGTCGACCGAGACGTACTTGCCGAAGTCGTGCAGCGTGACCTCGACCAGCAAGTCGGCGAAGCGCCACTCGACGGCGATCGGCGCGAGCCGGTCGAGCCGCTCGGAGGGCCCCGGCAGCGCGCCTCGGGTCGAGCTCGGCTCGCCGTAGCGGGCTCGATAGATGGCGATCGCCGCCTCGAGCTCGCGCAGGGCGGCGGCTCGACCCCTTGGAGCCGCCTCGCCGCTGCTGGGGTGATTGCGGCGGAAGGAGGCGTGACGCAGCGGGTGATCGGGGCTGTCGAACACGAAGAGCGCGCGACCCTTGGGGCTCGACTCGCGGCTCGGATCGATCGCCTGGATCGACGCGACCTCGCACGAGAGCCGGACCTGCGGGTTCTTCTCTTTCTTGGATCGATGCCAGAGGATCGACGCGCCCGTGACCGCGTCGGGGTCGGCCGCGGCCGCCAGCTCGGCGGCCTTCTTGGCCCGCAGCTGCTCGACGATCGCTCGCACGCCGGTGTCGTCGCACGCGACCCCGAGCGCGCTCAGGTGGGTGTCGAGCTGCTCGACGTCGATGATCCCGATCGCGACGCCGAGGCCCTCGCTGGTCGGCGCCCGCGGCAAGCTCTCGCTCGGCTCGACGAAGGCCGGCAGCTCGGTCTCGAGCGGCGGCAGCTCGCGCGGCCGCTTCGACCAGAGCCAGCCGCCGACGAGAACGATCGCGACGAGAACGACGAGGCCGCCGCCGAGTCGCGAGACTCGACGGCGGCGTTGGTTCGTGGCCGACGTGCTCACGAACGGCTCACGCTCATCACGGGCAAGTCGCGGGATCGGCCACGATGTCGGCGCAGAGCGGGCCGAGAGCGCCGAGGATCGCGTCCTGATCGGACTGGGCCACGCCCGCGTCGGTCAGCGCGGTGACGAGGTGACCGACGAGCCCGGTGAAGTCCTCGATCGTGATCGCCAAGCCCTGATGGCTCGAGAGCATGTCGCGACACACGCCGTCGGCGAAGACCGGCTGGAGCGAGGGGACCTCGAAGCCGTACTCGCAAGGACCGTCGATCCCACACACCTGGCGGACCAGGCAGGCCTCGAGCCGCGCGGCGTCAGTCGTGGCGAAGAAGGGCGCCAAGGCTGGGTCGGCGACGACCAGACCGACGAAGGCGGTCACGACCGACTGGATCGCCGGCTGCCGACCGACCCGCTGGTACACGGTCGCGGTCCCGGGCGCGTCCTCGACGATGTCGTCGTGCATGCCGGTCAGCGCCGCGACGACCGCGTCGATGTCGGCCTGGGCGACGCCGTTGGCGGCCATCTCGTCGACGAAGTGACCGGCGAGATCGTTGAAGTCGGCGTCGGAGATGCCGAGCCCCTCGTGCGAGGTCTTCATGTCGCGGCAGTTGGCGTTCGGGTACTCCTGCGGACCGCCGCTGATGTTGCCGAGCTGATCGACCAAGCAGCCGATGACGATGCCGACGTCGACGCTGCTGTTGAGGAAGTAGGCGTTGATCTTGGGGTCGGCCGCGATCCGGTTGACGACCGCGTTGGTGACGACGGTCGTGATGCCCTCTTCGCCGCCGAGCCGATCGTAGAGAGTGTCGCCGGTCTCGTCCGTGCCGCCACCGTCGTCGCCTTTGCAAGCGGGGAGCAGGGCCAGGGTGAGCAACGAGGTGCCGAGCAGAGATCGAATGGAGCTACGCATGATGATGAAGAGTCTTTCCAACAGGGGAGAGGCGCTTCAGAGTCTCGCGTTTCGCGTGGTTCGCCAATGCTCGCGGAAACACCAGTGGCTCGCCGCGGGCTCGAGCCCGCGCGATTCCAGCCTGCGTCGCGCGGGTGGAACGACGGGCCGAGTCAGCGCGACGCCGACTTGACGCTGCGAACGATCTCGCCGCGAAAGTACGCCCGGCTGCCGTTGATCCGGGCCACACCTCGAGCACGGCCGCCATGATCTTCGTGGCCATCGCTGCCGCGGCTGACCACGCGAACGTCGTAGGCGAGCTTGGCGGCGGCGTCGAGCTCTTGCAGGTACGCGAGCACCAGCTCGCGCGCCTCGGCCTCGTCGGCGGCGATGACCATGAGGTCGGTCGTGTAGCCGCTCGCGTCGGCCGGCCAGTCGTGGGCGGCATGATCGGCGTCGGCCTGCTCGGCCTGCTCGTCTTCGGTGCCCGCGAGCTCGGCCCGGACCGAGACTTGGAAGGTCGAGCCCGACTGCCCGTGCCCGTGGTCGGCTCGGTTGAGCGTCTCGAACATGTGCGGGGTGGTCCAGTCGCGGCGGCCCGACATGCGAGCGACCTCGCGGGCCTCGGCCCGGCGACCGTTCTGCCACAGCGACTCGAACACCTCTTCGAGCACCAAGCTGGCGTAGCCGGGCCCGAGCTCGCCGCGATCGAACATCGCGGTGACCAGCTCGACCGCGCGATAGAGCAGGCGCAGCGCTTCGTCGAGGTCGTCGTCGGGATCGGCGATCGTCCACGAGCCGAGCACGGCCAAGGTCAGGGGGTTGTGCGGGTCGGAGCGATGGGCCCGCTCGAGGGTCTGCCGCGCGTTCTCGTTCTGGCCGAGCCGATAGAGCGTGATCGCCTCGTTGTAGAGCGCGCTGCCGTGCTCGGGCTCGAGCACGAGCGCGGATTCGAAGCGCTCGATCGCCTCGTCGAGCCGGTCGAGATCCGACAAGCAGATGCCGTGCTCGACCAACATCTCGACGTCGAGCGGGTCCTCGGCCAAGTAGTTGTCGTAGATCTCTTCGGCCTCGTCGAGCCGACCTTGGCGACGCAGCAGCGCGCCGAGGGCCGCGTTGGCCTCGACCATCGAGGGCACGTTCTCGTCGAGCTCGAGCGCGCGTCGATAGCAGCCCTCGGCCCGATCTTCGTTGCCGAGCCGCTCGAGCACGGCGCCGAGGTTGTAGTGCTGGAGCACGCCGTTCGGATCGAGATCGACGGCGACCTCGAACGCGTCGCGAGCCTCGTCGAGCTTGCCGTGCAGATCGAGCACGTTGCCGAGCGCGGTCAGGATGTCGGGCTTGCGCGGGAATTCTTCGGCCGCTCGGCGAGCGAGGATCAGCGCGTGCTCGAGGTCCCCGGTGTCGCACAGGCCCCGGACCCACATGCAGTAGATCGGGATCCGCTCGTCCTCGGGCAGCTCGGGCTCCCACGAGCTACGCAAGAGCCGGACCGCCGAGTCGGCGGCCCCCTGGTCCAGCAAAGTTGCGATGGCGTCGAGTTGCGGACGCATGGTCGGCGAAGAGCTCGGGCTGACTTGAAGCGTCAGCCACGGGCGGCTGACTCGGATTTCTTGCATGCTCGGCTCTCGCTGGCAATCGAAGAGCGAAGGCTGGAGCCACCTCGGCGCCGAAGCGGCCGTGAAGACACTCTCGCTGGCGACCGAGGATGCGTGCCGAAGCGCGGCGCTCCGGTCACTTCACGAAGCGAGACGAAGCGCCGTCACGAACCGAGCCGGTCGCGAACCAAGCCGAGGAACATCTCCATGCCCACGGGGATGAGCTCGTCCTCGAAGTCGAAGTGGGGGTGATGGCAGCCCGGGGTCTCTTCGCCCTCGCGGCCAGCGCCCAAGAAGAAGTATGCCGAAGGCACCTCGGCCGCGAAATAGGCAAAGTCTTCGCTGGCGGCCATCGGCAGCGCCTCGGTCGCTTGGGTCAGGCCCTCGACCGTCGAGGCCACGCGACGCACGGCCTCGACGCAGCGCGGGTCGTTGATCAGCGCCGGGTAGCCGTGCTCGAGCGCGAGATCGACCTCGACGCCGAAGGTCGCGCCGATGCCCTTGGCGATCTCGCGCATCCGCGAGAGCGCTCGCTTGGTCGTCGCCGCCGAGAAGCTGCGCAAGGTCCCGGTCATGCGGGCGATCTCGGGGATGACGTTGCTGACCTCGCCGGACTGGAAGGTGCAGATGCTCAGGACCACGCCGCCCTCGGCCCCGAACTCGCGCGAGACGACCGTCTGCATCGCCCCGATCAGGGCCGCGCCCGCGACGATCGGATCACGACAGACCTGCGGCTGGCTGGCGTGGCCGCCCCGACCACGCACGCTGATCTCGAAGGTGTGGACCTCGGCCATGATCGGGCCCTCGACCACCCGAAGTTGTCCGCGTGGGAAGCCCGGCCAATTGTGCAAGGCGTAAACCTCTTCGACGCCCTCGAGCGCACCCTCGGCCAGCATCACCTTGGCGCCGCCACCCTCGGCGCCTTCTTCGGCCGGCTGGAAGAGCAGGCGAACGTTGCCGCTCAGGCGATCGCGGTAGCGAGCCAAGACCGCGGCGGTGCCCAACAAGATCGCGGTGTGACCATCGTGGCCGCACTTGTGCGCGCGGCCGTCGTGGACCGATCGCCAAGGGATGTCGGTCTGCTCGTCCATCGGCAAGCAGTCGATGTCGGCTCGCAGCGCGATGGTCATGCCCCGACCTTGGAGATCGGGCCGGAGGTCGGCGATCAGACCGGTGCGGGCGCAGTCGCGCGGCTGAAACCCGAGCTGGGTCAGCCACCCACGGATCAACCGTTGGGTCCGCTCCTCCTCGAAGCCGAGCTCGGGATGCTTGTGGATGTCCCGGCGGATCTCCGTCAGGGTCGGCGTCAGGTTGGCGATCTCGCTGCGGGGGTCCTCCCAGGACATGGCGGGAGCGTACAACCTTGCGAGCCCGCGTGGCATGGCCGAGCATTGCGGCGTGCGCAGGATGCCAACTCTTCGTGGAGGTCGCGGTCACGCCCTCGTGCTGCTCTTCCTATCCGCCTGTGCAGGCTCCCACGCGCAAGGGCGCGCCGAGGCCGACCCCTGCGCCGACTTCGAGGTCGAGGTCGAGCGGACCTGGTCGGCCTCGCTCAAGGCCGAGGTCATGGAGCGCGGGGGCGAGATCGCGGTCGAGCAGCGGCAGTCGGTCGTCAACAAGATGGATCGGATCTCCGAAGACTGGGTGCGGACCCGGACCTCGGTCTGCAAGGATCACTTCGTCCGCGCGCTGATCAGCAAGGACGAGTACGCGGCGCGGGTCCGCTGCTTCGATGATCGACTCGACCGTCAACGCACGCTGGCCGAGATGCTCAGCAGCGGCGCCGCGCCCGACGAAGTCGAAGGTGCGCTCGACGAGCTGCTCGCGCAGCCGGCCAGCTGCGAGGTCGCGCCATGAAGATCTTCGAGACTCGGCTGGCGCTCGCGCTCCCGCTCGTGCTCGCGACCCTGAGCACGGCCGGCTGCCGCAAGCAGCCGACCACCGATCCCGGCATGTGCGACGACTTCGAACTCGACGTCGAGCGGGTCTGGAGCACCAGCCAACGCAAGCAGGTCCGTGCCGGCATGGAGGCGCTGATCGGCAGCAAGACCGTCAACGTCGAGCGCGTCGTGACCAAGATGGACGCGGTCAGCCGCGACTGGGTGATGATGAGCCGGCGCGCCTGCAAGGACACGGTCGAGCGCAAGACCATGCCGGCCGAGGTCTACGTGCGGGTCACGATGTGCCTGAACTCGGCCCTGGTCCAGCAACGGACCTTGGTCACCCAGCTCGAGCACGTCGACATGACCAGCTACGAGCACATCGATCAGGCGATGCTCGACATCAGCGAGCAGATCACCACCTGCCAGAACGAAGCGGTCGTCAGCTACTACCGCAAGCCCGAAGAGACCGCCGACGCGAGCGCGGCCGAGATCGCCGACGCCAAGACGGCCGAGGCCCGCACGCTCGTCGCCCTCGGCCAATATGAAGACGCCACGGTCCTGCTCGAAGAGGCCAGCGCGGCCGCGAGCAAGTCCGGCGACGAGCGGCGGCAGATCGACGCGAGCGTCGCCGCCTGCAACCACGCGATCTTGCTCGGCGAGGTCGATCACGCGCTCGGTCACGGCCGCCCGGCCCTCGCCCTGGCCCAGAAGTCGGGCTACACGCTGGGCGAGAGCGACGCGTTGACCTGCCTGGGCACGGCCGAGCTGCGCTCGGGTCACTTCGTCGAGGCCCGCGCCCACCTCGACGGCGCGCTGAAGCTGCGCGAGGCCATCTTCGGGCCCGAGCACCCGCGCGTGGCCGACAGCCTCAACCGGCTCGGCAACCTCGACGAGAAGCTCGCCGACTACCGCAGCGCCCACGACCTCTATGAGCGGGCGCTCGAGATCTGGACCAAGTCGCTCGGCGCCAGCGACCCGATCACCACCCGCGCCCAGCACAACCTCGGCGCCGTGCATGTCGGCCTCGACGATCTGCCTGGCGCCGTCGCCTGGTACACGCAAGCGATCAACACCGAGCGCGACTCGCTCGGCCCCGACCACCCCGCGACCGTGCTCAGCGAAGCCAACCTCGGCGGCGTCAAATTGCAGATCGGCGAGATCGAGGACGCCTTCGACATGCTTCAGCACGCGCTCTCGGTGCAAGAGAAGCTGCTCGGCCCCAACCACCCCGAGACCGCCGCCACCTACTTGCGCCTCGGCGACGCCTGGGCGGCCAAGAAGAGCTGGGACAGCGCGCTCGAGTGGTACCAAAAGTCGCTCGCCGCTCGGCTCGCGCTCTACGGTGAGCAGCACCTCGAGACCGCCGAGAGCTACGACGCGATCGGCCGCGCGCTGACCAAGAAGAAGCAGTGGGACGAGGCCCGCAGCAACCTCGACAAGGCTCGAGCGATCCGCGAGGCCCTGCTCGGGACCGACAACCTGGTCACCGCGCTGAGCTACTTCAACCTCGGCGTCCATCACCAAGCCCGCAAGCAGTGGGCCGACGCGCTCGGGTGGTTCGAAAAGTCGCTGGCGATCGAAGAGCGCGTGCGCGGGGTCAGCCATCGGCTCACGCTCGAGACCAAGGCGACCGTCGAGCAGCTGCGCGACGTCGTCGGGCGTTGAGGCCATCCAAGCAGCTCGGCGCTCGGCAGCGTGAACGTCGCGCCGGTCCAGCCTCCAGACCCCAGCTCGAGCACACGATCGGACCCGCAGCCGGCTGCTGCGGACTGAGCGTTCGGCCAGCGTCCCGGCTCGACCCTGCGTGATATCGTGGCCGACCAATGACGCGGCGAACGACTCCGAAGCGACGGGTGGTCGTGTCCGGGACAGGCTCGGGCCGGGTCATCGTGGCCCCCCTCGCCGGCCGGCGCGAAGAGCTGGCGCTCGATGATCGTCCCTTGGCGATCCAGTCGAGCGCCGATCGCCGCTACCTCCTGGTCACGCTCCCCTACGAGCTGTGGATCGTCGACGCGCGCACGCTCGGGCTCCAGCGCAGCATCGCGCTCGACATGGCCCGGCCCTCGGTCGCCGAAGGTTGGGAGGGCACGCTGTGGATCGGCGGTCAGCACCTCCACCGCGGCAACCTTCACTCGAGCACCACGACCAAGGTCGGCAGCAAGCTCGGCGGTCTGGTCGATCACGTCGGGCTGATCCGCGCGGACTTGCTGTGTGGCGTCGGCAATCAAGGCGAGCTGCTCTGGGACATCGATCGCGAGGCGCCGGTCCACCAGCGCAAGGCGAGCGGCCGCGAGCCGCTGGCCCTGGTCGCGAGCAAGGACGAGCGGGCGGTGTTCAGCGAGGGCGGCTCGAACTGCTGGGTGATCGATCCGACCTACAAGCAGGGTTACTCGCAGCTCAAGCTGCCCGCGACCAGCTCGGTGCCGGTCCAGCGCGAGGGCATCGTCTGCCTCGGCAAGACCAGCGAGCAGCGGATCATCCTCGCCGCGCGCGACGGTGCGATCGCGTGGACGAGCCCGGACCTGCGCATGGCCGGCGAGCGAGCGCCGGCCGAGCTGCTGCGCGGGCGCACGAGCGAGAGCGAGCCGCTGGCCACGACCGGCGACGAGCGCTGGATCTACGTGCTGCGTCCCAAGGGGCTGCTCCAGCGCTTCTTGATCGCCCAGCCGGTGATCAAGAAGGTCGACAAGCAGCGCAACAAGGGCAAGCTCAAGGACCACGGTCGCAAGCCCGAGCCCGAGGTCGAGCCGCTGCCCGACGCGCAAGCGGTCCAGCTCGACAAGATCGCCTCGTGCTTGGCGTTGATCCTCGACGACGTCGAGCCGAGCGACGCGAGCGACGAGCTGCCGCAGGTCCCGGCCGAGCCCAAGAAGCTGCTGGTGCTCGGCGGTGGCCGGGCCGACAACCAACTCGGTCGGCTGTGGACCGTCGATCCCGAGGCGCTGGCCTGGGAGACGATTCGACTCGGCCAGCGCAGCCTGGTCGAGCCCGAGCCCGAGCCCGAGTCGAGCGAGCCCGCGCCGCCGCAGCGGCCCAGCTTCATCGCGACCAAGAACAAGCTGGCCGGGCCCAAGATCAGCGAGATCGGCGTCGACGACATCGTCGGGGACAAGGTCGCGTTTTGGCTGACCCACGGGCACGGCAGCCTGCTCGAGCGACCGACCGAGCAGCGGCCGCTGGCCGAGATCCTGCCCGGCGACGCGATCTTGCTGCCCGCGATGGTCCGCTTCGCCGAGGGCACCGCCCGCCCTGCCCTGCTGCTCTGGCCCGGCGTGGTCGAGGATCACGAGGGCGAGCCGCCCAAGACGCAATGGCTGATCTGGGGCGACGAGCCGCGCGGCTGGACCCACCTCGACACGCCCGCGATCCGCAAGCAGAAGTGGTCGCGGACCGACGTGTTCCCGATGCAGGCCGCGATCGCGGGCGTGCCCGAGGGGCTGCCGGGCAAGCGGATGAAGATCGAGCCGCGCTGGATCGACCGCGGGCACTTCGAGGTGATGGCCAAGGAGTGCAAGCGGCTGGTCAAGGTGCTCTGGTAGGCCCGTCGGGGTGTTTCGCACGCGCTCGGCAGGATCGAGCGTGATCGGAGCGTGATCGGAGCGTGATCGATCGGCTCGGCTGGCGGCACACCCCGGTCGAGACCCGAGCCATGACCAGCCGCAATCGAATCGTCCGTGTCCTGTTTGCCTCGTTGTGCCTGAGCGCCACCGCCTGCGACGTCCGCCAAGTGACGCTCGCGGACGAGCAGGGCAACCAAGGCAACGAGAGCAACGAGCAGGTCGTCGAGCCGACCGGCCAAGCTTGCGAGGTTCAGGACGAGGCCGCAGCGTGCAGCGACGGCAGCTCGGCCTACTGCGGCTGGATCGAAAACGCGCAGGAGTACGGCCCCTGCATCCCCGACGACGAGCTCGAGTGCGAGCCCGGCACGATGGAGCCGACCTTCAGCGACGAGCTGTGCGGGCAGATGTACCGGCGCTGCCTGGTCGAAGGTGGCGTGCCGACTTGGGTCAACGACATCTGTGACACGCCCTTGGTCCTGCGCTTCGACGCCCAGCCGATCGAGCTGATCGCGGCCGAGTCGACCCCGATGGCGACCTTCGACATCTCGATGCAGGCCAACTCGTGCATCACGACCGACTGGCCGAGCGCGGCCACGCCCTGGCTGGCGATCGACCTCGACGGCAACGGCTCGATCGACGGCGGCGACGAGCTCTTCGGCTCGGGCTCGCGGATGGCCGACGGCTCGCACGCGCGGCACGGCTTCATGGCCTTGGCCGAGCTCGACGCCGATGCCAACGGCAAGCTCGACGCTTCCGACCCTCGCTTCGCCGAGCTTCGGATGTGGCGCGACCACGACGCCGACCGCCGCTCGCTGCCGGGCGAGCTCGAGGCGCTGGCGAGCGCGGGGATCACCAGCATCCCGGTCACCTGGACCAGCGCGATCGAGTGCGACGAGCGAGGCAACTGCGCCAACCAGCGGGCCAGTTTCGAGCACGCCGGCGGGGTCGGAGAGGTCGTCGACGTCTATCTCGCCTGCCACTGAGCGCGCCCAACGAGCGAACGACCCGAGCCGGCCCACGCCGGCTCGAGTCGTTCGAAGCGTTCGCGGCCCCGCAGACCTGTCCACATTTGGGGCTGGCGAGCGTGGCCATTCGAATGGACAATCGAACCCGACGCGCGGCTCCAAGGACGGCAGCCTCGCACACCGCGCTCGCGCGCCGCTCACCGGAGGAGCTCAGTGAACTATCAGCGCTATCATGACGGGCAGTTGTTCATGGTGCGCTGGCGGCATCCGACGGTCGAGGCCTCGGATCAATTGGGCGCGGAGATGGAGCAGTACCACGAGCGGCTCGGCGAGCCGCTCTTCATGGGTGTGATTGTCGGGCCCGACTGCGTCGCCCCGGACCCACAGGCCCGCGAGGCGCTGCTGCGTGGTCACGATCGCATCTACGACTGCTGCTTGTGCATCCGCATGGTCTTCCTCGGGGCCACGCTCCGGCAGTCGCTGATGCGCAGCGTGGTCACGGGCATCACCATCGCCACGGGCTTGCGTGGCAAGGGCATCGCCGTCGATCGATCGGTCGGTGCCTTGGCGAGAACGACCCAGCAGATGCTCGGCTGCGATCCGGCCGAGGTCTTGCGCCGGCTCGAGAGCGCCGGGATGCTCGACGCGACCGAGCTCGCGACCGCCCAAGCCGATCTGCAACGGATCAAATGATCTCGAAGTAGCGGGCGAGATCCCAGTCCGACACGTGCCGCCGGTAGAGCCGGTCTTCCCAGTCGCGGGTGGCCGCGAAGTGCTCGACGAAGGGCTCGCCGAACAATTGCTTGGCGATCTCCGAGCTGGCGAAGCGAGCCGTGGCTTCGGCCAGCGTGCCGGGCAGGGCCTGCGCAGCGCCAGGGTTGTCGTAGGCGCTGCCGACGACCATCGGCGGGCACTCGAGCTGTTGCTCGATCCCCCACAGGCCGGTCGCGAGCGCGGCCGCCAACGCGATGTAGGGGTTGGCGTCGGCGGGCCCGAGTCGATACTCGCTGCGGGTCGCCTTGCCGGCCGGGATCGCTCGGATCGCGGTGGTCCGATTCTCGACGCCCCAGGTCGCGTGGGTCGGCGCCCAGAAGCCCGGGACCATGCGGCGATAGGCGTTGATCGTCGAGCAGATCATCGGCAGCACCTGCGGCATCAAGGTGACCTGGCCAGCGATGAAGTGGCGCATCGTCGGCGAGAGGCCCTGCGGATCGTTGGCGTCGACGAAGAGGTTCTCGCCGCTGCCTCGCCGCTCGAGCGAGATGTGGATGTGCCCGCTCTGGCCGGGCACGTTGTTGCTCCACTTGGCCATGAAGGTCGCCATCAGCCCGCTGCGCTGGGCGAAGATCTTGGCGAAGGTCTTGAAGAGCGCGCCCTTGTCGGCCGCGGCCATCAGCTCGTCGTGGCGGATCGCGGCCTCGATCACGCCGGGGCCGGTCTCGGTGTGCAGACCCTCGATCGGGATCTCGAGCGCCTCCATGGTCTGGAGCAGGTCGTGGTAGAGCTCCGCGTGCACGCCCGAGCGGAGCATCGAGTAGCCGAACATGCCGGGCGTGAAGGTGTCGAGGTTGCGGTAGCCCTTGGCCCGCGCGCTCTCGGGCGTCTCGTTGAACAAGAAGAATTCGTATTCGAGCGCGGCCCGGACGTCGAAGCCCATCGCGTGGGCCTTGTCGTTGATCCGGGCCAGGAGGCGGCGCGGGCAGACCGACGCGTACTCGCCCGCGAAGTGGCCCACGACCAGCACGGTGTCGGCCTCGAAGGGGATCTTGCGCACGGTCGCGAGGTCGAGCTCGACCGGGGCGTCGCGGTAGCCGGTGTGCCAGCCCGAGGCCTTGGTGTTGTCGTAGAGCTGGTCGTTGCTGTCCCAGCCGAGGACCACGTCGCAAAAGCCGAACCCCTTGCGCAGCGCCGATTCGAATTTCTCGCGATCGACGTATTTGCCGCGAAAGATCCCGTCGATGTCGAAGACGCCGATCTTGTGGAAGCGAATGGCCTCTTCGTCGAGGAAATTGGTGAATTGATCGACGCTGTCGAAGTGCATGATCGGGGTCCTCGTGGGGTCCGCGGCGACAATCAGCGGCGGCGGAAATGGAACGACTTGGGCCGGGTCAGGGCCCGCAGACCGAGGTGGGAGAGCGTGACGCCGTGGCCCGAGTCCTTGACCCCGACCCAGGGCAGGGTCGGATCGAGGTAGTCGCAGCGGTTTTGAAACACGGTGCCGGTGGCGAGCTCGTTGGCGAGCTCGAGCGCGCGCGCGTCGTCGCGGGTCCAGAGCGAAGCGGTCAGGCCGTAGCGCGAGTCGTTCATCAGCCGCAGCGCCTCGGCCTCGTCGCGGACCTTCATCAGGCCGATCGCGGGGCCGAAGGTCTCTTCGTTCATCAGCGCCATCGAGTGATCGACGTCGACCAGGACCTCGGGCGCGAGGTAGCAGGGCCCCTCGGGCTTGCTGAAGGCGCTCGGGTCGACGACCCGTCGGGCTCCGGCTGCGAGCGCGGCCGCGACCTGGGCTTGGATGCGCGCGGCCGCGGCCGGGTTCACGACCGGGCCCAGCGTGGTCGCGGCGTCGAGCGGGCTGCCGAGCACCAGCTTGTGGGTCTCGGCCACGTAGGCCTCGACGAAGCGGTCCCAGATGTCGACGTGCACGTAGATCCGCTCGACCGCGCAGCAGCTCTGGCCCGCGTTGTAGAACGCGCCCTCGACCAGGTTGGGCACGGTGAAGTCGAAGTCGCAGTCGGGCAGGACCAAGGCCGGATCCTTGCCGCCGAGCTCGAGCCCGACCGCCATGAAGTTGTGCTGTGCCGCCGCCCGGAACACCTCGTGGCCGCCGCGCACCGAGCCGGTGAACGCGACTTGATCGATCGTGCGGGTCGCGAGCAGCTCGGCGATCGTGGCGTGATCGCACATGAAGTCGCTGACCAAACCAGCCGGCGCGCCCGCGGCCGCGAAGGCCTCGGCGAGCTGGCGCCCGACCAGCGCGGTCTGAGGCGAGTGCTTGATCAACACCGCGTTGCCGGCCAAGACGCCGCCCACGACCACGCCGATCGGAACCACCAAGGGGTAGTTCCAGGCCGCGATGTCGAGCACGAGGCCGACCGGCTCGTGGCGAATGAAGCGATGAAAGCCGGGCAGCTCGGGCAGCGGCTCGTCGGCCAGCGCTCGGTCCGCGAGCCCACACAGGGCCTCGACTCGGGCGCGCATGGTCTTGGCCTCGCCGCGCGCCTCGGCCAGCGGCTTGCCCATCATTCGCGTGATCGCTTCGGCGTGCTCGTCGGCTCGGGCGGCGAAGGCATCCATCGCGCGCATGCACAGGCCGACGCGCTCGGCCATGGGTGTCCGCTTCCAGGCCTGCTGAGCCGCGCGCGCGCGCTCGATCGTGGCGCGGGCGGAGGCCGCATCGAGATAGTCGAAGGTGAACGCGACCTTGCCGTCGATCGGCGAGACGATGGACTCGGACATTGCCGGGGAGCGTACCCGGTCTGGCGCTAATGGAACACGATCGCCGTGCCCGAGGCGACGCTGACCCGGCAGGCTTCGTGCGGCGTCAGCTAGACGATTCGCTCGCGAAACAAGTCGTCGGCGTCCTCGGTCGCGGCCAGCCGCTCGGCCGCGAGTCCCATGCGGCGGAGTGTACAGGCTACAGGTAGTCGGTGATCTTGCGGCGAGCACCGGGGAGTTGGTCGCGCTCGCGTCGCCCCTGACAATCCGCGCAGAGCGTGGCCCAAGGCATGAGCTCGAGCCGCCGCCGCGGAATCGGCTCTTCGCACGCTTCGCACTGGCCGAACTCGTCGGGCTCGTCGCTCATGCGCTGGAGCGCCTCGGCGATCCGGTGCAGCCGCACGCTTCGCTCGCGGTTGCGGGCCGAGGCGATCGATTGTTGCATCTCCGTCAAGGGGGCCTCGTCGTCGTCGACCTTCGCGGTCGCGTCGGTGCGGGCCGGTGGGATCTCCAGGTCGCCCTCGGCGATCAGCTCGGCGCGCTGGCGTTCGAGCTGTGCGCGCAGTGCTTGGAGCGTGCTGCGGTCCATCGATCGCAACATCCTATCGCATCCTCGAGGAGCCCGCGCTCCATGGCACTCGCACTGCCCGCGCCTGTGCGGAACGCACGGTGGGTATCGATACACATCGCGAAGCCAGCCATGAACCAGGCATGAACCCGATGACATCGCGCAGGCTCGGGGCTATCGTTTGCGCAGTGGCAGATGCGTCAGAGTCGGGTTCGCGGAGGTTCTCGACCGGCAAGATGGCCCGCGTCGAGGCGGCCCGCTTGCTCCGGCTGCGCGCCGACGAGCGCCTCGCGGCCATGCTCGAGCCGAGCAAGTCGTCCGGCGAGGCCGGCTTCATCAAGGTCCCCTCGCGCGAGTCGGTCGCGATCGGCGACGCGATCCGAGTCGAGGTCAGCTTCGGGGCGATGGCGGACGAGATCGTCCTGCGCGGCGCCGTCGATGCGATCCACCTGCGCGACGAACGAGCGCCGCTGGTGGTGATCCGCGTGGTCCCGGATCACGCGGCGCGCCTGCGTTATGTCGACGAAGTGGTCTCGAATGGCCGCGCCGCGACAGCCCGCGCGTCACGACGAATCCCCTCGCAGATCCCGGCGACCTGGTTTTGGGGCATCGGCTCGCACGCGACCCGAATCGGCGACATCAGCCGCGGCGGGGCGTTCATCCGCAGCGCGGCCCCACCCTCGGTCGGCAGCAAGGTGAAGCTCGAGCTGAACGATCGGATGATCGAGGGCGAGCGACGCGGGCCCTTCCGGCTGGAGGCGAGCGTGGCCTGGACAGGCAGCAGCCAGGGCGTGCGGGGGTTTGGGGTCAAGTTTCGGATTGTCGACCGGGACCAGGCGGATCGGGTGGCTTCGTTGGTGCGCTGGCACGAACAACAAGCCGGCCTCATCGACTAACTCTCCCTATCCGAAGGTCGTTCCCCGTGCGGGGAGCGCGGGGGCTTGGTGAGGGGTCGATCGGCGTCGGAGGAGCGCCAATCCAGCCGCGATCTCAACACATCGCGTCCAGCCCACGGGCCACTCCAGGCTCGAAATCAGCCAATTTTCCAACCAAACCAACACGAGCAGGCGGGACGCCATGCCCGCCTGCTCCTCCGCCACTCGAAGCGTCAAGGCGGCGCCAGCTCGCAGGGCAATCCGTAGCGGACGCGCATCAACCACGTGCCGAAGGGCCACACCACATCCCGGGTCCCGGCCAAGAACGTCGCTCGAGCTCGGGCGTGGGCGCGCTCGAACTCCTTGCACCGCTGCAGCGCTTGAATCCTCGCCCACTTGTTTCGGCCCGCCACGCGCGGGACCAAGCCAAACAGGTCCTCGGGTGAGAGCGGGAATCCGTACCAAGGCTGCGCGAGCACCTCTTTCCTGCCGACGACCTCGACGCCCCGCTTCGCCCGGTCTTCGATCAATGCCAATTCACGTGCGTCGAGCTGGCTCCGCACTTCGGATCGCAATTCGACGTCGCTCAACTCCGTGAGCGCATTCGGGCGCACGAGCGTGAATCCGACCTTCTCGGGCAGACGGCTCGGTTTGCCGCGATGCTGCGCTCGGCCCGGCTGGCGGGGACGCTTTCGCTTGCGCTGGACCTTCGCTTCGGCTCGTCGCCACAATCCAACCCGCGGGCGCTGGAATTCGACGGTCGCGCCATACTCCATACGCAGGGTCGAAAACCCGGGCCATTGCCGCGAGCGCCGAACCAGATCGGCGGCGCAGGGATTCGCCAGCGTATAGACGGCGTGCTCGAGCAACTTGGCCTCGTCGGTCTCGATGACGAGGCCATAGTCCTTTTCGAACACCGACCCGCTCGAGCCACGCAGGGCGTTCAGCGACCTCGCCAACAACATGTCGAGGTCGTGCATGAACTCTGGCAGGCGCCCTTCGACGTCGGTCATCAGCACGTGAAAGTGGTTCGACATGCAGAGCGCCTCGTGCACCTGCATGCCGAAACGATCGGCCATGAGCGCGAACAAATAGCCGAAGATCTGCACGACCTCGCGCCGAGGCACGAATTCGAAGCGCCGCTTGACCGCCCGCGCGGTCACGAAGCAAACCCGGCCGGGGACGATGTGGCGAGGCCGAGTCATCGCCGTCTTCTCGGCCACGGCCGCGAGCGCTTGCACGCGAACACGAGGCTCGACCTTGCAAAAACTCACGATTGCGCGAGCGGGCCCGACCGACCCTCAGCCGAGCCGCCGCATCTGCTCGTCGGTCAATTCCAGGCGCTCCGCGGCGAGGTTGAGCTCGAGGTGCACGACCCGGCTGGTCCCGGGGATCGGGCAGATCACGGGCGAGCGATGCAGCAACCAGGCGAGCGCGACTTGGCCAGGCGTCGCACCGAGCTCGCGCGCGACCTCGGTCAGCTCGGATCCGCCAGGTCGGGCGAGGTCGCCGGTCGCCAGCGGATACCAAGGCAAGAACGCGATCCCGGCTCGCTCGCAGGCCTCGAGCACGGGCTCGTGCTGGCGGTCGGCGTAGTTGAAGCGATTTTGGACCGAGACGATCGGCACGATCGCTCGGGCTTCGGCGAGCTGGGCGACGTCGACGTTGCTGAGCCCGACCATGCCGATCTTGCCGGCGTCGCGGAGGCGCGCGAGCTCGCCGACCGAGTCGGCGAAGCGGACCTTCTCGTCGGGCGCGTGGAGCTGATAGAGATCGATGCGCTCGAGCTGCAGCCGGCGAAGGCTGGCCTCGCAGGCGGCCCGCAGGTGCTCGGGCCTGGCGTCGCGCTGCCACGAGCGATCGGCGGGTCGAACAAGGCCGCCCTTGGTCGCGATCAGCACGCCCTCGGCGTAGGGCGCGAGCGCTTCGCCGATCAGTCGCTCGCTGGTCTCGGGTCCATAAGCGTCGGCGGTGTCGATCAGCTGGACGCCGAGCTCGACCACGCGCCGCAGCAGCGCCCGCGCGGCCTCGCGATCGGCCGGGTCGCCCCAGATCCCGGGGCCGGTGATCCGCATCGCGCCAAAGCCCATGCGGCGAATGGTCGGACCCTCGGGCAGCTGGAGGTCGCGTGGACTCGGCATCCCCATCAGTGTCTCACGAGCCTCGGCGCGAGATCCTTGGCGTCCGGAAATCATGCCAAAGCGAGCGCTGCGGGCTTGACAGGATCGCGTGAACGCGGCCCAGTGAGGGTCTGCCATGCGCTCGCCTTCGACGTCGCCCCTCATGCCCTTGTCGCTCTCGCTCGCGCTCTGCCTCGGGTCGGCGTGCAACGACGATGTCAGCAGCGACGCCGCCGGCGACACGGGCGGCGACACGGCCAACGACGAGGTCTCGAGCACGGGCAGCGACTCGGGCAGCGACTCGACCAGCTCGAGCTCGACCAGCGACGACTCCAGCACCAGCTCGGACTCGAGCGACACGAGCTCGGACACCACGGAGGGCACGACCGGCGATCCGGCCGAGCCCTCGGAGCCCTTGTTCGACGCTGGCACGATCGCCGAGTTCGACATCGAGCTGAGCCCCGCGGCGATCAGCGTGCTCGACGTCGACGGCAAGCTCTACGTGAAGGGCAACCTGACGGTCACGATCGCGGGCGAGGTCACGGTGTTGAACGACATCGGCGTCCGGCTCAAGGGCAACGCGGGCTCCTATCGCACGCTCGATCAAAAGGCCGGCTTCTTGCTCAACTTCGATCGTTACGTCGCCGATCAGACCCTGCTCGGGGTCGAGAAGCTGGCGGTCAACAACATGGTCCAAGACCCCAGCATGGAGCGCGAGGTGCTGGGCTATCGGCTCTTTCGTGAGGCCGGCGTGCCGGCGCCGCGGGCCGGGCACGCGGTCGTCAGCGTGAACGGTGAGCCCTACGGCCTCTACACCACGGTCGAATCGACCGACAATCGGGAATTCCTCGAGCATTGGTACGGTGAGCACTCGGGCAACCTCTACGAGGGCGCCTACGGCAGCGATCTGCTGCTCGAGTGGATGACCAGCTACGACCAGGACAACGGGACCAACGTCGATTTCGCCGATCTCTTCGAGCTGATCACCGCGCTCGACGGCATGACCGACCCCGACACCTTCGTCGCCGACGTCAGCGAGGTCCTCGATCTCGATCTCTATTTGACCATGGTCGCGACCGATCTCTATTTGGGTGATTGGGACGGCTACCCCTGGTCGCGCAACAATTATTTCATCTATCGACGGACCAGCGACAATCGCTGGGTGTTCATGCCTTGGGGCATCGACCAGACCATGGTCGACTACCTCGCGCCCTTCGGCGGCAACGGTCGCCTGGCCCAGATGTGCGCGGCCTCGCTCGAGTGTCGGGCGCTCTTGGCTGGCAAATATGAAGAGGTGGTCGCCCGCGTCGATCAGCTCGGCTTGGCCAGCGAGGCCCAGACGCTCGCCGACACGCTCTACGCCGCCGCGCTCGCCGACCCGCGCCGCGAATACTCGATTGCGACCGTCGTGGGCACGGTCGCGGGCAACATCGACTTTTTGACCAACCGCGGCCCGGCCGTGCTCGACGCGCTGATCTGCACCGATCCCAGCCTGGTCGACGACGACAACGACGGCTACAACGGCTGCGGCGAGGACTGCAACGACCTCGATCCCAGCGTCCACCCGGGCGCGATGGAGGTCTGCGATCTCGACGACGACAATTGCGACGGCCAGTGGGACAACGCGCCAATGTGCCCGCAATGCCTGGTCCAAGCCTTGCCGCTGCCCGAGGTCGGCAACGCGGCGTTCTGCTTCGGTCTGCACAATTGGGCCGACGCCGAGGCCGACTGCGTGGTCCAAGGCGGCCACCTGATCTCCGTGCACGACCAGGCGATGCAGGACTACCTGAGCGCGACCGCGTTCAGCATCGCGGCCTCGGACTGGTGGATCGGGCTGAATGATCAGAGCCAAGAGGGCAGCTTCGCCTGGGCCGACGCGACCCCGCTCGACTTCACGGCCTGGGCCGGCGGCGAGCCGAACAACGCGGGCGAGGAAGACTGCGCCAACATGGCGACCTGGGCCGGCGGGTCGTGGAACGACTTGAACTGCGCGGCCGCGAATCGCTACATCTGCCGGCTGCCCTGAACCTCTTCCTTCGCGGCAAGACCATCAACGCGACGCGAGCCAGGCCTCGGCCTCGGCGACGGCCGCGATCCCGCTGGCCTGCGCGCCCTCGAGCTTGGCCCGCGCGAGCGCAGCGTGGAAGTCTGCGCCGGCCGAGTCGCCCTCGTGGTCCGCGAGCCGAGCCCGCAGATACTCGTAGAGCAGGGCGTGCAGCGGCACGACTTGGGCCTCGTCGCCCATGAGCGCCTGCGCGGCGTCGAGCTGCGCTCGCGCGGCGTCGAAGCGCTCGAGCAAGATCTGCACGCGGGCGATCTGCAGGCGAAACTCGAGCTGCTGGCTGGGCGAGCCGACCTCGCCGGCGAGCTCGAGCGCGAGTTCGAATTCGCCGAGCGCCTGCTCGCGCTGGTCGGCGCTCTCGAGCACCTCGGCGAAGACGGCGTGGCCGACCATGGTGTCGTGGTGACGCTCGCCGCGGGTCGTGACGAGGATGGCGAGGGCGCGCCGGCTGGCGTCGATCGCCTGTTCGAACCTGCCGAGCCGGCTGTAGACGGCCGAGAGGTTGGCGAGGGTGTGGCCGACGTAGAGGTTGTCGGGGCCGAGCTCGCGCTCGCGGATCACGAGGGCGCGCTCGAGGCTGGTGCGGGCGCCCTCGAGGTTGCCGGCGTTGGTCTGCGCGGCGCCGAGGTTGGCGAGCGCGTCCGAGACGTCGAGGTGATCGGGGCCGAACATGGCCTCTTTGAGCGCGAGCAGGTCGGCGAAGCCACGCTCGGCTCGAGCCCAGTCGCCGCCAGCTCCGGCCAGCAGCGCGCCGGCGAGCACGAGCTGGAGCGAGACCGGATGCGTGGGCCCATAGCCGGCGCCCCAACCAGCGCGGGCTCGATCGAGCCAGGCCTTGGCCTCGTCGATCCGCCCGAGCCGATAGAGCAGCATGCTGGCTCGGTAGCGGGCGTTGGCGACCAAGGGTGAGCCTTCACCATGGGCCTCGACCAAAGCGGCGCTCGCCCGCTCGGCGGCGGCGAGGCCCGCTTCGAACTCGCCGCGCTGCTCGAGCACGCTGGCGCGGGTCAGCTCGATCTCGCCGCGCAGGCCGGCGTCGTCGAGGTGATCGGCGAGCGCCTCGGCGGTCCGCAATTGTTCGAGCGCCTCGGCGTGGCGGGTCTCCCACTCGGCGATCAGCTCGGCGAGCCCACGCATGGCTTCGGCCGCGAGCCGCTCGTCGCCGACCGCGAGCGCGTCGACGATGGCGCTGCGGTACTCGAGCTCGCCGGGCTCGCGCTCGGACTTGCCGCGGTGCAGCTCGCCACGCATGAACGCCAGCTCGGCGCTCAGCGGACGCCAGCGCTCGGCCGCGATCGCGGGTCCGAGCGGCTCGAGCCCTCGCTGCGCGAGCGCCCAGTCGCCCGCGACCAAGCTGGCGAAGACTTGGTCGAGCGCGCTGGCCAACGCGGCCACGCGAGCGCGCTGCTCGGGGTCCTCGGGCAGCGGCAGGGCCAGCAGCGCCGCGCGATCCGAGCAGCGCGAGGGTGTGGCGAGCTCGTCGAGGCCGTCGAGGGCCTTGCGCGCCAGGGTCGGATCGGCGTCGCGCAGCAAGACCACGTAGGCGGCGACTCGTCGACGCTGACGCTCGAGGCAGACCATGCGCAAGTCGAGCAGCTCGCTCGATTGTTCGCCGCGCAGGTTGGTCGCCTCGCAGGCGTCGACCCAGGCCGCGCGCCACTCGTCGGCCCAGGCGTCGAGGCGCGGCAGCACGCCTTCACCTGCCTCGCCGACCAGCTGGTTGGCGACCGCCTCGCGCAGCGCGGGCGACCAGGTCTGCGCGAGCGCGTCGTCGGGCAACGTGCACTGTGAATCCGCGGGCTCGGGCTCGGCCGCGAGCACGCCGAGCAGGGCGATCGCGACGAAGCTGGTGCTGATCGTGCCGAGCAACGCGAAGCTGGCGATCCGGCGTGTGCGGCCAGGGCCGCGCTCGAGCGCGTGGAGCAGCGCGTTCATGTCGGGCCAGCGCTCTTCGGCTCGGCTCGCGAGCCCGCGCACGACGATTCGGTGTAGCCAGCTCGGCACGGCGTGGCCGCGCGGCGGCTCGCGGAGTCGCCCCGACATGGTCTCGAACATCAGCGCTTGCACGCTCTCGCCGGCGAAGGGTCGCTGGCCGTAGAGCGCCTCGTAGAGCGCGACACAAAACCCGAATTGATCGGCGCGGGCGTCGACCTCGGCCCCGATGAATTGCTCGGGCGCCATGTAGGCCGGCGTCCCGAGCAGCGCGCCGGTCTGGGTCAGCGTGTGCTCGGCCGAGGCGACGTCGTGCACGGAAGGCCCGGTCGGCGCGTCGGCCCCGGTCGCGCTGCCCGAGCCCGTGTGACCCGACGCCACGTGCCGCGAGGCCTCGTTGGCGTGCTCGCTCGCGGCCTCGTCGGGGCCATCGCTCGAGGTCGATCCCGGGCTCGATGGCTTGGGCTCGAGCGTGCTGCGGGCGATGCCAAAGTCGGCGACGCGAGGCCGCCCGTCGCTGCCGAGCAGCACGTTGGCGGGCTTGAAGTCGCGGTGGACGAAGCCCGCCGCGTGAGCGGCCGCGAGCCCTCGACCGGCGCCCACGAAGGGCCCGAGCAGCTCTCGCCAGCCGCGTCGACGCGCGCGCAGCCACGCGGCCAAGGTCCCGCCCTCGACGAATTCCATGGCCACGAACACGCGGCCCTCGTGCACGCCGACGTCGTGGACCGCGACGACGTTGGGGTGGGCGAGCTTGGCGATCGCTTGGGCCTCGCGCAGGAGTCGAGCTTGGACCCGCGGCCGACCCTCGCTCGCGAGCGGGTGGAGCAGCTTGATCGCGAGCTTGCGATCGAGCTCGGGATCGTAGGCCGCGTGGACGACCCCCATCCCGCCCGTGCCGAGCTTGCCGATGATCACGTAGCGACCGATCGTGCTGCCGAGCGCGAGCGGAGCGGCCAGCAGCGGCGCACCGCCGCCAGTCGCGGTCACGTCCGACTCGGTCTCGAGGCCCGAGGGCGTCGGCGTCGGCGTCGAGGTCCGCACCGGCGGATGGTAACGCGAGCGCAATCGCGCTGGGGATGAGGGTGGATCAGAGCGAGAGCGCGGCCGCGAGGCGATCGAGGTCTTCGCGGGTGCCGACGCTGATCCGCAAACAAGCGTGCAGCTTGGCCACGCGAGTGACGTCCTTGACCAGCACGCCCGCGTCGGCGAGCTGCTGGTGGAGCGCGCGCGCCTGCTCGTTGCTGGCGAAGCGGACCAGCACGAGGTTGCCGTGATCGGGGAAGACGTGCGCGTCCGGGAGGCGCCGGAGCAGCTCGACCAGGCGATGCCGGTTGGCGATCGTGGCCTCGATCATCTGCTGCTGCTCGGCGCCGAAGCGAGTCAGCACGGTCTCGGCCAGCGCGATGCTGGTCTGCGAGACGTTGTAAGGGTGGCGGACCTTGTCGAGCGCGTGGGCGAGCGCGAGCGGAGCGATGCAGTAGCCGACCCGCAGGGCGGCGAGGCCGACCTTGGACAGCGTGCTCATGTGCACGTAGTTGTCGGGGCGGGCGGGATCCCAGAGCGAGCAGCCAGGGTCATACGCGGCGTAGGCCTCGTCGACCACGAACACCGTCTCGGGGAATTCGTGGATCAGGTCGAGGATCGCCTCGCCCGACCACAAGCTCGCGGTCGGGTTGTTGGGCCGGGCCAAGAAACAGATCGCCGCGCCCGGCAGCACGCGGCGCATGGCCGGCACGTCGAGCTCGAGCGTGTCGGTCAGCGGGACCTCGCAGATCGGCACGTCGAGCACCCGCGCCGAGTGGCCGTACATGACGAAGGTCGGCCAGGGCACGACGAGGTGGCCGCTGCTCGGGCCCGAGAGCGCCGTCAGCAGCATCGCGATGACCTCGTCGCTGCCGTTGCCGAGCACGATCCGACTCGGCGCGCAGCCGTGGTGATCGGCCAACAGCTTGCGCAGGGTTCGGCCCGAGGTGTCGGGGTAGCGGTTGAACTCGATCCCACGCACGACCTCGGCGAGCGCGTCGAGGACGTGCTCGGGCCAGGACTCGGGGCACTCGTTGGCGTGCATCCGACTGGGCGCGGTCGAGGGCGGGACGTCGTAGATGTCGAGGTCGGCCAAGCTCGGCCGCAGGTGTCGCTTCCAGCTCATGATTTCAACCTCGGGTTCAGGCGGTGTTCGACGGCGCGCGCGTGGCCTTCGAGGC